>JAUWQF010000046.1 GCA_030611205.1 Methanothrix sp.
AGCGCGGCTAGATCGCCAAAGTGAGCAAGGACAAGGACGGCATCGTCCGCCGCGAGGTGCTCACCCAGAACTGGACCGACTGGATTGACTATTGGGCGGTGGACTTCAACTTCGAGAGCAAGCACGAGATCGTGCGCGTAAAGAGCCCCGACGGCGGCGATTGGGAAGAGGTGTGGACGGGAGATTACATCTTCGAGAACGAATGGCAATCCTTCCGCACCAAGAAAGATCGCTCCCTGGAGCTGACCAGCGTCTTTCACGAATGCAAGCCCGGGCGGCGCAAACTGGCCGTAAAAGTGGTGGACATCTTTGGCAACGACACCATGACCATTGTTGAGGTGACAATATGAGGGAGTCGATTCCCGTTAATCCTGATCTGCTCAAATGGGCCAGAGAAACAGCCGGTTTGAGTGTAGATGATGTGGTCCGAAAGATGAAACGCAAACGCGTTACGGCGGAAATAGTCCTGTCCTGGGAGAGTGGCGAGGACAGCCCGTCATATTCCCAATTGGAACGTATCGCCTACGAGATCTACAAGCGGCCACTGGCGCTGTTTTTCTTCCCAGAACCGCCGCAGGAGGAAACGCCAAAACAATCATTTCGCACCTTGCCCGATTATGCAATCGAACGGCTGCCGGAACGGATACGCTTCCTGATCCGCAAGGCGAGAGCTATGCAACTCAATCTTGCTGAACTCTACGACAATGCCAACCTGGCCTCACGGCATATTGTCCAAGACTTGTCATTTGACCCCGGGGTGTCATCCGAAGAAATGGCTGCCACAGTTCGTGACTATCTGGGAATCGACCTGGCAAGGCAAAGTCAATGGCGAAATAGCGAGGAGGCCTTTAAAGTCTGGCGGGATGTGCTGGAAGAACATGGGGTCTTTATTTTCAAAGACGCCTTCCGGGTCGAGGAATTCTCAGGATTTTGTTTGTATGATGAGCAATTCCCCATCATTTACGTGAACAATAGCCAGTCAAAGAGCCGACAGATATTCACGCTTTTCCATGAGTTGGCGCATTTGCTGTTTCGGACCGGCGGCATTGACACACCACTTGACGATTATCTTGATCACCTGGTGGGAGACAGTCGCCGAATCGAAGTTCTCTGCAACCAGTTCACTGGAGAGTTTCTTGTTCCCAGGCGTGACTTTGAGCATAGAATAAGAGGCATAGCCATCAATGATGAATCAATCCAAGAACTGGCTGAGACTTATCATGTCAGCAGAGAAGTCATTCTCAGAAAACTGCTTGACAGGAAATTAGTAGAGCAAGCGGTTTACGAAGAAAAAGCCCGAGACTGGACACAATGTGCCAAAACGAGTTCGGGTACGGGCGGCGACTATTACAAGACCATGGGCGCCTATCTTGGAGAGCGATACCTGGAGACAGCTTTCAGCCGGTATTATCAAAATAGAATCTCCGTCGAACAATTGGCGGATTATCTTGGGGTGAAGGTTAAAAATGTCCCCGGCATGGAAAATCTGTTGTTCCCCAGAGGGGCGACGGCATGATATATGTATTCGATAGCAGCCCCTTGATCGATCTGTTCAGGTATTATTACCCCGATCGCTTCCCGTCGCTTTGGGAGAATTTCGATGCTCTCGTCTCGGAACACCGCATTATTTCAGTTTCGGAAGTCAGAAATGAGCTTGGAGGACATGGTGACCGATTATCCGATTGGGTGAAAGGTCATCGTGAATCCTTTCTTACACCAACAACTGACGAATTGAGATTTGTTGCTGAGATTTTCAAGATTACTCATTTCCAAATGCTTGTTAGGAAAAAAGAACAGCTTCAAGGCAACCCTGTCGCCGATCCTTTCGTGATCGCAAAGGCCCAGGCTCTTAAAGAAGGATGTGTCGTCACACAAGAAGTCAAGAAACCGAACGCGGCAAGGATCCCCAATGTATGCGAACACTTTGACATACCATGCCTGAACCTGGAAGCGTTTATGGAAAATGAAAAGTGGAGATTTTAAGAATATGGCTCTACATCCCAACTTTCCCGAATCCCCCCACGCCATCCTCGACCCAGCCGTCCGATGGTTCCCAGCCGACGAAGCCCTACGAGAGACCAGCATGGACAAACTCATGCCGCCGTTGGTCTCGGAACTTCGCAAGAAGGTGAAGGAATGGCGCGACAGCGGCTACGAGGGTGCAACCGACACCAGCAAGAGCCTGCTAAACTGGTGGTTCAAAACCCGGCACATGTTGCCCAAGGCCGATGGAACGATGGCCGAGTTTCAGTATTACTTCGCCCAACGCGAGGCGGTGGAGTCTATCATCTACCTGTACGACGTAGCAGGCGTGCAGGACAAGTACGACCTGATGCGCTTCGACAGTTCTGGCTTGGTCTCCCCTGGCATGTTCGACGAGAGCTGGCGGCGCTTCGTTGTGAAAATGGCGACCGGCTCAGGCAAGACCAAGGTGTTAGGTCTGGTGCTGGCCTGGAGTTTCTACCACAAACTGTACGAACCGGAGTCAGAGCTTTCTCGCAATTTCCTGGTAATCACTCCCAACATCATCGTTCTGGATCGCATCAAAAAGGATTTTGAGGGGCTAAGCATCTTCTTTGAAGACCCGGTCATCCCTGACAACGGCGTGGGCGGTCGCAACTGGCGTGACGATTTTCAACTTACCCTGCACGTGCAGGACGAAGTACGCGTCACTCGCCCCACAGGCAACATATTCCTGACCAACATCCACCGCGTCTACGCTGGCGACGACATCCCCGCATCGCCCGATGACGAGAACACGATGGATTACTTCCTGGGCAAACGTCCTACCGGCGCGACTACCGATTCCAAGGTGGACCTGGGAATGATTGTGCGTGATATCGACGAACTGATGATCCTCAACGACGAGGCGCACCACATCCACGACCCGCGCATGGCCTGGTTCAAATCCATCGAGGACATCC
Organism: Methanothrix sp.; assembly: GCA_030611205.1. Classification (GTDB taxonomy): domain Archaea; phylum Halobacteriota; class Methanosarcinia; order Methanotrichales; family Methanotrichaceae; genus UBA204. The sequence goes on from JAUWQF010000046.1 coordinate 2,925, forward strand.
ACAACCGCCTTAAACTAAAAGGGTCGGCCCTCTCCCTGCAAATAGACACGACCGCCACGCCAAAACACAACAACGGTGCCATCTTTGTGCAGACCGTGACCGATTACCCGCTGGTAGAAGCCATCTCGCAAAACGTCGTCAAACATCCTGTCTTGCCCGATGACGCCAGCTGCGACAAACTGGTAGAACGCCAGAGTGCCAAGTACACCGAGAAATACGCCGACTACCTTCGCCTGGGAGTGATCGAGTGGCGCAAAGCCTACGAAGAACACGAAAAGATGAATAAGAAAGCCATTCTCTTCGTGATGACCGACGACACCCGCGACTGCGATGACGTCGCCGAATACCTGGAGAGCAACTACTCCGACTTGCGGGGCGCAGTGCTGGTCATTCATACCAAGAAAAACGGCGAGATTTCCGAAGCGCGATCCGGCAAAGCCAAAGAAGAGCTAGAAAAACTACGCCAGCAGGCCAACGAGATTGACGGTTGGGATAGCCCCTACAAAGCCATCGTCTCCGTGATGATGCTCAATGAGGGGTGGGATGTGCGCAACGTTGCCACCATCGTCGGCCTGCGTGCCTATTCAGCCAAGAGCAACATACTGCCGGAACAGACACTGGGACGCGGCCTGCGTAAAATGTACCCTGGAGGCTTAGAGGAATACGTCAGCGTGGTCGGCACGAAGGCCTTTATGGACTTCGTAAAATCCATCCAAGTGGAAGGCGTGGTGCTGGAACGCAAACCGATGGGCGAAGATACAGGGGCAAAGACCCCTCTGGTTGTGGAGATCGACAATGAGAACGTCAAAAAAGACATTGAGGCGCTAGATATTGAGATCCCAGTTCTGACGCCACGCATCTATCGGGAATACAAAAACCTGGCCAATCTAGATGTGGCGGCATTGGATCACAACAAAGTCGACTATCTATCGTTCACCGAAGAACAACAGCGCGAAATCGTCTTCAGAGACATCACCACCGGCGAAATCACGCACACAACCCTCCTCGATACGGCGGGCATCGCCGATTACCACAACGTCATCGCCTACTTTGCCCAGACCATCATGAAGGAGTTGCGACTGGTCAGCGGTTATGACGTGCTGTACGGCAAGGTCAAAGCCTTTGTGCGGGATGAATTGTTTGACCGGCCGGTAGACCTGGAAAACCCCAACACCCTGCGCAACCTGTCAGAACCGGCCGCCACCAAAACCGTGATTGAGACATTCAAGAAGGCGATCAACGCGCTCACCGTGCAAGACAAAGGCGGTGTCAAAATACGCGACACTATCAAGCTGCGGCAGACGCGCCCCTTCATGGCCAAGGATCAAGACTACCTCATGCCCAAAAAGAGCGTCTTCAACCGCATCATCGGGGACAGTCATTTTGAACTGCTGTTTGCAGCTTTTCTGGAAGAATGCGAGGATGTGGTTTCCTACGCCAAAAATTATCTGGCTGTTAATTTCAAGCTGGACTATGTGAACGCGGACGGTGATATCTCAAACTACTACCCAGACTTCGTGGTTAAAATGGCGAACAAAAAAGTGTTCATCGTTGAGACCAAAGGACAGGAAGATCTGGACGTGCCGCTCAAGATGCAGAGGTTGCGGCAATGGTGCGAAGATGTCAACCGGGTACAGCATGACAAAGAACATGATTTTGTTTATGTGGACAAGGACAGCTTTGAGAAATACAAGCCCACCTCATTTAGGCAACTGGTTGATGGTTTCAGGGAGTACAAAGATAAAATATAGACCCAAAAATCACTTGATTCACAAGAAACGCTCATGGCCCAGGGGCCACCCATGACGATGAAAATTGATGGTCATGTTACCTATTTTCAGACCAAACCGATAGGTTCCGGCTGGTCGGGTCACCATATCAAAACCTATAAGTCAAGATCTCGATATCTAGCCCTGCCGGCACGGTCGGTCCGGCATTTTGCATACGGCTGTGATATTATGATGATCGGTATAATGTCTGATTCTCACGATAACTTTCCCGGCGTGATCCAGGCGCTGGAGATCTTCCAGGAGCGGAACGCGGATATGATACTGCATGCTGGAGACGTTATCGCCCCGGGGATGAGCTACGCCTTCAAACGCTCTGAAGCGGACCTCAAGCTCGTCTACGGGAACAACGACGGCGACCGGGTTGGACTGAAGCACGACTTTGCCCGGGTGGGAGGCAAGTTCCTCGACGACTTCGGTGAGATCGAGGTAGACGGCCTTAAGATCGCCCTGCTCCATGGGACCTACGAGTCTATAGTCCAGGGGCTGGTTGAGGGCGGCCGCTACGACGTGGTAATAAGAGGACACAACCACCACTTCGCCATCCAGAGAGGCGAGACCCTGTTGATCAACCCCGGCGAGGTCTGGGGTCATTTCACCGGCCGGAAGACGGTAGCTCTTCTGGATACGGAGACCCTCGACGCAGAGATAGTTCCCATGGGCACCTGCCCCTCCATAGAGGATCTGACCGGTCTGCGACCGTCATGACCGGAGAAGGCGTATTCCTGGAGCCGCTGGGACTTTACCTCGTGCTAGAAAGACGTGGTGGCAGGATAAGAATAACCCGATTTTCCCGCTATCCACCGGATCGACCCCTCCCGCAGGACCTATCTGATCGCATACGAGAGCTCCTCAGAAACCCGGCCCGAGAAGAAGAAGAAGAATATGGTCTTCCGGAAGACATCCTCGACCTATCCACGCTGACCGAGTTCCACATAGAGGTCCTGGATGTGGTGGCATCCATACCCTGGGGCGAGACCATGACCTACGGCCAGGTCGCAGAGAGGCTCGGTCGTCATGGCGCGGCCAGGGCGGTGGGCAGGGCCCTGGCTGCAAACCCCGTCCCCCTGATCATACCCTGCCACCGGGTGGTTGCGGTTAACGGCATCGGTGGCTACGGCCCAGGCACGAACCTGAAGAAGATGCTCCTGGACTTGGAGGCGAATCGTGGCCCGGCAGATGGCCCATCGTCCGGCGTTTGATCTCCTTGACGTACCGGTGGGCCACCTGGCACGGCTCCGGGAGCCTGTGACCGGCCAGATGGTGGCGGACCAGGTCCAGGGTCGATCGCATCGATACCAAGTGGCCGGGTGCCACCACGATAGGCCTGCAGTCCTTCTTCGAGAAGAAGACGTGGCCCACCTTTCGTCCCCTGTACAGAAGGGGCGATGCATCGCCGACCCGGTCCGGGGGGGAGAAAGACCCGCAGAGCACGCTCTTTGTCACCCCTATCGTGGACATCTCTAAGAGGACCCCCAGATGAGATGCCAGCCCCGCCATCCGGGGATGGTTGATGCCGCACCGGTTCACGAAGAGGAAGGTCGGCCTGGCCTTCAGCCGCATCACCGACTGGAGGGCCACCGCCCCCTCCCTGAAGAATAGCAAACCCGGAACGTAAGGACGATTCGTCTCAAAGACGACGTGGGCCCGCTCCAGAACCCTGTGCGAAGGATCGAGGACGACCACTCCGGAGACTATCGTCGCAGAGCCGTCCTCCCCTTCTATGGAGGTCATATCCATGCCGGCCACCACCCCCAGAGAGTAGCCGTCCTCCAGGACGACCCGGGAGGCTATGTCTCGCTGGAGGGCTATGAGATCGTCTCTGGAGAGATCTTCGCCCGTGTGCAGATCAAACCGCCTCGGAGGAGCGCCCGGACTGGCACAGGTTGATGGTGAGCTCGCTGATATTCGTGATGTAGTCCAGCATACGCTCGATGCTGGTGATCACCAGCCGGATAAGCGTTTCCTCGTGCTTCTTTACAGAATTATCGCCGGGCACGATCTGGGCGATGAGCTTGCGTGCCTGGAGGCACCGGTCGATGATCTCGTTCGCCTTGTCGGAGTTGAGCTGAAGGAGAGAGGATATGGATTCCTCGATCAATCCTACAAATATAGAGTCCAGCTGCCCCATCTCGTCCACCAGGTCCTGGGGAAAGTCGCAGTTGCACCCGACCACGATCTCGGCGATCCGGGTGGCATGATCTGCGATGCTCTCCAGGTTCGTCGCCGCCCGGGTGTAGCTGAAGGCCGTGAGGGGGTTCAGGGTCTCCTGCTTCACGGAGCCTCTCCTCAGTATCTCCGTAAACTGGCGAGATATCAGAAGGTAAAGCCTGTCGACATCGTCGTCCCTTTGGATGACGTCCGCCGCCAGCTCCTTGTCGTTAGTCACCAACGCCTTGATCGAGTCTTGAATCATCGACCTGACGACGGTCCTGATCCTCATGAGGGCCTTCTCCGAGTGGAGCTCCTCCGGGTTGATTAGATCCTGTATCAGGACCTTGTTGACGGTCTCCTCCAGGATCTCCGGGCCGATGAGCTTCTGGACTATCTGATGGATATCCTTCTTCTGGGCGGCGGTCATGCCAGGCGAGGTGACCTCTATCTCCCGGTATCCCGAGATGTAACACCCGATTATGTCCCTAATCAGCGGATCGCCCACCTTGGACCCGATATCCAGCCTGATGTTCAGGTCTCGCTCGGATCTGTCGGGGGACAGAACGAGAGACCCGTTATCGCTCTGGTTGATGTAGATGAGGGACCCTGCGCTGATATCGTTCTTCACCGCCCATGCCTTCGGCAGGGATACGATGAAGGTCGACTTTCCCGTTCTCTGTACCTTTCTCGTCTCCATGTTCACCTAGTTCAGATGTTCTCTCTTCGCTTCGACCATATATATAATGCTCTCACATATATTACACACGTGGTCTCCAATGCGCTCGAGATGCCTGTTCACCAGGAAGAGGGGCATGGCATCGTCGATAAGGGCGGGGTTTTCGGCTATAATCCTGAAGAGGGAATCTCTCACCTTCTCGTAGAGGGTGTCTACCTCGTAGTCCCTCTTGGTCGTCTCTCTTGCCAGCTCGGCATCGTTCTCCCGGAATGCCTTCGCCGCCTGGGCCAGCATCTGCCTGGATATCTCCGCCATCCGGGGGATGTTCTCCAGGCGTTTCACGTGGACCTTGTTCTTCGAGTGGATTACTACCCTGGCTATGTCCACCCCCATGTCACCTATCCTCTCCAGGTCGATGCCTATCTTCAGTATGGCGATTATCAGTCTCAGGTCCTTGGCCATGGGCTGCTGTAGCGCCAGCAGCCTCATGCATCTCTTCTCGATCTTCAAGTTGAGGTCGTCTATGATCTGGTCGTTTTGGATTACATCACTGGCTTTATCCATATCATAATCGCGGAGGGCTTCGACCGATCTTTCCACAGCCAAATCTACTATGGCCAGCAGCTTGTCCACATCTCTTCTGAGCTCGCGAAGCTCGCTCCGATAACGCTCTCTATAAGGACTCATCACCCCTTCCCCTCTGCTGTCATCCGAAACGCCCGGTTATGTAGTCCTCCGTGCTCTTCTCCTTTGGCATCTCGAAAATGTCTTTTGTCTTCTCGTATTCTATCAGCTCGCCCAGCAAGAAGTAGGCGGTGTAGTCCGATACCCTGGCGGCCTGCTGCATGTTGTGAGTCACGATGATCTGGGTGTACTTTCCCCTGAGCGCATCCATGAGCTCTTCGATCTTCCCGGTAGAGATGGGATCCAGGGCGCTGCAGGGCTCGTCGAAGAGGATAACGTCGGGCTTCATGGCCAGTGTTCTGGCTATACACAGCCTCTGCTGCTGTCCACCACTCAACCCCATGGCAGGCTTCTGCATCCGGTCGGAGACCTCTCCCCACAGAGCTGCGTCTTTCAAGCTCTCTTCTACTATTTTATCTACGTTGCGGAGCCCATGGATCCTGGGGCCGTAGGCTACGTTGTCGTAGATGGACATCGGGAAGGGGTTGGGCTTCTGAAAGACCATTCCTATGCTCTTGCGCAGGTCCACCGCATCCATATCCTTGTCGTAGATGTCCATCTCGTTGTAGAGGACCGTGCCCTCTATCCTGACGATATCCACCAGATCGTTCATGCGGTTGAGACATCGGATAAAGGTGGACTTGCCGCATCCGGACGGCCCTATCAGCGCGGTGATCTCGCTCTCTCTTATGCCCATGGATATGTCTTTCAGGGCGTGGTTCTCGCCGTACCAGAGGTTCAGTTTCTTCGTTTCTATCTTGAACGCCACACTTATATCTCCGCTACAGACAAAACGTGCGTCTTCGTCGTGTCGACGAGTCGAAGCCTAAACAGGGATGAAGCCCACCTCATCCATTATAGTCTGCCCTTCGTCACCTAAGACGAATTCGATGAACTTCGCTTCGGTCTCGCTCGTACCGTTCCAGGTATAGAGATAGAGAGGCCTCGAGAGCTTGTAGTTTCTGCTCGTTACGTTTTCCAGAGAGGGGTAGACCCCGTCCAGCTCCACCAACCCGATCTTTCCCGTCTTGGCGTATCCCAGGCCGAGGTAGCCGATGGCTTTGTTGCTCTGGACGAGCAACGTCTTGATCTCGGCGTTTTCCATGGTGTTGACCCCCACACCCTCCGTTTCGGCCCTGATGCTGCCCATGATCACCTCGTTGAAGGTGTCTCCGGTGCCCGACCCAGGAACCCTGGCGACGGAGAGGATCGGCATGTCAGGACCACCGAGCTCCATCCAGTTGGTGATCTCGCCTCTATAGATTCCAGCTATATCTTCGGTGGATAGACTGGTCACCCCGGCATCGTAGATATCCTTGCTGACCGCGATACCGATGGCATCGTAGCAGATCAGATGTTCCACGAAGCCGTCGCCAAAGAGATCCACCTCCGATGTCTTGACCTTCCGGGAGGCCATGCCGATATCGGCAAGTCCGGTGGCCACGTCCTGGATCCCCCGACCAGAACCTCCGCTGCTGACTTGGACTGTGATCTCCTCTTGCATGGGGTTGAAGACCTCCGCGGCCCTCGCTATCGCGGGAAGAACCGTGGTCGATCCGGTGATCACCAGGCTCTCTTTTTCGGCCCCCTTTTCCACGCATCCGGCCGTCAGAAGAAGTAAACATATCGCTATAAGAAGTAGGTTTGTCTCGGATTTGGCAGATCCGTTCACACGCCTGGGCTTCGAGAACATCCATATATAGCGTTTTCCTATATAGTCTATATAGATAAATGGCATGACCCCACCGCGCAATGCTTATATAGAACTTCAAACTGCTGGTGGGCAGAAAGATGGGGAGGACTTGATTTGGCTGGTTTGAGTACCAATCCGATGATAATATTGAAAGAAGGACATACACGTGACAGGGGTCGTGACGCTCAGCGCAATAACATCCTCGCCGCGAGGGCTGTGGCAGATGCGGTGAAGACCACCCTGGGACCCAAAGGCATGGACAAGATGCTGGTGGAGAGCGATCGAGATGTGGTAATCACCAACGACGGGGCGACCATACTCTGGGAGATGGATATCCAGCATCCTGTGGCCAAGATGATCGTGGAGGTGGCCCGGACCCAGGACGATGAGGTGGGTGATGGCACCACGACCGCGGTGATCCTCGCCGGCGAGCTTCTGGCCAACGCCGAGAAGCTGATGGACCAAGGCGTCCATCCCACGGTGATCATCGAGGGCTACAAGGAGGCGCGGAAGAAGGCTCACCAGGTCCTGGACGAGATGGCGATCGAGATCTCCAAGGACGATAGAAAGAGCCTCAAAAGGATCGCCGAGACGGCGATGACCGGGAAAGGGATAGAGGTTTTCAAGCACGAGCTTTCCGATATCTGCGTCGACGGCGCCATCGCCATCGAAGAGAACGGCAAGGTGGACGTGGAAGATAAGGTAAAGGTAATCAAGATCAGCGGCGGCTCTGTGGGCGACTCTGAGATAAACTACGGCATCGTACTGGACAAAGAGCGCCTCAACCCGGAGATGCCAAAAAGGATCGAAGACGCCAAGATCGTCCTCCTGGACGGTACCCTGGAGCTGAAGAAGCTCACCACCGACGCCAAGATCAGGATCACCGATGCCGAGTCACTCCAGAGCTTCCGGGAGGGCGAAGACGATGTCCTGAAGGAACAGGTGGACGCCATCGCCAGCACCGGGGCCCAGGTAGTATTCTGTAAACAAGGGATAGGGCAGTACGCCTCTCGCTACCTGGCCAATCATGAGATCCTCGCGGTCCGCCGGGTCACAGACGAAGAGATGGAGCTTCTGGCCCTGGCCACCGGCGGGAAGATCATCGGTGACCCCCTGGAGATGACCGAGGCCGACCTGGGACGTGCCGGGCTGGTCGAGGAACGGAAGGTGAAAAAGGACAAGAAGATGGTCTTCGTAGAAGGATGTGAAGGCGCGAAGGCGATCTCGATAATCATACGCGGTTCCACCCAGCAGGCCATGGACAATATCGAGCGCGCCATGGATGACGGTCTCAAGGTGGTAGCCAGCGTATTGGAGTCCGGAAGGATCGTTCCTGGCGGAGGCGCACCAGAGGTGGAGATCGCCGAGAGGCTCCGCCAGTACGCCTCGTCCCTGAGCGGACGAGAGCAGCTGGCCGTGAAGGCCTTCGCCGATGCCGTAGAATCCATACCCAAGATCCTGGCGGAGAACGCCGGTCTCGACCCCATCGACATGATAGTGGAGCTGAGATCGAAGCACGGGACAGGATCGAACCGTTACGGTCTGGACGTGCGCCAGGGCGGGACCATTGATATGATGGAGCTGGGCGTGGTCGAGCCTGTCCGGATCAAGACCCAGGCGATCAAGTCCGCCACCGAGGCGGCCATCGTGGTGCTGAGGGTGGACGACGTGATCGCGGCGAAGAGGGAAGAGATGATGCCCAGCCCCGGTCAGAGCCCACACGACTACACCAAGGGGATGATGTAAAGGTCTCTTGATGGTGCTTCTGCCCGCCATCAATTTACAGCTCACCCGAAGGCGATGGGTTTCTTATGAGTGCAGATATGAGTGCAGACCAGGATAAGGGCTCTGAGGATGCAGAGGCTTCGTCCGGGGCTGCTGAGTCCGAGGCGGGTATCGATGCCGAAACCGGCCTTGAGGAGGCGTGCCAGCTGGCCGAGGAGCGTCTCGATCAGCTTCTGAGGTGCCGGGCCGAGCTGGACAACACGTTGAAACGGGTCGCCAGAGAAAAAGAAGAGCTGGCCAGGTACGCCTCTGAGACGTTGGTCGTAAAGCTGTTACCGGTATTGGACAGCCTCGACCAAGCCTCCAAGCACGACCAAGGGGCAGAGCAGATACGGCAGCAGCTCACAGACGTGCTGAAGTCAGAGGGTCTATCCGCCATCGAGGCATTGGGTGAGAAGTTTGACCCGTACCGGCACGAGGCTCTCATGCAGGTCCCGTCGGAGGAGCACGAAGACGGGACGGTGATCGAAGAGGTTCTCCGGGGGTATACCCTCGGACCCAGGGTTGTTCGCTTTTCAAAAGTATTGGTATCCAAACGAAAGGAAACTTAAATAATTACCACGTTAATCTCAAAAAGGTGATAACTTGTCTAAGATTATTGGCATAGATCTCGGAACCAGCAACTCCGCCGCTGCGGTCTTGATCGGTGGCAAGCCTACCATGATCCCCAGCGCCGAGGGCACCAGTATAGTCGCCGGTGGCAAGGCGTTCCCCTCTTATGTCGCCTACACCGAGGATGGACAGAAACTGGTGGGAGAACCCGCGAGGAGGCAGGTGGTAACCAACCCGGAAGGCACGGTGACGGGGATAAAAAGGAAGATGGGCTCCGACGACAGGATCAAGATCCGCGGGAAGGAGTACACCCCCCAGGAGATATCCGCGGCCATCTTGAGAAAGATCAAGGAGGACTCCGCGGCCTATCTTGGGGAGCCCGTAGAGAAGGCGGTGGTCACCGTGCCCGCCTACTTCAATGACAACCAGAGACAGGCCACCAAGGACGCGGGTACTATCGCCGGTCTGGAAGTGGTCAGGATCATCAACGAACCCACGGCGGCGGCCTTGGCCTACGGTCTGGATAAGAAAGGGGAAAACACCCTGATGGTCTTCGACCTCGGTGGCGGGACCCTGGACGTGACCATCATGGAGATCGGTGAGGGGGTCTTCGAGGTCAAGTCCACCAGCGGCGACACCCAGCTCGGCGGCAGGGACATGGACGAGAAGCTGATGGAGTACGTGGTCGAGAAGTTCAAGCAGGATACGGGAGCGGACCTGCGCCAGGACTCCATGGCCACCCAGAGGCTGAGAGAAGCTGTGGAGATCGCCAAGATCGAGCTGTCGTCGGTCCTCCAGACCGATATCAACCTGCCCTACATCACCGCCGACCAGACAGGTCCCAAGCATCTTAACATAACCGTAACCCGGGCCAAGCTGGAAGAGCTGATAAAAGACGTGCTGGAAAGGTGCAGAGGCCCCTTGACCCAGGTCCTGAGGGATGCGAAGCTGGAGGGCACGGACATAGACAAGGTAATCATGGTGGGCGGCCCGACCAGGATGCCCGCCGTCCAGGAGTTCGTGAAGAGCTTTACGGGCAAGGAGTTAGAGCGGGGTATCGATCCCATGGAGTGTGTGGCCACCGGTGCTGCCATCCAGGCAGGTGTCCTGGGCGGGGAGGTCAAAGACTTGCTCCTCCTGGACGTGACGCCCCTCAGCCTGGGTATCGAGACCCTGGGCGGGGTGGCTACAAGATTGATCGAGAGGAACACCACCATCCCCACCAAGAAGAGCAACATATTCACCACCGCCGCAGACAACCAGACTGTCGTCGAGATCCACGTCTTCCAGGGTGAGAGGCCGATGGCCAACGACAACATATCTCTGGGACGGTTCTCCCTGATGGGCCTACCTCCTGCGCCGAGGGGCATCCCCCAGATCGAGGTGGCCTTCGACATCGACGCCAACGGGATACTGAACGTCTCCGCCAAGGATATGGCCACCGGCAAGGAGCAGGCCATCACCATAACTGCGCCTCACAAGCTCTCCCAGCAGGAGATCGACGAGAAGATCAAGGAGTCGGAGCGGTACGCTGGCGAGGATACCAAGCGCAAGGAAGATATCGAGGCCAGGAACCAGGCGGAGACCCTCGTTTACACCGCGGAGAAGACCATGACGGAGGCGGGCGACGTCGTCACCCCCGACCAGAGGACGACGATCGAGAAGGCGATCGAAGAGACGAAAGAGGCCCTGACCAGCGGCGAGATCGAGAAGATCAAGGAAAAGTCGGAAGCTCTCCAGAACGCCATATACGAGCTATCCACGGCCATGTACCAGAAGGCTGCTCAGGAGCAACAAGAACAGCAAGCTCAAGAACAACAAGAACAAGGACAACAAGAGCAGGGGTCCCAAAGCGGTCCGGACGAGACCATAGACGCCGAGTATGAGTACGTGAACGAGGACAAGAAGTAAGGTCGAGACGTAAGGTAAGGCCTAGAGAGTGAGTGAAGGAGAGGAGAGGAGAGGAGAGTTTCCGCATGCCGGACAAGAGGGATTACTACGAGATTCTGGGTGTGAGCAAGGACGCCGACGAGAAGGTGATAAAGAGCGCCTTCCGCAAGCTGGCGATGAAGTATCACCCCGACAGGTCGGACGATCCCAAAGCCGAGGATAAGTTCAAAGAAGTATCGGAAGCGTATGCGGTCCTCTCCGATTCGGACAAACGGAGACAGTACGACCAGTTCGGCCACGCCGGGATAGACGGCAGGTACTCTCAGGAAGACATATTCCGGGGCGTCGATTTCGAGGACCTCCTCAGGGGGTTCGGCGGCGGCGGAGAGAGCATCTTCGACATATTCTTCGGCGGTGGCGGCCGCCGCCAGCGAGGACCCGGCCGGGGCAGGGACCTTCAGTACGAGCTGAAGATCTCCCTGGAGGATGCATCCACCGGCCTGGAGACGACCATAAAGGTTCCCCGGATGGAGAAGTGTCCCACCTGCAAAGGGAGCGGAGCGAAGCCGGGAACGAGGCCCAAGACCTGTACGATGTGCAACGGCACCGGTCAGGCCACCAGGATCCAGAACACGCCGTTCGGGCAGATGATGACCTCTTCCGCCTGTTCCCAGTGTGGAGGAAGAGGCCAGATGATCACCGACCCCTGCACCGAGTGCCGCGGCACGGGACGGGTCAGGCAGATGAGGAAGATCAACGTAAAGGTCCCCAAGGGCGTCGACTCAGGCCAGCACCTGAGGCTGAGGGGCGAAGGGGAGGCTGGCCCGGATGGCGGCGCGCCCGGCGACCTCTACGTCTTCGTAAACGTGAAGCCTCATCCCCAGTTCAAGAGGTCCGACGGCGACCTCTTCCACGAGGCGCCCCTCAGCATAACCAGGGTCGCCCTGGGCACAGACCTCGATGTGCCGACCCTGAACGGGAAGAAGGCCAGGATCAAGATACCGGCGGGGACCCAGACCGGGTCGGTCTTCAGGCTGCGGGGTAAGGGCATGCCCAGGCTCCACGGGTACGGCACGGGAGATCTTCATGTGAGGGTCGCTGTAAAGACGCCCACCAAGCTGACTTCCAGGCAGAAACAACTCATGGAAGAGCTGGCCATCGAGTTCGGCGAGGGGAAAGAGAAGGTCTCGGACGGGCAGAAGGATAAGGGCTTCTTTGGCAAGATCGTGGACGAGGTTAAGGACGCGGTTCAGTAGGGTCCGAAAGTTTATGCTGCCGGGGATCTGGGCGCGCTTCTTACAGTGGCCTCGGGCCGATTTCGAACTGTCTGAAAACTATTTTAAGTGGGTGGTGCCATCTAGCTAGCGGTGTAGGTGCTTGGTCGATCAGAGGGAGATTCACCGGACGGCTACGAGCGATGAGGTGGAAGACCGCATAGAGGCGGTCAGTCAACTTCGCACCAGTTTTGCAGATATTCCCGACAAACCCGCCGCCTGGTCAGATCTGCACAGGCTGACCAACGACAGGAATCGCAACGTGCGGCAGGGGGCGGCTGGTGCGATTGGCGCCGCTTTCCCCCACGTCCCCGACAAACCCGCCGCCTGGTCGGATCTACACAGGCTGGCCAACGACGAGGATAGCAGCGTGCGGAGGAGGGCGGTTGAGGCGATTGGTGTTGCTTTCCCCCACGTCCCCGACAAACCCGC
>JAUWQF010000102.1 GCA_030611205.1 Methanothrix sp.
GACGGCACCCTGACCGACATGGAACGCAGGCTCGATCCCCTATCCGTGGAGGCCGTGGCGCGGCTAAAGGTCCCCGTGCTACTGGCCACCGGAAACGTCCACTGCTTCACCAGGACCACCTCCGTGCTTCTGGGGATATCGGGCGTGTCCCTTTCGGAGAACGGGGGTGTTATCTCCTACGGCGATGGGCAGATGGAGGTCCTGGCCGATATGTCCCTATGCGAGGAAGCTTACCGGAGGCTGGGCGAGGTCTTCGACTTGGACCGGATGGACTCCCGGTACAGGATGACCGATATTGTGTTGGATCGCAACTTCGACGTCGGTAGGGCGGTTTCCATCTTGGAACAGGAGAGGCTGGCGGTGGATCTGGTAGACAGCAAGTTTGCGGTGCACATAAAAGACCGGAAGGTGGACAAGGGCACCGCGTTGTTGAAGATAATGGATCATCTCCGGCTGAGGCCCGACGAGGTAGCCGCCGTGGGGGATAGTGTGAGCGACCTGCCCATGTTCCAGGTGACGGGGTTCGGGGCCGCCGTGGCCAACGCCTCGTCTCAGCTGAAAGAGGCTGCAGACTACGTGGCCAAAGAGGAGTTCGGCAAAGGCGCCTACGAGATCGTGGAGTACATGATCGAAAAGGAGATGTTCTGACGGTAGGCGTTTCGGCCCTTGGGGCGCATCCGGCCCGGATGAGCGTCAGAAGAAGGGGGGTCATATGGGGATAAGGAACAGGTTGCATCGGCTCGATAGCGGCAACAGACATGTACGCATTTTTGGGTATGTAGTGTGTGCATCTTTAGCTGTTGTGGTGCTTGGTGCTATATTCTACGGCATCGATCTCGATGATGGTATCGTCGAGAGCATCAGTTTCGTCCAGACCGAGGAGGGGCCGGGAGGAGGGGGCGAGGACAAAGATGCGATAACAAAAGAGCCTCAAGAAGAGTATCAAGAAGAGCCTGATGAAAGATCGCTCTGGGAAGAACGGTTGAAGAAGAGCGGCACCGACGGTAGGCAGGTGCAGAGAGACTTCGGCGCGGCAGAGGTGACCGCGGAGACCGTATACAACGCCGTAGACGGGAAAGTTGGTGACGAGATCGAAGTAAGCGTCGATGATCTGGGCCGCGGCAAAGACGTCGTTGTGACATCTATGCCTGCATTCGTTCTGGGTGAGAGCACTTTGGTCAAAAAGACCGCATGGGATTGTGTGGACGTCTTCGAGGTGCTCTTCGCCAACCCAGGAGTTAAAAGAGTTAGGATAGTCCAGCAGGCCGTCTTCATAGACGAGTACGGGGATGAGGATTGCGAGAACGCGGTCATGGTGGAGATGAACAGAGCCACGGCAGATAAGATAAACTGGGACAGCCTCAGGCATCGAGTGTATGTAGATCCTAACGCTCTGTTCAATGCGGCCGATGACTATAGCATCCACCCTGCAGTTCATAGGTACTTGTGATGGGGCCACGGTGAGATGATGGGCTCGATCGGAGATCTTCTGTCATCCTGGCGGCTTATACGTACACGTCTGCTTGCGGACCGGTCCCTGGCCGGAGATGTCTCTGCCTTGCAGGCTAATGGGGGCAGAGATCGCCCGCGATGCGGCAAGCTCTGGGTCGTCGATCCGCGGGGAGAGTCGTCTCGTGCTTATGTTCGTCCCTGAGTGACATGTCTAATATTTGAGAGATGGAGATACTAAAGGATTACCTGTTACCCACTCAATTTAGCGAAGAGCCTTTGTGATTGAGTGATCTTCGCCGTCTCTGCACGCATGGGGACATGTGAGGATCGCTGCGGCGGGGCGCGGTCGGTGTTAGCTCTCTTCCAGATCCCATCCCAGCTTCTCCTTTATTATCACGTAGCTCATCTCCGGAGGTATGGCCCCCGCCTCGGTGCATATTATGTCGATGTACTGGTGGGGTGTCACATCGAAGGCCGGGTTCCTGACGGTGACGTTAACCATCTCCGGCATCTCCGGATAGACCTCCTGGGAGCTGCGCATCTCTATGGGAACCAGCTCGCCCATGATGGTATCGGGGCTGAACTTGTAGGTCTCGGCGGCGACCATGAAGCTGGTCCTGGCTTCGTGGGCACAGAGGGCGATCTGGGCGGTTCCTATCTTGTTCACCAGCGATCCGTTAACGGTGATGACGTCGGCACCTACCACAACAACATCGACCTCGTTGATGACGCTCCGCACAGCGGAGTCCACGATCAGCTCTGTTTTTATCCCCATCTGGTCCAGCATCTTGACGGTCAGACGTCCCTGGTACCGGGGGCGGGACTCGGTGGCGATCACCTTGATATCTTTGCCCGCCCGGTGTGACGTCTCGATTATGGAGAGGGCGGCCATGGAGTTGCAGTGGGTCAGTATGGTATCACCGTCTCTGATACGGTGGCTGCCGATCAGCCCGATCTGCTCTACGGCCTTGAGCGAGCGTTCCACGAAATCGTTGGCGTTCGTCACCAGAGATCGGAGCGCAGATTCCGGGTCCTCGCCCCGGTACCGCATGACCATCTTGATGGCGTTGGAGAGCGACACCGCCGTGGGCCTGGTCTTCAGGAGGATCTCTGCGGCTCGTTTGGTCTCGGCGTCGAACTCCTCTGGGCTCGACGCGTCCAGCTGGAGCGCAAAGTCTCTCAGAGCCTCGACCGCGGCCCGACCTATATATCCCGCCCCCCTGATCTCCATGCTGCTGATCTTCTCGGCGGTGTCCAGCACCCCTTCCATTGAATGGGTCATAATCCTCTCTTTTGATAGTACATAAAGTATAACTTTATGTGCTCAAGTAAATCCGACCGAAGGGAGGATTTACTTGTCTTCCCCGGTATATCTCATCCGGCCAGCTTCTTCACCAGGTCGGCGACCCGCTCTCCCAGCTTCGTGCAGGTCTTCAGAGCCTCTTCGTCGGGGTGTCCTACGGAGACCGCACCGTAGTGGCCGCCGGTCTCCATCGGGTCTCCCATAACTATCATCCCATGTATCAGCATGGCTTCTATTATGGAGAGAAGGGTGGTCTCGTTCCCACCGGAGAGGCTGCCGGAAGATGTGAAGGCCGCACCGATCTTGTTCTCCAGCTTACCTCTAATCGTCACCGACCGGTCGATGAACTGTTTCATCTCACCGGAGACCGACCCGAAGTAGGTAGGCGACCCGACGATTATGCCGTCTGCACCGATCAGGTCCGCCAGGCTGGCCTCGTCCATCTTCTTGAGTTCTCCATCCACGCTGGCGTTTCTGACGCCGATGACGACCGCCTCGGCCATCGTTGCCGTGTTACCTGTCCTAGAATGATAAACCACCAGTACTTTAGTCATGACTTCGCCTCTCTGTTTTTCTTCTTAATTCTAAGTTTCTCCCTTGTTGTATACCCTCGTTGTATATAATGTATAAGTGTCTGTTGAAGGGGGTCCGATGAAATGATCTGGTTGCAATGATGATCCCCTTCTTTTGGTCGATCAAAACCAGCTTAGTCTATTAGCGCAAAGGACTCCAGGTGGGCGGCATTTGAAGATTCGTAATTGTACATAAGTACAACTTTATGTACTCAGAGCGAATCCGACCGAAGGGAGGATTCCCTCATCTGCCCATCTTTCTGGAGCCATGATCATGTCAACTGTAAAGATAGAGAATGTTGTTGCATCCACCTCACTCGCAGATAAATTCGACCTGGAACGGATCCTGCTTCTGCTTGAGGGTGCTGACTATAACAAGGAGAAGTTTCCAGGTCTTGTGTATCGCACCAGCTCGCCAAAAGCGGCTTTTCTGCTTTTCACAACGGGGAAGATCGTATGCACCGGTACCAAGAACGCAGAGGATGTGAGAAAAGCTACCCACAACACGGCCCGTAGGCTGAGCGAGCTTGGAATACCCGGTGTCAATATGGACCCGGATATCATCATACAGAATATCGTGGCCAGCGCAGACATCGGGGTGGATCTGAACCTCAATGCCATCTGTGCTGGATTAGGACTGGAGAACGTCGAATATGAACCTGAGCAGTTTCCCGGTCTCGTCTACAGGATCAGCGATCCCAAGGTGGTCATACTCATATTCTCCACAGGAAAGCTTGTGATAACCGGAGGGAAGAAGATAGAGGAGTGTGAAAGGGGCGTCGATATCGTCAAGGAAAAGTTGGAGAACATGGGTCTGCTATAGAGGATCTAATATCAACTCGTTGTAGGCGCACTACAGCATTTAGGGTACCTGTCCAATGATATTCATACACGACCGCCATTACCCTTTCAAGAAGAAACTCTCAGACGTGCTCCCCGAGATGAAACCATCTTCGGGTCTTGCGGACGTCATAGATATGTCCTCAAAAGATATGAGGGCGGGTAAGATGAGAGCGGTGGATCTCTGATGCCCATCTTGGATACGTCCTTCCTCGTCGTATACCTGATGAGAGGCAAAGAGGATGCCCTAAACATGCTCTCCGACCATGTGGAGGGCCATGCACCCCCTCTCTGCACCCCCGCGATAATCGCGATCGAGCTTTTACCGGGGTGCAAGTAAATCTTCAAACCCGGAGGTCGTCAGGGGAAAGTTGGATAACATGGGTCTGCTATAAGAGGATCTAATATCAACTCGTTGTAGGTACATTGCCTGACATAGAAGCCTCTCAAAATCCACTATCAAGAAACAATTTCAGATCTGCCCATTCATCAGATTCGAAGGACCAATACCCTTTCTGAGCACCTAACCCAACATGAGTTACAATCTTAGGCATCGCAGCTAAAAAGGCCTGACATTTTGCTTTTTCTGGATTTTTTGGAGGGTCATCTAACCTCGATGCACAATCGATAAAATCATCTACACATTTCATTGCAGGATGATCTTTAACTGCACTTAGACATAAACTTTCCAACATTCCTTCGTTGGAATTTCCGGGCATAATGAAGATACCGACCTTAGGCACGCCATCGGAAAATTGATTTGCTCGCTCTGGTGGATCTAATTTTTCACGAAGCAGAATGGATCGTATACTCTGAAACGCTGCGTCAGCATCACCCTCAGCATCACGAACCAATGCGAGAACCTTGACATCAGAAAAACCTCGCATCTTAACTAAAGCTGGAATTTTGGTTTTGAATTGGCTGATACCGCCAACCTTACGTATCTCGAAATCGTCATCGTTAAATCCCATGTCTCTCATCAAAGCCTTAAACAATTTAATTTCATCTTTTCCTTCAACGACTAGGACTTTACTGCAACGAATAGTAGTATCATACTCTTCCTCACTTGCCACTAGCGCACCTCCCAGCGGCTATCTAGAGATGCTTCGAGTATCTTATTATTGTAGCTCACAACTCTGAATCTATCATCTTTTCGTTCAATTCTATATAATCTTATATCATCATCCTCATGAGCTAGGCTAGAACGAGAATATGCCCTGCTGAAAGCGTTGATGCACTCTATCGAATGGGTTGTAGCAAATACCTGAACGTTAAACTCTTTCGCAGACTCGAATACAGCATCCCATAAAATTTCTTGTGATGTATAGTAGAGCCCGTTCTCGATCTCGTCTATTAATACAATCCCGTCCTGAGTATCTGATATCGCCAAGATGATAGCTAAAATTCTGTGTATACCATCACCCATGATATTTATAGGTACCAACCTATCGAGACCGATATCACAATAAACTATACTCTCACTGCCCAGCGATAAACCCTCTAGTGATGGCTCTATCTTACGCAAAATCTTTATAATTCTGGGCATCTCTTTTTTGATCTGAATGTCACTAAGCCGTTTGCCGATATCTTTAAAGATGGTATTTGGATTGATAAATACGCCTTGTAAATATTCTTTATGACCTCTTGGGATGCTAATTTTCAATCCCGCACCCGATGCAAAAATTTTGGACTCAATTTTTTTAGGTTCGTTGTATTCATCTTTCATCAAAGAACACACTAGAATTAAGCCATCTATGACCGGCGAGACCCCCGAATAGCTATCTTTGATATCGATTGCTTCTTTCAAAATTGTAGTCTCGATCGAAGAATGTGTTGATCTTATGTCAGGAGTTATCTTTAAACTCCTTCTTTCGTTCTGATCGTCCAACTCGGCCGACAATTTTATAGTAGAATCTGTATTCAAATCTCTGAAAAGTAATCTCCACGAGGTTTCGTCAATTATGTTATGACCTCTAAACTTGTTTGTATTTACGGGCAGTTGTGGGTTACTTGGATTTATGAGGATAAATAAGGCTTCTAATATGGTCGTCTTGCCACAATTATTTCGTCCGACAAACAAGTTAACTCTCTTAAAATCGTCTATAATCAGGTTATTTATCCCTCTGAAACTCTCAATCTCAACCTTTTTATACAATTTCGAACCCCTCCGAAGGCCCTTTTTGGGTTATTACCCATCTTCGTCAGTTTCAAATTAAAATCGCTAGCGGGTAAAGCACCTGGGTTTTCAAGTCTGTTCTACACCCCTCCAACACCCATTGATTTCAGGTAGCTACTCGCATGAAAAAGCTCCGCATGATATCGTTTATCATCCTTTGTGCATGAGCCCAGCAGGATCACGAACGTTTCGTGTGTGTGATTGTAAATACATAGATCAACATGCATAAATCCCTTTCGATTGAAAAGTCTGTTCTCTGCATATATTATATATAACTAATTTTTATAGGAGAAAATAGCTGCAGCAGAGGACTTGGTGGTCATTTGGACGCACAGGACAGGTAGTTTAGCTGGGAATCTGGAGAACATGGGTTATTAGAGAACTTCGAGGTTCGCGACCCGTTCTAGACATCCACCGGTTCGCCGTTGCTCACCTGGCAGACATCGCAGTCCGCGCCGCCCTTTCCATTCATGTTCTTGCTCTCGTCCAGCTCCCTGGCGGCCATGGCCATCACGGTAGCATTGGCCAGGTTCCCGGCGATCATGAGCGTGGCTGCGATCTCTTCATTCGAGATGCCCATCCGTTTGGCCACCCTGAGGTGCAGCTTCATACAGTGGCTGCACCTGATGGCCGCCGAGACGGCGATGGATATCAGCTCGATAGTCCTCATATCGAGAGCCTGGGAGTTCTTGAATATGGCGTTGTTGTGGAGGATCTTGGTGACCAGGAGCTCGGGCTGGTCCTTCATGTAGTTAAATATGTAAGGCACCTCACCGTAGGTTGCCTCAACCGCCTCCAGCATATCCTCGGCGGTTTTATCTAACCCCTTTTCCAGGATCATCTTCAGATCTTCTTCGAACGTCATAGTCTTCACCAGTTGTAGGGCTGCATCACCCAAGTTAAAAACACTTGTCTCAAGTAAGAGATATTTAATCTATACCACGAAGCCCGTCACCGACGTAGGCAATATCCTGACCAGTATGTAGTTCTTCATCCTGGAGGGCATGACCTTGGCTATATCTCCCAGGGTTACCCCTTCGTCGAAGGTCACCGCCTTGACCGCCTCTTGATACTGATCGTAGGGCAGCTTAATCCTCAGACCCTTGAGGTTCAGGGTTATGGGCAGCGGTGCGTAAGACTGGATTATATCCGGAACCTGCTCCCTAACGACCTCCATCACCCTGGGGGGTATGGTAGTGAGGGGGTCCTTGGCTATCTCCTCTCTGGTCATGTCCAGGGACCGGCCCACGGCGTCCACTATGTTGTCCAGGCTCTCTATCTCCGTGGCCTTCCTGGACCGATGAGCTATGCGCCCTACGTTATTCACATACTCGGCAGCGTAAGGAAGATCTCCCTGCTCCATATCAGGACCGCCCGTGATTATCACCGGGATCTCTATATTCCGATAGAGGTGCTCTTTCTTCAAGATGCATTTCTTGAAGTTCCCGAAGGTGAAGACAACAGCATCGTGTTCGTTGATCAAGGCGGTCTCGTACCCGGTCATCTGGGCGATATCCCGGCCCACGCCCCTTGCCATCCCGATCATGTTGCTCTTCGATCCGTGCCTGCGCAGGTACTCT
>JAUWQF010000148.1 GCA_030611205.1 Methanothrix sp.
ATGAAATGACAGGGGTCCAAGCTCTCGAACGCAAACACCCTGGATTGCCAATGGCTCCAGGAAAAGTGAAACGAATAGAGTTTGAATACATCAGGCATGGAACTCAATCATTTATCGTAAGCTTTGCGGTAGCCAGCGGACAGGTTGACACCATTTCTTGTTGTACATAATGTATAAATAACATTCTGTACTCGAGTAAATCCGACCGGGGGGAGTTACTCGTATGAACGAAACGTTCTTATCCGGTCAGGGCTGAGACCTTCATCAAAGGTGGTCTTTGATGGTGGAAGTGACAGGAAGTCTCAGAAAGTTCGATGACATCTGGTATACCATAGAGAAGGTAGTTTATAGCCGGGGCGAGCTGAGTGGGTTCACGTCGGAGGATATCTACGACAGCCTGCGAGACAAGTCGTTCTTCAAGGGTCCCGAGGATCTCAACAAGTACCTGATCGACAACGGCGAGAAGTTCAGGCTCAGGCCAGCGGAGACCGGTTGGGAGCGCTTCTGGTAGGACATTCATTTCTCGCAGAAATATATATTTCCATCGTCGGTTCCCAACTGGATGAACCGCCCGGTGGCCAGGATCTTGTGGCTGTACCTCAGCGGGGCTACTCTGGTCCCCGGACTCACGGTGGACTCTTTGGGCAGAACGACGTCCTCGCCCACCACCGGTATCTTGGTGTTGGGGCAGGGCTTATCTGCGTCCAGGTGGCAGTTTGTCCCGATGGTGGAGTTCCGTCCCACGATGGCTCTGTTCAGCACCGAGCTTCGCTTTATGTTGGAGAAGCTCATCACCATGCTGTTCTTGATCGTAACGTCTCTCTCGATCAGGCCGGTGTGGCCCAGATGGGAGTTCTCTATCACCACGCCTTTCTCTATCCTGCAGTTGCGTCCGATGAAGACGTTTCCTCTCAGCACGATCTCGCCCGATTCCAGGCGCTTCTCGATCCGGTTCAGGGTGCTGGGATGGATCCACTGGTGAGGACGGTATACGTTCCTGAAGGCGTAGTGCTCGATCTTGCTCGCCAAAACGTCCATCGCCGCCTGGAGTAGTCTTTCCGGGGTACCGATATCGATCCAGTAACCATCGACAGGGTAGCCATAGACCGGATAGCCTTGATCTGTGAGATACGGGATCAGATCGCCGCCGATGTCTCTTGCCGCCTCTTCCACGTCACAAAGTATCTCGCGAATCTCGGGGGAGAATAGGTAGAAGGCGGTGTTGATCATCCTGCTGGGTTCTCTGCCGGGCTCAGGCTTCTCTACGAAACTCCTTATGCGGAGGTCGTCGTCGATATCTGCAACCCCGTACGCGGATATGTCTTCTTCCGGGTCCAGTTCTTTCAGGACCACGGTAAGTATCGATCTCTTCTTGTGGTGAAAATCGATCAGGTCTTTCAGGTCGATGTCGATTACGTTATCACCGGAGACGACGAGTACGTCCTCGTTGAGGTCGAAGTAGTTTGCGCAGTACCTCAGAGAATCGGCGCTGCCCCGGTCGTCGTACTGGGGCTGGTACCCGAACTCATTGTGGTCACTTATCCCCAGCCTCTTGAAGAAACCTTCTCCCGCCTTGAAGTAGTTGTTCAGAGCCAGGGTGTTCTGGGCTCCTTTGCTTCCCAATATGAACCACCGACAGCCCTGGTTGGCCAGTACCCGAAATAGGATCGCTATTATGGCCGTGTCGCAGAGGTCCACTAAAGGCTTCGGCTGGTCGAGGGTTAGCGGGTAGAGCCGGGTCCCGCTCCCGCCCACTGTAGCAATCACCGGTGGAAACATATGCTGAAGATATCTCGTATCGGTTATTAGATTTTCGGGCTGTACCGGGCCCCGCGCTAGCTTATGATCAGTAGCCACGCCGGATCTTGATGATAATCCTAACCACCAGGAAGACTATCATAAATATTAAGGCGTAGAATATGATCTCCTGAGGTACCATATTTACCGTGATGGACTATTCTAGTTTATAGTTCTATCGTGGATGGTTAGTTATACAAAAGGCACGGTTAATCAGGGATAGTGATAATATACAGAGGTCATGATAATATGGATAGGAGTGAGATCATAAAAAAAGCGAAAGAACACTTCGAGACGTTACTTGAGGAACAGTTGGAGCGTGTCGAAAGGATGAAGGTCGACTTGGACTGGATCGACTACTCCCAGCAGAGTCCTCTCGTGATCGGGGTGGTGGGTGGCGACGGCATCGGTCCTTACATCTCCGGCCAGGCCAGAAGGGTCCTGGAGAGCCTCCTCAGCAAAGAGGTTGAAGAGGGAAAGGTGGAGATCAGGACCATCGAAGGGCTCACCATCGAGAACCGGTCCAAGCTCATGAAGACCCTTCCCGACGACGTTTTTGAGCAGATTAAAAGCTGTCACCTGATCCTCAAGGGCCCGCTCACCACTCCTAAGAAGGGAGATCCCTGGCCCAACCTGGAGAGCGCCAACGTGGCCATGCGCCGGGAGCTGGATCTCTTCGCCAACGTCAGGCCGGTGAAGGTTCCTGACCAGGGCATAGACTGGATATTTTTCAGGGAGAACACCGAAGGTGCCTACATATTGGGGAGCCGTGGGCTGGACGTAACCGACGATCTGGCCTTTGACTTCACGGTGATCACCAACCCGGGTGCGGAGCGGATCGTGAGGCTCGCCTTCGAGTACGCCAGAAATAACGGCATCGATAAGGTTACCGCGGTCACCAAGGCCAACGTGATCAAGACCACCGACGGCAAGTTCCTGGAGATGGCCAGGGCGGTGGCCCAGGATTATCCGGGCATCGAGCTGGACGAGTGGTTCATCGATATCATGGCCGCCAAGCTGGTGGACCCCAAGCGGCGCACCCAGTTCGGGGTGGTGGTCTTGCCCAACCTCTACGGAGACATCATCACCGACGAGGCGGCGGAGTTCCAGGGCGGCGTGGGCACCGCAGGAAGCGCCAACATCGGGAAGAGGTACGCCATGTTCGAGGCCATCCACGGGTCCGCGCCCAGGATGGTGGAGGATGGAAGGGCCGAGTACGCCAATCCCTCCAGCATGATGCGGGCGACGGTGATGCTTCTACGACATGTGGGGTTCGAGGAGAAGGCCAGGAGGCTGGAGATGGCGCTGGACGTCTGCAGCCAGTTCGAGAAGAAGGTGGTGCTCACCGGCCGGGACGATGGCGTCACCGGCGCACAGTTCGCGGATTACGTGATGGAGACTTTGGAGGATCCGGAGCTGGAGGCGAAGTGGAAGGGGTACCAGTAAGCGGACGTCTCCGGTGAGCAGGCCGCAGAGGAATGGTTCTACAAAGGCAATGCTCTCTGGATGCAGGGTAAGTACGCCGAAGCGATCCTGGCTTGCGACGAAGCCATCAGGCTCAATCCCGAATATGCCGAGGCTTGGAACAACAAAGGCGTTGCTCTTGAAGCGCTTGGAAGAACATCTGAAGCCAACGCCGCCTATGCCAAGGCCCGGGAACTCGGATGGACAGGATGACTGAGGACGAAGCGAAGGCGATACAGGTAGATGAGATGGTATGAAGGATGCGCCGAGGACGACGGACGGATAGCGATCCCAAAAAAAGGTGATTGAGACGAGACTGAAACTGATTTTGGCTCTGTTGATGCTGGCGGCGCTGGCGATGCCCGTATGTGGCCAGCAGACCGCAGAGGAATGGAATAACAAAGGCAATGCTCTCTATAACCAGGGCAAGTACGCCGAAGCGATCCAGGCCTATGACGAAGCCATCAGGCTAGATCCTGAACTTGCCATGGCCTGGAGTAACAAAGGCAGTGCTCTCGGGATACAGGGTAAGTACGACGAGGCCATCAGATGTCTCAACGAGTCCATCAGGCTGGATCCTGAATATGTAGATGCGTGGTATAACAAAGCCCTGGATCTTGCAGATCAGGGCAAGTACGACGAGGCCATCGAGGCCTACGACGAGGCCATCAGGCTCGATCCCGAGTATGTCATGGCTTGGAGTAACAAAGGCAGTGTTCTCGGGATACAGGGTAAGTACGACGAGGCCATCCTGGTCTTTGACGAGGCCATCAGGCTCGATCCTGAGTTTACCATGGCCTGGTATAACAAAGGCGTTGCTCTCGGGATACAGGGCAAGTACGCCGATGCGATCACGGCTTACGATGAGGCCATCAGGCTGGATCCCAAGTATGCCGTGGCCTGGAATAACAAAGGCTTTTCTCTTGGGATACAGGGCAAGTACGACGAGTCCATCCTGGCCTACGATGAGGCCATCAGGCTCGATCCTGAGTTTGCCATGGCCTGGTATAACAAAGGCGTTTCTCTCTATGACCAAGGCAAGTACGACGAGGCTATCCAGGCTTACGATGAGGCCATCAGGCTCGATCCCGAGTATGCCGCGGCCTGGAATAACAAAGGCTTTTCTCTCGCACATCAGGGCA
>JAUWQF010000095.1 GCA_030611205.1 Methanothrix sp.
ACTCTATTTCGCCAACTACAACTTCTGTAGAGGACATGGCTCGTTGAAATATGAAGACGAAAACGGGTGCTGCAGGAAGAATTCTCCTGCGAAGGAGCAGGGCTTGATTGATCGTAATTGGACC
Source organism: Methanothrix sp. (assembly GCA_030611205.1). Lineage (GTDB taxonomy): Archaea > Halobacteriota > Methanosarcinia > Methanotrichales > Methanotrichaceae > UBA204. The sequence continues at coordinate 125 of JAUWQF010000095.1, forward strand.
CTGCGTGAACTACGGACGTACCCGTATTATATAACATCAACCGGATGATAGGTCACCACCAGCCTGCGCCCGTTGTCGACGTATGCTCGGGAGAAGAGAGCCAAAGGATACGCCTCCGGGCGGAGCTGATGGACAAAAAAAAGGTCGATCTCACGACCCACCGTATATCTCCTCCATCTCGGTGATCTTGTCGATCTCCTCCTTGAGCGCCGGGGGCAGTCCCTTGATCTCCACGTCCAGGAACCCTCGCACGATGACGCTGGTGGCCTCGTTGGCGGAGAGACCCCTGGCCATCAGGTACTCCAGCTCCACCTGGGATATCTTGCCCACCGCGGCCTCGTGGGACATGTCCAGACCACCGCACCAGCCATCCAGCTCGGGGATGGAGTAGATCCTCCCCTTCTCGGTGAGGATGAGACCCACACACTCCAGATGGGCCCTGACATTGGGAACCTTGCCTACCATCCTGCCCCGATTGATGATCTCCCCGCCGGTGGAGATGACCCTGGATATCGATTCCGCGCTGGTATTGGGCGCGCTGAGCACAGTCTGGTTACCGATATCGATCTTGCCCCGGCTGGAGTACATGATGGTGTTGAAGCTGGCCACGGCACCCTCGCCTGCCAGATGGGCTGTCGGGAAGGCCTGGAGGGTCTTGACAGGAGAGAGGGTGATATAGTTCTCGGATATGGAGCCGCCCTCCTCGACGTAGCTGGCGCTCCTGGGCCTCACCTCCACGTCCTCGCCCCAGTTGTGTACCATGGTGAAGCTGACGTGGGCGCCCTTCTTGACGTAGACCTCGGTGACGCCAAGGTGGAGGCCTCGGCCCGCGTGCACTGGTGTGGTGCACCCGGTGATTATGCGAAGGTCGCTCCCCTCCTCGGCGATCACGACGTTGTGGACCCGTTGTCTCTGGTTCTGCCCGCCCATGTAGAGGCAGGTCTTGAGAGGGAAGACCGTCTTGGTGCCGGGCTTGGCCCTGATGAAATAGCCTGCAGGAGGGTGCATGCCCACGTCGGCGGTGTACTTGTCGGTGTCGATGGGGACGAGCTTCCAGAAGTAGTCTTTGAGGTAGCTGTGTTTCTTCAGGGCGGCGCCTATCTCCATCACCTCGACCCCCTCCAGGGAAGAGCCGACGTGCACCGCCGACTGGTCCATCTGGAAGTAGTCTCCCGATGACTCGCCTCCCAGGCTCACCCCGGCGCTGAGGGCCGCGGTCTGGACGTCCTGGGGCAGCATCTCGAGGGCCTCGATATCCTCGTGGGGCCTGGACTCCGAGCCGTAGTCTTCCAGGTCGATGTCCGTTCCCAGAGAAGCCTTCTTGTTCTTAGACTTCTTCGCCTTGTCCTCTAGTCTGTCGGAGATAGACATTCAGCACACTCCTCGTATCCGTATTCCTTTATCTGTTCGAGGATCTCCCTGGGATGGCCGGAGCAGAGGATGGTCCCGTCGATCATCACATGGGCCTTGTCCGTCTCCATATAATCCAGGATGTGGCCGAAGTGGGTGATGATTATCCCGGACTTGGTCCTCTTGCTGGGTCTCACGTCCTTCTGGGTCAGCTTGTTGATGGCCTTCCCGATAACCTTGATGTTCTCCAGATCCACCCCGGAATCTGGCTCGTCCAGCATCACGAAGTCAGGATCCTGGGCCAGGAGCTGGACCAGCTCCGAGCGCTTCACCTCGCCGCCGGAGAAGCCCTTGTTCACCTCCCGGTCGGCGAACTCCTCGAAGTTCAGATCCTTGAGGATCAGATCGGCGTCTGCCCTGGGGTTGCAGAGCTTGATCAAGTCCTTGACCTTGAGCCCTCTGATCGTCGGCGGGTGCTGGAAGGCTATCCCCATACCCCGCCGGGCCCGCTCGTGCATGGGCATGTGGGTTACGTCCTCGCCCTTGAATATGATCTTCCCGCTCGTTACCTCGTACCGGGGGATGCCCGATATGGTGCTGAGCAGCGTCGTCTTGCCGCAGCCGTTGGGTCCGAAGAGGGCGTGGGTCTCGCCGTCATTCACGCAGACGTTGACCCCCTTCAGGATCTCTTTGTCGCCTATGCTGACCGATAGATCTTCAATCTGTAACAGTCAGATCTCCTCCTCGCGCCGTCTCATGGTAGCCCATGCTTACGACGGTTTCCGATATATTCCTTGCCTTCAGGATGGGGCGCAGAAGATGGGAAGTAGGAAGAGATCAGCACCATAAATATCCACCCATCTGTGAGTGGAGAGGCCTATCGGTCATTTGGGAGTTTAGAAAGCTGTCACCAGAGTCTTCACCTGTTACCCACCCCGCTCACAAACCCCGCCCCGGCATCGAGCATCTCCAGGTTGAACGGGATGAGCTTCGGCTTCTTCTCGAAGGTATGCTCCAGAGCCTTGCCGAAGGCCTCTTTCGGCAGCCCCAGACCGCCGACCTCCATCAACGCGCCGAGCATGACCGTATTCGCCGCCTGCTCGATGCCCTTCGCCGATGCCGCGGCCGTCGCAGGAACCGGGATCGCACTGACGCCCTCCGGCGCAGAGAACTCACCAGCCATCGCGTCGTAGATGATCAGACCGCCCTCCTTGACGCCGGACGCGAACTTGTCCAGGGAAGGCCTGTTGAAAGCTACCAAAACATCCGGTTTGTCGACCACGGGAGACCCGATCGATTCTCCCGAGACGACCACAGAACAGTTCGAAGTCCCACCTCTCTGTTCGGGCCCGTAATCGGGGTACCACGAGACGAAGCACCCGGACCTGTACGCAGCCTGGGCCAGGGCGATCCCCATGCTCAGGACGCCCTGTCCGCCAAAGCCCGCGATCTTCACTCCCTTCGCCTCGACGTTTGGATCCGGTAGGACGTCAACAGAAGCCTTGCCGGAGACGCCGAAGGCACCATCAAGCCCCTCCTTCGATAGATCGCTCTTCGCCCTCTTCGTGGGTTCGGCCTCCCCGGACCTGTCCCTGAAGTTCTTCGTGGGGAACTCTCGTTCCATCTCTTCGTTTATGAACTTCTCCGTGCTCCTGGCATCCATCCTGAGGATTGTGGGGCAGGGGGCAAGGAACTCGACGAACGCATAACCCTTATGGTCTCTCTGTATCTCGAGGGCCTTTCTCACCGCCCGTCTTGCTATCCTCACGTGCTTTATGTCAGAGAGGGATACCCTCTCAATATAGATCGGGGCCTTCAGGGTGTCGAGAAGCTCGCATACATGAATCGGGTAGCCGGTCTCCTTAGGGTCCCTTCCTCTTGGAGACGTCGCCGTCACCTCACCCACGAGCGTCGTAGGCGCCATCTGACCACCGGTCATGCCGTAGACGGTATTGTTCACGAAGAAGACGGCCATCTTCTCGCCGCGGTTCGCAGCCTGGACGGTCTCGTTCAGGCCGATCGATGCAAGGTCGCCATCACCCTGATACGATATCACGACGGCGTCATCTTCTGCTCGGGATATGCCTGTTGCCACAGCAGAAGCCCTGCCATGTGCTGCCTGGACGTTGCCGCAGTCGAAGTAGTAGTAGGCGAATACGGCACAGCCTACGGGGCTTATGACGACGCACCGGTCCTGGATGCCCAGGTCCGCCATCGCCTCACCCATTAGCTTATGCAGGATCCCATGACCACAGCCCGCACAATAATGCGTGGCCTTGGGTGCGGAGCCGCCTTTCCTCTCGAACTCGCCGTACAACCCCGCATGCCCTCCGATGATCTTCTCCTTTGCCGCCATCTCATGCCACCTCTCTGATCTTCTCCAGGACTTGGTCACGCTCGATCAGGTTCCCTCCGAACCGGGAGACTAGCCCTACGTCGCACCCTGTTGCGAGCTTGATGTCTTCGGCCATCTGTCCGTTACTCATCTCGACTGAGATGAACCGGCAACCTCGATCTGCCAGAGCCTTGAGCGCCTCTGCGGGGAAGGGGAAGAACGTTATCGGCCTGAAGAGGCCTGCCTTGATGCCCTCTCCGCGGGCTGCATCCACCGCAGACTTTGCGATCCTGCTGCTGATACCGTAGGATACGAGGATTATCTCGGCGTCGTCCGTATCGTAACCTTCATAGACCACCTCGTTCTCCGTTATCCTATCGTATTTCTTCTGAAGCCTGACGTTGAGCTCCTCCAGCTCGTCGAAATCCAGGAATATTGAGGTGATCAGGTTGCCTCTCGTCTCCTTGTTGCCGGATACCGCCCAGGACGTATCTATCTCCGGTTCGACCGCTCTTTTGGGGAACTGCAACGGCTCTATCATATGGCCCAGGACACCGTCTGCCAGGACCACAGCGGGGTTCCTGTATTTGAAGGCGAGGTCGAAGGCCTTTATCATATGATCGCACATCTCCTGGACGGAGTTGGGGGCCAGTACAATGGTTTTGTAGTTGCCGTGTCCTCCGCCCTTAACGGCCTGGTTGTAGTCCGATTGTTCGGGGCCGATGTTGCCCAGGCCCGGGCCTGCCCTGGCGATGTCTACTATGACACAAGGGAGTTCCGCTCCTGCGAGATATGATATGCCCTCCTGTTTTAGGCTCATGCCGGGTCCGGAGGATGCTGCGAGGACCCGGTGACCTGCCGCTGCGGCGCCGTATGCCATGTTTATCGCAGCCTCTTCCGATTCCGCCTGCAAGAACTTCCTGCCGACCTTTGGGAAATACTTCGAGGCTTCATGGAGTATCTCACTGGCCGGCGTTATCGGGTAGCCGAAAAAACAGTCACATCCTGCGTACATCGCCCCGATGATCACTGCGCTGTTACCGTCGACTAACTGAGCAGGCATCTTTACGCCTCCACGACAGTTTCTTTTGACGGGATATGGACCTCTATGGCGAGCGGCTCCGGGCAGGTGTAGTAACAGTTGCCACAGCCGATACAATCCTCTCCGGTATATACCACGAAACGGTACCCTCTCTCGTTGAACTCGTCGCCGAGTTCCAAGACGTTCACCGGGCAGGCCAGGATGCACCTCTCGCAGGCTTTGCATTCTATTGCGTTGATTACGGGATATGGCTTATCCTTCTCCCTTATCTCGACCCGTCTTATCTTTCCGCTGATCGTCTTTGGGAGTTCCTCCACAAACTCGATGATGCGGGGATACTTATACGGTGCAGTCACCTTTTTAACGTGATCCTGGAGCTCTTTCTTGAGCTCTTCAGAAGGCGTATAACTTTTTTGTAAGGGCTATCGTGGCCTTCACGACCTGTCCTCTCAACGAGTCGGGGACACCGGTGATGGCGCATTCGAGGACCGCCGGATGGGTCAACAAGGCGCTCTCCACCTCGAAAGGGCCGACCCTGTAGCCCGAACTCTTGATCATATCATCGGTCCTGCCGACAAACCAGAAGTAGCCCTCTTCATCCATCCAGGCGGTATCGCCCGTATGATAGTAGCCGTCATGCCACGTATTCTTTACCTTCTCGGGGTCCTGGTGGTAGTCTACAAAGAGTCCGACAGGCTTGCCTTCGTTGGTCTTGATCACTAGCTCTCCTTCTTCGCCAACGTCACATACCTTATCGTTCTTGTCCACCAGGACTACCTCAAACCCTGGAGAGGGCTTGCCCATAGAACCCGGCTTCGGCTTCATCCATGGATAATTGGCGATAACAACGACCGTCTCGGTCTGTCCGAACCCCTCCATCAACTGCAGACCCGTATCATCCAAGAACTTATGATACAATATGGGGTTCAGGGGCTCTCCGGCGGTGACCGCGTATCTGAGGGGCGAAAAGTCGTATTTTGACATATCTCCTTTTATCATGAACCTGTAGATCGTCGGAGGCGCGCAGAAGGTGGTAACGTCATACTTGGACACGTTCTCCATCATCTTTTCCGCATCGAACATTTCGTAGTCGTAGACGAAGATCGCAGACCCTGCTATCCACTGGCCGTAGATCTTCCCCCACGCGGCCTTCGCCCACCCGGTGTCGGCGACCGTGTAGTGAAGGCCGTCATCGATTACGTTCTGCCAGTATTTCGCGGTCAGTATATGGCCAAGGGGATAAGTATTATCATGATTCACCATCTTGGGGTAGCCTGTGGTCCCGGAGGTGAAATATGCAAGAAGTATATCGCTGTTCTTCGACGCATCTGGACCGGAAGGTCTTGTAAACTCAGAAGAGGCCTCTTCGAGTTCCCTTCCGAAGTTCACCCAACCATATCTTCCGGCCTCACTCTTCCCTACGAACATCTTCACCAGGGGGATTTTGCCAAGATCGCCGTGTGCGCCGTCAACCTCGTCCGGGACACCGTCTTCCAGGATGCATACGATCATCTTCAAGTCCGCTCTCTTTATGCGGTACACGAAATCCTTCTTCTTCAGCATATGCGTCGACGGGATCGCTATCGCGCCGATCTTGTGAAGGGCCGTCAGACAGATCCAGAACTCGTAGCGGTTCTTGAGGGTAAGCAGGACCGAGTTGCCCTTTCTTATCCCGTGCTTCCAGAAGACGTTTGCGGCTTTGTCACTTAGATATTTTAAATCCTTGAAGGTGAGCGTCTTTTCATCCCCGGCATCGTTACACCATACCAGGGCAACCTTTCGGGGGAACTTTTCTGCGTAAACGTCCACCACGTCATATGCATAGTTGAAGTTCTCAGGGACGATTATCTTGAAGTTTTCTTTAAAGTCTTCATACGACTCAAACTCGGTCTTTGATACGAACCTGTCCAGTAGCGACGACATTTTTTGTTCCTCTTTACACCTTATTACATGACCACAACCAGCATCCTGGCGGGCTTGTCGTTCAGGGCCACCATCACATGTCCGTATGATGAGTCGAAGTATACGGAGTCCCCTTCGGTCAATATGATCTCGTTATCATGGATGTACAGCTTAAGGCTCCCCTCGAGCACATAGGCAAATTCCTGTCCAGGGTGGCTGTATACCGAAGGCTTATCCTTCCGGGGTTCGATCGTCACGAGGAAGGGCTCGACCTTCTTATGGACGAACTTCCCGGCGAGGTTCTGGTATTTGTACTGTATCCTGCGCTCGACTATGATCCCCTCGTCCCTCCTCGTCACCGTGAATATGCGCATCCTCGGCTCTTCTCCTGTAAGCAGCAGGTTCATGTCGACGCCGAACCTCTGTCCTATCTCAAAGAGCGTGCTCGCGGGGATGTCCAGGGTCCCGTCCTCATAGCAGCCATATGTTTCTACAGGCACCTTGAGGTACTTTGCCATATCCTCGACCGAGACCTTGGATAGCTCCCGCAGTTCACGAACGCGCGAGGCGATCTCTTCAATCTTCTCCTCCATGCTGATTCACCCATTCATCCACCAGATACCTATAATATATAGACTCTACCACAACAGACGGTACCCGCATATTCATCCGAGATGAGAATCGGTGGTGGATCTCCTAAGGTTCGCATCTTATGCAGCGCTCAGATTTCACCGATACATGCCTGGGATCTGATGCTGAGCGCATCTTCCTGGGGACCAGCTCATACCTAAACCCGCTTCTTCGACATCTTTATCTCTCCTGAAGCGGGTCAGTAATTCGGTCCAGTCTCCCCCCGGAGATATTGGCCTAAAATCAGCAGCAAACGCGGGGGTCGCCCAGCTGGCCAAAGGCGCGGGACTTAAGATCCCGTCTCGTAGGAGTTCAGGGGTTCGAATCCCCTCCCCCGCATTTATTTACCAGTCAGCAGAAAGGGATATAGGAACTGTTTCAAAGCGAGTGTATTATAGAAAAGGATTATTTAAAATCGATTGGAATTGTTTGTTGAAGTGAACGAGGTTACGACCAACAATTAGCCGAAATTCAGATGGTGCAAGGCTGCTGCATATCGGTTTTGATTCTTGAGTGGGAAACTTGGGTATTAATATGATCACATCCATGTCGGTACGGCATTTGGGTATCATCGGTGCTTTCGTAGCGGCTTGATTTGAGGTGCATTCGTCGGGGTGGTTTTTGCAAGTTAAGACTTTTATTCTGGTGCTTTTTTCTCCATGGAGGGTTGTTATCGAACGATTGTAGGTGTAGCGAACCATCAATCTTCGACTACAGATTGGGTAGCGCAACGAATTTTCTGTACGTTCCCACTACCGTGTGGTGCCGCCCGCCTGGCCGCCGGTTCTCCGACGCGAAGCGCATGCGGCGGCCCCGCGCCCTGGGCTTGGCGCCGCCCGGGCTGGACTGGCTGGTGAATAAGATGGGGCCGGATAGTTATGCATCTTCGTTATCGATGAACGTGATGGCCGGGGTTCTGCCTGCGGGCACGATCATGGACAGGCGATTCCAGGCGCAGGAGTACGTGGGGGGCGAGGTCGTGGGGGAGGACCCTGTGGCGGCAACGGGCAAGACGATCAGG
>JAUWQF010000118.1 GCA_030611205.1 Methanothrix sp.
TAGGCATTACCAAAGAGCGTATTGCATCTCGGCCACTCTTTGTAACGGATGGGTTGAAGCAATACACTAAGGCCCTGCTGAAGCATTACGGTAAGCTAGGGCTGAGGTATGCTCAGGTCATAAAACATAGGCAGGGGAGACGTCTTACCAAGGTCATAAAGAAGGTCATTTTCGGGAAAGGTATCGATCTCAGGAGGATATCAACAAGCCTGATCGAAAGACTGAACTTGACTCTGAGACAGGATAACAATCGCGTCTCAAGAAAAACCATAGGATTCTCAAAGAAGCGCGAGTGGCTTGACAAACAAATGACATTCTATTTCGCCAACTACAACTTCTGTAGAGGGCATGGCTCGTTGAAATATGAAGACGAAAACGGGTGCTGCAGGAAGAATTCCCCTGCAAAGGAGAAGGGCTTGATTGATCGTAATTGGACCCTGCGTGAACTACTGACACACCCGTATTATATAACATCAACCGGATGAATAGTCACTACCAGTTTGCTCAAGGCCCTTACGACCTTTTTTGCTTTAACCGGTTTCAGCATCGACAACTTGCACCCCCACAAGTTCCACGGGCGCGATCTATTTCTCCACCTCGAGATATACCTCTATGGCCACTTTTGCCCGTTTGATGAGATCATCCAGACACTTCGCCTGGGTATGGCATCCGGGAAGAGAAGGTACGGTTGCAACATAGTATCCGTCTTCATCCATCTCGACCAGAACGTTGAACTTGGAACGTTTTGGTATAAAGAGAGAAATCGGATCGAGCCTCAATCGTCGAAGAAGTCTAGAATCTTGGGCAGCAGCTCCCCCTTATCTACCAGATTCTGGGCCACCTGGCGGAACTTGTTGTAGTTGTCCCGTTCCCTATCTGAGACGAGATCGGGCCTCTGGCCGACTTGGAGCAAGAATATGATGTCGTGTAGGGCCTTGTTGTACACCGAGACTCGTTGGATCTCCTCTTCGGATGCGCCATCCCTCTTCTTGTGGACCAAGACGTCATCGGAGGCGTAACCCTCCTTCAATGTGAAGGTGAGAACCTCGTGGTATGTCAGGTCTTTGATCCCCTCTATGAACCGGTCAAGATCGTACTCTTCGGATATCATCGACCACTTCTACGGTCTCCTGGTTTTAATCTTCTGCGCCCTTGGCCGATCCGCATTAGCCAGAGCCTTCTCAACTCGGGAGTATTTGTCGAATACGCAGGATGGAGGAAAGTATTCGTCAGGGATAAACGAGAGGACATTCTACGCGTCGCAGCTGAGCATGGCGCGCATCCGTGATCGTACAGATCGTTCATATTCGCCTACGCGCCCGGAGATCATTCCGGTATATCGAACCTCACCCCGATCTTGAATATGCGCATTGTAGGAAGATTCAGCTGCTCCAGCCCGGTCTCGTCTTCGATCTCCTCCAGGATAGCCGCGATCCGCTCATCGGAGGCCGATACCGTGAACCACATGTTGTACTCGGTATGGCCGGGACGGAGATAGTTGTGGGATATCTCCTGGTACCGGTTCACCACATCTGCCACCTCATCGATACGATCCGCAGGAACGGGCAGCGCTACCAGGACCCCGCGACGCCCCAGCCGCTTCAGGTCCAGTATAGGGCCGATCCTCCTGATTATCCCTTCGTCCCGGAGTCGTTCGATCCTCCCGATCACCTCGTCTTCATCTGCGCCCAGAGCTTCGCCCAGCGCCTGGAAGGGTCTTTCCGATAAGGGGAACTCTTCCTGGATGTGGACCAGTAACCGCCGGTCCAGATCGTCCAGCTTCATATCAATCCTCCCCGAAGGGACATAGGGGGTCCGACTCCAGGTAGTCGCCGGTGTATGCGTAAGCCCTGGCCCGGCATCCGCCGCAGGCTCGACGGTAAGAGCACTCTCCACACCGTCCTTTCAGGTCCCGGGCGCGCAACTCCTTGAACACCGGGGAGGTTTCCCAGATATCGGTGAAGCTCTTCTCCCGGACGTTTCCCACCACCACAGGGAGGTAACCGCAGGGACAGACGTCACCCTTCCGGGAGACGAAGACGAAGCCTGTCCCGGCAAGACAATTACTCCCCATCTTCTTCGACCCGCCCCTGGCGATCCTGGCATACTGGGGCGCGCAGGTGACCTTGATCTCCATCGTTCTCCTTTCGGTCTCGCTGGCCACCCGGCGGAGGAGGTCCTCTTCTTCCCCGGGCGTGATCAGCTCTTCTTCTCTGCCCCTGCCGGTGGGAACCAGAAAGAATAGATGGAGGGCGACCGCGCCCAGATCTTCGGCCAGGTCCATCATCGCTTCCACCTGGTGGAAGTTCTTCCTGGTGATGGTCATGTTGATCTGGAAGGGAACCTGGCCTCTGAGGTTCTCTATCCCCATCAAGGTCCGCTCGTAGGTGCCTCTGCCCCGGCTGGCGTCGTGGGTGTCCGGATCGACCCCATCCAGGCTGATGCTCACCCGCCTTATGCTTGATCTGGCGATCTTCTCCACGGTCAGGGGGGATAGCAAGATCCCGTTGGTGGCCAGCGCCACCCTGATCCCCTTACAGGAGGCATACTCCGCCAGCCGGAATATGTCCGGGCGGAGAAGGGGTTCTCCACCGCTCAGTATGATCATAGGAGATAGCGGAGCCACCTCATCTATGAAGTGGAGAGCCTCTTCGGTGCTCAGCTCGTCTTCGTCGGGCTCTTCCGTGGCCGAGGCGCGACAGTACTCGCAGCGTAGGTTGCAGGCGGCGGTAACTTCCCAGGCGATTATCAGCATTCAGAGCAGACCTTTCTTGTGAAGCAGCTCCGCGTTCAGGACGCTGGCTCCCGCCGCCCCCCGGATGGTGTTGTGCCCCATCACCATGTAACGGATGCCTTCCCGTATCCTGCCCACGGTGACGCTCATGCCGTTCCCGGCGTTCCTGTCCAACCTGGGCTGAGGCCTGTCCGGCTCCTCCCTCACGATTATGGGCATATCGGGCTCCGTGGGCAGGTCCGCAAGACCCGGGCTGAAGGCCAGAAAGGCGTCTTTCACCTCGTCCGGCGTGGGGTCGGCGGCCATATCTACCCACAAAGCCTCGAGGTGGCCGTCCATCACGGGTACTCGGTGACAGCTGGCGCTCACCCCGAAACCGGCGTTGACGATCTTCTCCCCGTCGAAGGTTCCCAGGATCTTCTGGGCCTCCAGCTCTACCTTCTCTTCTTCGCCCGGTATGTAGGGGATGACGTTGCCAAGGATGGCCATCGACGGCACGCCCTCGTAACCTGCGCCACTCACCGCCTGCATGGTGGCGATCATCACCCTCTGGATCTTCATCTCCATGAGGGGTTTGAGGGTGAGGGTGAACATGATGGTGGTACAGTTGGGGTTGGTGACGATGTACCCCTCCCAGCCCCTGCGCTCACGCTGCAGATCGATCAGCCCGAGATGCTCCGGGTTGCACTCGGGGATCATCAGGGGAACGTCATCTTCGAAACGGTAGGCACTGGCGTTGCTTGCCACCACAAAACCCGCCTTTGCAAAGTTGGCCTCGACTTTTTTGGCCTCGTCGGTGGGCAGGGCAGAGAATACCACGTCAGCATCCACGATATCGGGATCGACGTTCACCACATCCATCTCTCCCACCTCGGTGGGCAGCTCGTGCTCCAACCGCCATCTCGCAGCGTTGCGGTACTTCTTGCCCGCGCTGCGCTGGGAGGCGGCCAAGCTGGTCAGCTCGAACCACGGATGGTTCTGCAGCTGTTCGATGAAACGTTGTCCTACTGCGCCGGTTGCGCCGAGAACACCTGCTCTGATTTTTCTCATCTATAATCACCTAGACCCTAGCGTTTAGGAGAAGAAAGGTATATATGCCTTCGCCGAACCGGGGCTTCCGGTCCCTTTGGATAAAACGTTGCTCATTCGCAGATGTATTCCGTTATCTTGGCCTGTGCCAGGTGGCACTTCTCACCAGGTATATCTAAAGGGTATACCCCAGTGAGACATCCCATGCAGAGCCGTTCTTTGGGTATGCCTATGGCATCCACTAGCCCCTCAAGGCTGATGTGACCCAAGGAGTCTGCGCCTATCACGGCCTCCACCCCGGCTACGGTCTTGTAGGCCGCTATCAGCTCCTCCCTGCTGGCCATGTTTATCCCCATGTAGCAGGGAGCCACGATGGGTGGGCTGCCGATCCTGACGTGAACTTCTTTCGCCCCGGCTCTCCAGACCATGTCCACGATCCGCCTGCTGGTGGTACCTCTGACGATGCTGTCGTCCACCATGATTATCCGGTTGCCCTCGATGTTGGGCTTTATGGTGTTCATCTTGAGCCTGACCGCGGTCTCTCTCATCTCCTGGCCGGGCATGATGAAGGTCCGCCCTATGTACCTGTTTTTCATCAGGCACTCGCAGTACTTGATACCGGAACGCTGGTGGTACCCTATGGCGAAAGTTATGCCCGAATCGGGAACGGGAGTCACCGTATCTGCGTCCGAGGGATGCTCGTCCGCCAGGTTGGCTCCGATCTTGATCCTGGCCTCGTAGACCAGCTTTCCGTCCATGATACTATCTGGTCTGGCGAAGTATATGTACTCAAATACGCACTGAGCAGGACACTGATGGTGAGTGATCTGATAATTCCGGATCTCGCCGTTTTTGATCATCACCATCTCCCCCGGCTTGACGTCTCCGATTAGCTCCCCGTTTAGGGTATCTATGGCCACGCTCTCCGAGGCCACGATCATCTCGGTATCAGTCTTGCCGATGCAAAGTGGTTTGATCCCCAGAGGATCGCGAAACCCGATTATGGTATCTCCGATGAGGATGACCACTGAATATGCGCCCACCATCTTCCGCATGACGGCACGGACCGCCTTCGCAGGTTCCTGCTGCGACAGCAACTCCATCATGAAAAGATGGGCTATCACCTCCGTGTCAGAGGTGGTATGGAAGACCCTCCCCATCGCCTCCAGCTCTTCCTTGAGCTTTCCGGCGTTGACCAGGTTTCCGTTGTGAGCGATCGCTATCGCGCCATCTTTGTACCTGACCAGAAGAGGTTGGCTGTTCGTGATTGTCGATTCGCCTGTAGTAGAATATCTGACGTGGCCTATGCCGGTTGGCCCGGTGAGCTTGTTGATCCGCGCGTTATCGAAGATCTCCGAGACCAAGCCCATCGCCTTCTCGGTGCGAACAATCTTTCCGTCATATACCGAGATGCCAGCCGACTCTTGACCTCGATGCTGGAGCGCGTAAAGCGCGTAGTACACCGACCTGGCCACGTTGCGGCGGGGATCTTTGGAACAGACCCCTACTATGCCGCACATGTCGTGCACCTGAACCTCCACCACCATCAACTGTTCTTCTTATGCCAGTTGTAACTTCGGAGCTTCTTCGTCCTACCAAAGCCGCAGGACGCACAAGTCTTCGTGTGGTAATTGAACGAAACGCTCCCACACCGACGGCACTTGATGTGCGTCTTCTTTTGGCGCTTACCCATCGAGGGAGTTCCTTTACTCATCTAAAAGCACCTCAGGGTGAAATGTATACTACGTTGTCCCCACGGACGACGACCGTACCCAACTTTCGTGCGGCCTCTCCGTTTTCGATCTCTTCGGTCTCATCGAGCACCAGGTTCATGTGTATATCGTAACCCTGGAGCTCGCCCCGGAACGTTCTCCCGTCCTTGAGCTTGACGATTACGGGTCCATTTAGCGATTCGTTCAAAATATCAAGGGGTCTCTGAGCCATCGGTCTCTCTCCAGTTATAAATACAACAGCTACGTGCCAGACTCGCTCGTTGCGTATTTAAACCTATCGGGAAACTCATAGACCATGAACGTCAAATCCAGGCACCATCTTAAGGGGAGCGAAGCCAAGAAGGTATCCAATATTATTGAACCCTTGGTCGAGGACATATCCGCTCTGCAAGGATCTGTCCTGGAGATAGCCGAGACGGACCAGGGACCGAACCTGATCTTCGTAAACGGAAAGCCTTTCCTCCTGATCTTCGAGAACGAACCGTTCTTCACCGTCCGTGGCGCGATAGAGCTCTGTCCTAAGGATAGGCTGGTCGTCGTGGACTCGGGAGCGGTTAGCTACATCGTGAACGGCGCAGACGTGATGGCTCCCGGGGTGGTGGAGGCTGACCCGAAGATCGTTCCGGGAGATATGGTGGTGGTGATGGAGGAGAGGTACCGAAAGCCCCTGGCCATCGGTCAGGCCCTCGTCCCGGGGACGGAGATGTATGGGACGGGGAAGGTGGTCAAATCGATTCATCACGTAGGAGATAACCTGTGGGATATGTCCGAGTGATCGGACGAGAAAATCCTTCCTTCGGTCGGATTTACTCGAGTACAGAATGTTATACATCATGTACAACGAGAAAATCCTTCCTTCGGTCGGATTTACTCGAGTACAGAATGTTATACATCATGTACAACGAGAAAATCCTCCATCTGGTCGGATTTACTCGAGTACAGAATGTTATACATCATGTACAACGAGAAAATCCTCCATCTGGTCGGATTTGCTCTGAGCACATAAAGTTGTGCGCCGAGCTAAGCTTGTAATATCCAGCTGGTGAAAATCCAGCTTGAGGAAAGGCTAGCCACCACCTCAGAACTGAACCTTGCACCCAGTCCGGTAACGGGCTGTTGTGAAGCCAAGGGAA
>JAUWQF010000116.1 GCA_030611205.1 Methanothrix sp.
GCTTGAGAAGCTAGAAAAGGAAGGATATATTAAGAGTTACACAATATTGCTAAATCCAAAGAAATTTGGTAAAAAGACTATTGCGATATTCAATCTGGAGGTGGAACCAAAGGCGATGAGGAGCATTTTACCTAAATTGACAGGGCTGGATGAGTTTATCAAGATATATCAGACCACGGGGCAGTTCTCGATTAACGCAATCGGTCTATTTGATAACGAAGAGAGTTTAACCAGATTTATAAATAATAAGCTCTTGTTTGAGTTCCCAATCCAAAATTATACCATTGAGATAGTAATGAAGAGGATTAAAGATACAGATTATGAAATATAAAATTGTTCTCTCTTTGGTCATCGCTTTTTGATATTTCATAACCCATGTTCTTCAGATTCCCAGCTAAACTAGCTATTCTGTGTGTTTAAATGTGTTGGTTATCTTTGGTTATCTCTTACTCTCGTTATTGCGAGCAATTCTAAGAGATAAAGGTATAAAGTATTCCTTTGAAGGGCTGAAAGAGACAATAACATCTGGGAATGCTGTAGAAGGTTTCTATAAACATGAAAAATTAAAGAATCGGCTATATATATGGGAGCCAATTAAACCCAAGAAAGAGCTGAAGGAGATATTTGAAGTATTGAAGATCAAAGTGCCAATATTTGATGTGAAGGAATGTGTACCTACAAATTCCAGGAGGTCTTAGAAGAGTTTTGCCTCACAGGGCATTGGTTTTGAAGCTTATATATCTAAATTGTTGTCAAACACGGGATGTAAGCCAGAATCAAGGCTCCGAGCTAATCATTCATGGCAAGGATGGGAAGATACAGAAATCTGATAGTCACGGCAAGGACCCAAACCCTCCGAAAGACAAGAAGTGATTGTGCGCACATAACAGAGGGTTATTGATATGGACCATGTGCATTACGAGTTCGATTTTGAGAGATCTGCACGATCCAGGCGCCATATTTCGCAGTGATTCGGAGGATTTCCTCCCGCTTGGATTTCATGGTTTCCTCAAGATCGATTCAATCATCTCTATATTTTGTATTATATTTATAGTGCTTGGCAACCTTTCAGCCCGCTTTCCCTTCCACGATCTTGATCTCTTCATCGGTGAGGCCGTAGAGTTTATAGACGATCTGGTCGATCAGCCGGTCGGTCTCCTCGATTCGCGTCAGGAGGGGCCGGAGCGTCGCCATCGGGTCTGCGTCCTCCCGGCGCAGGTCGTCCTGGAACCCGGCGCCGTGTGGGATCGGCGCCCAGCTTCCGCTTGTTCTTATCCTACACTCACCCCATTCGGGCCAGCGATAGTGAGGCGCCCGGCTGGCGCCGGGAGAGGGCGCCCAGGAATAGGTTGACAGAAGCGATGGGGCGCGAGTTTCTGGTAGGGACGCGTCACCCTACAGCCTGTTCCACGATCCCGATCTCCTCGTCGGTGAGGCCATAGAGCTTGTAGACGATCTCGTCGATCAGCCGGTCGGTCTTCTCGATCCGCGCCAGCAGTGGCCCCAGCGTCGCTATCGAATCCGTGAACTCCCGGCGCAGGTCGTCCTGGAACTTGCGCTTGGCAGGATCGGTGCCCAGTTTCCGCTTGTTCTTCTTGAGGATGGCCAGGAGCTCAGAGACGTCCAGCTCGTAGTATGCCCGGACCTTGGTCTTGTTGGTGAGCGCATCGACCTTGGCGCTCGTTTCCTCCTCCAGCCATCGGAGGAAGCTCTCGATCTCGGACTGCTTCTGCTTGTTGAGGTCCATCATCTGCTCGGCCAGGAATGCCAGGAGGTCGTGGACCACGTCCGACTTCTCGCCTTCGGCATCTTTTGGCAGGCAGGCCTCGACGCGGGAGAGGATCTCCTCGAAGTTCCCGGCGGCGTAAAGGTCCTTGAGTTCGGTGACTTGGGCGGCGCGCTCGGGTTCGGGTGTGGTGAAGGTGATACGGCGGATGGGGAGTTGTTTATAGTATATCGTTCTCAGAACTGCTCTACCTCGGTTTTCTTGGTCACCTAGAACCGAACAAGTGGATATCAAATATCTAAAACAAAGTTTAGAGTTTAACAAACTGAGGATATATAAATCATTAGTCTGTATAACATATGCTGGTCCATTAATAAAACACTCGCCATTGTCGCTCGCGAATTTCGGTTCTAATGCAAAAGCAGGAACAAAAATTTTTGGTTCGCTGAATTTTTTATAATATTCTATTGTATCCTGAATTTCGTACCATTGATAGCTACCTGGTTTTCTACCAATTTTATCATTTTTATTATTTTTAGGAGTGAGTCTTTCTCTAAAATTTTCAAGGTGTTTTTTGATGGAAGGATATTTTTCAATTTCTGTGCCTCTACGTGTAAATATCAAATATCTTTCGCGATAATCAATTTCATATTTATGAATATCATCGCCGAACACAATGGGTTTAATAATATCTTCGCACTTTGGATCTTCGGAAATAAGTTGTTCTCTTGCATCTTTATCGATAATAAAGGCGTCATTGAGTCCCGTTTTAATACCAAAATAAATTTCATCATTAACATATTCGCCGAGAGGAGTGCCTAGTACTTCCATTTTTCGCATGATATTTATTTCAGATTGACTTCGAAGTGCCCAATTTTCACCCTCGAAAGCATCCAAAGCCAGCTTTAAGCCCTGTTCTTTAACAATTTTGCCAAGAGATTCAAAATCAAGAGTTTTTACTGGTGTGTAAATAGTTGCGTTTTCCCGATTAAACTTCTTTGTTAGATAGATCGCTGGAAACGTTGCAGCTTCTGGAAATACCGGAAGCTCACCAAAATCGACAATCTCTTTGATGAAAATTCCGTCTCTCAAGTAAGCACGCAACGGTTTTCCATAGTTAGAACGCATAAATTTATTACTAGATATAAAACCAAAGTAACCTCGTAATTTAAGGATCTCATGTGCCCTTTCAAAGAAATATGTGTAAAGATCTGCCGTTCCATAATATACTCTGTAGCTACCTTGTAAATAGCCTTTTAGTTCTCCGAGCTCTTCTTGCCTCACATACGGCGGATTCCCCACCACCGCATCCCAGCCCGGATTATCCTTCTTCCCGCCCACGTCGAAGAAGACCTCCGGGAACTCCAGCTCCCAGTGGAAGAACCGCCGCCCGGCGCCCATATCCTGGGCGCGCCCGAACCAGTCCTTCGCCCTGAACTCCGACCAGTCGGGATACTTCTCGGCGCTCAGCCTGTTCTGAAGATCGGCATAACCGTCCTCCGGGACAACGTTTCCAAAGTAGGTAGAGATCCAGAGGTTGGCCACCTCCTTCAGGCGCCGGTTCAGCTCCGAACCCTCGATCTCCCTGAACCTGGCCTCCTTCCACTTCACCGTCTCCAGGTCGTCATCGGGCAGGGCGGCGATCTCCCCGTACTGTCTGATCAGGACCTCGGCATGGCTCTTCACCACAAAACTCCACAGAGGCGACTGCCCCTCATGGCCGTCGGAAGGAAGCGCCACCAGGGCGTCCAGCTCGGCGCCCACCAGGCTGTTCCCGCACCTCAGGTGATGATCCAAAAAGCTCAAGGGCTTGTTCGAGGCCACCGTCGTCAACCACAAAGAGAGCTTGGCCAGCTCCACCGCCATGAGGTTCAGGTCCACGCCGTAGATACAGTTTCTCACCACCTCCCGCCGGGCCCAGTGGATGTCATGCTCCGCCACCTCCTCGGTCTCGTCCTCGGGCCGGGCCATCGCCCAGGCCTGGACAAGAGCCCGCGCCAGCCGGTCCGTGGCCTCTACCAGGAAGTGACCGCCCCCCATGGCCGGGTCCAGAACCTTTATCGATAGGAGATAGTCGGCGAAGCTCTTTCCCGGCGACTCCGACCACTCCAGCTTCTTCTCCTCGATTATGGGCTCCAGGGTCTTCTCAACGATGTACTTCACGATGTAGTCGGGGGTGTAATAAGAGCCGGTGGCCTTCCGCTCGCCCTTGTCCGTCACCAGATAAACGCCGCCGGCCTCGACTTCGTCGACGACCTTGGACCGGTCCGCCTCCTCCTTCGGGATCCAGACCTCCTTGCCCTTATTCTTGACGACTGCCAGATCCTCCTCGGCAACCCGGAGCTTGTACTCCAATAGCCCCTCGTAGATGGAGCCCAGATGCCTGATATCCAGAGAGGAATAGTCGACGGCGCCTCGTTCTTCTCCTTCGCCCGATCGGGCCAGAAGGTCCACGGCCCTGGCGAGGTAGAGGTCACCGATCATCTTCTCCGCCAGAAAGGGGTTTCTCGCCGGATCGAATAGCCCGCCGTTGTAGGCGGGGATGTAGATCTCCTCCCGGTCGATGCCCCGGACCTCGCTCCCGTTGTTGATCAGATCGAATAAATCCTTCAAACGGGCCCAATAGACGCTCCTCACCGCCAGAGGCTCGTCGCCCTTCTCCAGGCGGCCCTCGATATCGGCGGCCAGTCTCTGCAGGCTCAACTCACGATAATGCCTGTTTTCTGCGTCCAGCAAACCCCGGCTCTCAGCGTAGAAGAGGAAGAGGAGCCGGTACAACAGCAAAAGCGCGTTCTCCTGGACCATTCCCGCGTCCGCCGGGATAAGACCGTTCCTCCGGTCCCGAAGAAATCCCTCCGCCAGAACCTTCATCGCCCGGTAGACGTTCTCCTGAAGATCATCCCCGATCTTCCTGGCGTAGGCGACGCTCCCATCCCTGACCCGGTCCAAGAAACACCTGCCGTCCGCCTCGGGCAGAAAAGCCTCCCGCCGGAAGAAGAGATAGAAGTACTTGAAGGCCTCGGGGTCGCCATCCCGGACCAGTTTCAGCAGGTCGACCTCGTAGTAGCTGTCCAGCTTGTAGCTGGTATCCTGATGATAGAGCCGCCACCGATGTCCATTGGTCAAGATGGCCCACCGGGGCGGCGTCTCCCGGAGATAGGTGTCGATCTGGAAGCTGGGGTTCATCATATCGAAGGTGCGCCCCTTCCCCTCTGCCTTCTTGTCCAGAGAGACCGTCCAGCGCTTGGCATCGCCAACGGCGATGGCCTCTCGATAGAAGTCGGCGGTCCCTGTTTCTTTCTGGGCATAGGCTTCTTTCAGGCTTCTCGTATCGGGGAAGAAACCGTAATCGGGGAAAGTGCTGGTTCCTGGAGACCTTCTGCTGGAGGCTGTAATGGTGCCCCAGAATGGCAAATATGGGCCGGATCAGAAACTCCTCCAGCTCCGCCTCGCTATACCGCTTGACGATATTTATCCGGGTGCAGAGCGCCTCTTTGATCTCATCGAAGGCCTCGGCCAGACCAACTTCTCCTTCCTCTTCATCATCCCACTCTGGGTTCCTCACGACCTGGTGCTCCAGGTAGTGGTTGGAGAATAGATTGCTGTTGTTGAAGGGGCGCTCCGTCATCGATATCAAAGGAGCTAGAGGCCGCTGATAAAAGTATCGTTTAGAGCGCCACCCCCTCACCGGGTGGCTTGGGCCTCTTGGTGGCACTCCGTTCCGTATACCGCGGGATCGTACACGATTTTCAACTATTTAACATCTCAAGCGATTAAAGATAGAAATACTTATTAATTGGTATGAACATGATCCCACGCGGAGATACTATATGCTAAAATATAAAATGCTTTGCATATGGATGCTATTGCTACTGGCACCGATACCGGCGGTCGTGGCAGAAGATATCAGACTGGTGATGCCCTTCGCGCCAGAGACGCTCGATCCTGCCTATGGCTTTGTTGGGTGGTACATGAGACAGGCCGGCATCTGCGAGACGCTCTTCAGCTACGATGAGGATATGAACCTCGTCCCGGAGCTGGCTACAGGCTACGATCTGGTCGGCAATACCGAGTGGAACGTATACCTCAGAGAGGGAGTTGCGTTCCACGACGGCACGCCCTTCAACGCCGATGCGGTCGTCAGCTCCATCAACAGAGTGAGGGAGGATCCCGATAGTCGGTGGTATGACCAGTACGATTTCGTCGACTCCATCTCTGCGGTGGATGATCATACGGTTAAAATCGTAACCAAGGAACCATATGCTCCGACCCTTTCGGTCTTAGCAGATGTCAGACTCGCCAGCATGGTGAGCCCGGCGGCAGACGACCTGGATAACAACCCTGTAAGCACAGGCCCCTTCAAGTTTGAGAGCTACGAGAACGGCGTGAGCCTATCTTTGGTCAGGAATGAGGACTACTGGAACGGGCCGGTCAAATCGGAAGGCGCAATCATATACTACATAAGGCAACCCGAGACCAGGGCTCTGAAGCTCGAGGCTGGCGAGGTCGATATCGCATGGGCCATGCCTGCACAATGGTATGAAACGATAGATGACGATCCCGATACGAAGATCGTCTCGAAGGAGACGATGCGCACCTACTTCATGTTCGTGAACACGGAGAAGCCCCCCCTCGATAGGGTCGAGGTGAGACAGGCCATAAACTACGCCATCAACCGCGAAGAGCTGGTGGATACCGCACTCGAGGGCGTTGCCGGCGTACCTGCAAAGAGCTTCTGGCCCACGACCTATCCGTGGTCTGCGAACGAAGAGCTCGAAGGATATCCCTTCGATCCGGATAAGGCAAAAGATCTGCTGGAAGACGCGGGACTCACCTGGGACGGCGAGGCATGGCTCTACGATGACGAGCCCTTCGACTTGACTTTCAAAGAAACGCAAATCGCCACCTAATTTTTACTGAAAACCATTAGCAGTTGGACGTGTTGCTGTTCTATAATGTGTATGGCCTAACTTTTGATATCGATATAATG
>JAUWQF010000007.1 GCA_030611205.1 Methanothrix sp.
TGGTTCAGTCTTGACCCTTTTAAACCTTACCAGGCCGATGACCCCCTCTACCCCTTCACCCTCGACCCCCCCGGCGGCAGGATCCTCACGATCTGCTCGGTCGAGGCCACCGACTTGAGGAACCGTCGGTCATCCTCTTTCCCGGCGAAGATCCGGTAGATCCGCTTGGCCAGATCATCAGAGTTGTACTCCCCAGGTTCTATCTCTACGACCGGCTTCGCTTCGGGCACCACCGCCGAGGAAGGCCCCCCGATCAACATGTCCCCGGCGACTCCCACGGCCACGCCCACCGGCACGTTCCGGAAGTAGCGCCGCTCACCACGGATCACAAAGGCGCCCTTCTTGAGGAACTCGCCCGACTCGGGCGTCTTGGTGACCTGGTCCGCCTTGACCAGGTAGCAATCTCCCTCGAAGAGACCCGCCTTCCAGACGCTGGAGTAGCTGACCGCGAACCGCGCCGCCTCTTCCAGGGTGGTATCGGGAACATCCTTGCCCTCGGTCTTGATGACTGTCAAGGGCGCGCCGGGGGCGTCCGTGTGGAGCGCCAGATCCCGCTTTTCCAGGTACTTGGTGTAGATCTCCTCGTTGGTGCTGGCATCCCTGCCGCCTATGACCAGGAAGTCGTCCGAGGAGCGGAACCACCGGAACCTCTCGTACCAACGGGGCTTTCTGCGCTTGATCGTGCGCCGGGTCTTGGGTTTGGGCGCGGCCTTCTTCTCGATCAGCTTCTTCGTCTGCTCCAGCGCCCTTTTGGCGCCTTCCTCCTTTTTTGCCATCTCTTTGGCCCTGTCGTAGTAGCGCTGGGCGTTCTGGGGGACGGACAGCCCGGCGTTCAGCTTCAGCTTCAGCTTCGGCTCCAGTTCTCGCTCCTGCTCCCGCCCCTGCTCCTGCTCCTGGTCGTCCAGGCGGAGGACCACCTCGCCCTTGTAATCGATGGAGAGTATATTCTCCGCCACAGGCAGCCCGGACGTCTTGATCCTTGCCCAGATCTCCGAGTAGGTGAACCCCTTCTCCAGGGCACCGGATATCGCATTCAGGACGGACTCGATCTCCCCGTACCTCTCGTATATCAGCTCGCCGGTGCGGGCGTACTCCTCCTCCTTGCTGAGGAACTCCTCGATCGCCCCCTCCTGCATATCCCGCCTCCGCTCCAGAGCAGTCTTGGGCTTGGGACCGGGCTCTTTCTCCACGAAGTACTCGTCCAGAGCCTCGCTGAAGCTCTCGAAGACCTTCCGCCCCCGCCCCTCGTAGACCAGAAGCGGCGCCGGAACCACGTCTGTCGGCAGACCTCCTTCGTCTTCGTCTTCGTATACCAGATGAGGCTCCGGCGACTCCAGGTGGAAGACCTCCTGTAGCGCCCCATGAATCGCATCGACCTCCACCTCATCGAGAGACGCGGCAGGCCTGCCCTTATCGATACCGGCCCGGAGACAGACCTCCTCGCCGTAGACCCCACCCATGTTCAGTCCTCGTACCAGGGCCCTCACCAGGTTCGAATCGGAACGGGCCAAGAGCTCTCTCAGATCCTCCTTCAATAGGGACCGGGGATCGGTCTGACCCTCGTGGTAGAGGTATTTCTCCCCGGCGAGGATGCTCCTCCCCCGGAAGACCATAGGTCTCAGGGGCAGAATGATCTTTCCCGACTCGTCCAAGAGGACCACGTTCCCCTTGGGAAATAGCTCGGCTATGAGCAGATACCGCTCGCCACCCTTCTCCACCACGATCTCAATTACCCTGTCGAACTCGTGCTGGTTGACCTCCACGATCAGCCCCCCGGTGAGGCGCTTCCTCAGGAGGGTGGGAAACTGGGGCGGCATCTTGGAGACCTTCCTGGGCTTTTTGGTGAGATGAACCCGGCGACCTGCCTCCAAAAGGAGGTCGGCCTTCCCCCGGCCCGCGGACTGGATGGTGATTATTACGGCCTCCGGCGACTGCTGGTAGGCCTTGCCCACGAAGCCGCCCACCAGCCGTTCCCGGAACTCGACCACAAGGGCGGCCACGTCCACGTTGCTCATCGCCTTCTTCATGACCGGAAGTGCGAAGCTCAATCGATAAATAGTTGCGGCCGTTCTAATCGAGAGGAATGTCGGACCGACGCTTTCTAGCAGACCACATGTTGATCAGGATGGCCAGATGGCTCCGGATGGCGGGCCACGACGTATCAAACCCACCCCAGGACGCCGATGACCTCGACCTGATGCAGATCGCCAAAGAAGAAGGAGAAGAAGGAGAACGGACCCTTATCACCAGGGACCGGGCCCTGGCCCAGAGGTGCAGAAGAGATGGAGTTGACTGCATCCTCGTGGGGTCCTCCGATCTGGATGACCAGCTCAGGGAGATGATCTTGCTGGGCATCGATCTGGAGATGAGACCGGAAAGATGCACGATCTGCAACGGCCCTCTTCGGGAGATGACCAAAACGGAGCCGATAGAGGTCGCATACCTGGCGGAGGACGAGCCTCTCTGGAGGTGCGAGAGCTGCGGCAAGCTTTACTGGGAGGGGTCGCACTGGGCAAGAATCAAAGAGCGGCTGGAGAGACTTCGAGAAGGATGACGATAACATGGAAGAACTCGGCCTCACCGTATCGGGGCTGATGCCGTCAGAAAGGATCCTTCGTGCAGAAGGAACGGCGCCCAGCGGACAAGGGGGCTCTCAACGCTGGCGGGCTCGGGAAAAGGCAGGTTCCGGTGCGGACTTGAATATGTAGAAGCGAGCATCCCCCGTGTTGACCAGGGTTCTTCCGAACCCCGGAAGCGAGGCGATCTCGTCTTCCAGGGGCCTTATGATCATCTCCGCGCCGATCTCCAGGGCCAGCTTGCCCATGGCCAGCTGCATCTCCAGAGGCGGCCTGATGGAGTAGAGGAGGCTGGCGCCGCGGTAAAGGTCTTTTCTGGGCACGAATATGTCGTCGGCGATCACCGCCGGATGGCCGTCCCGCGCGACCCGATCGGTGACTACGACCTCCAGGCGCCGGGCCAGCATGGCCGCGACCTCGGTTCTATCGCCCGCGCCCACCTCCACCACCTTGCCCCTGTAGTGGTGAAGGATGAACTCGGCGAGGTCGGATCCACCCCTTACGATCATTGATTACAATCCCAGCATCTCAAGAGCGAGAAGTGCCGCCTTCTCCCCCGAGAGGAGCATCCCACCGAAGACGGGACCCATCCTGTGGCTGCCTGCCACCGCCGTTGCGGCCATGCCTGCGGCGATCAGGCCGGGATATACTTCTTTGGTAACCTCGACCACGGCCTTCTCGCCCACCTCGGCCCACATGGGCATCTCGCCCACGACGCCGGAGGGACCTACCCTGGCCCCTGGTATCTTTTTCTGGACGATCCTGCAGATGTAGGCATCATGACCCGTCCCGTCGATCACCACCTTGGCCCGGATCGAGAGGGGATCTACATGGAGCCCGGTCCTCTCCACGGCGTTCCAGTTGATCACCAACCCCGAGACCCGCTCGTCCTCCCGGATCATGACGTCCTCTGCGGTGACCAGGTTGATTATCTCCGCACCGGCGTCGATAGCCCCCGCTGTCAGCTTAGAGACGGTCTCAATAGAGCTGGCAACGTAGTACCCGTCCTCATACTCACGGTACCAGATACCGAACTCGTCCAGTATCCTGCATCCCTCTTTCTGGACCACGATCCTGGGGAACATCATCCCGCCGCCCCAGATCCCGCCCCCCACGAAGAGATCCTTCTCGAAGACTACCGTCTTGGCGTCTGCCTCGGCCAGCCTCTTGGCGGCTACCAGGTTAGCGGGACCAGCGCCTACCAGAGCCACGTCCACGTCGGTGTACTTCAAAAACGTCTCCATGTAGGACTCAACTATCGCCCTGGTGATCGTAACCTCGTCTAGAGCCATATGAACGGGCATGACACCAGGGGTGATAAATATATCCTTCTTGGAAACTCTTATCTGCAACCGGATCAAGTCTTGAGTACATAATGTTATACATTATATGCATTATATGCATTATATTCAATGGAAAACATGCCCACATCTTGCGCGACGCCGCGCCTTTCGGAGAGGTATAGGAGATGAGCTTCGAAGAACCTTTCAGGTCTTTAGATAGGGAAAAAATTTACAATATCCATGGGGAGGAGCTTGTCAGTCCCAAGATACTGGTGGTGGGATGTGGCGGTGCCGGGTGCAACATGGTCAACAGGCTGACCAACATCGGCATTGACGGTGCCGAGACCGTGGCCCTGGACACCGACAGACAACACCTGGCCATGGCCCAGGCCAACCGTAAGATCCCCGTGGGGACAAACGTGACCAGGGGTCTGGGCACGGATGGCGACCCCGACCTGGGGCGACAGGCTGCGAAGAGGTCCCGGTGGTCTATTGAAGAAGCACTGGAGGGGAGTGACCTGATCTTCGTCGCTGCGGGGATGGGTGGAGGTACGGGAACCGGCATAGCACCTATAGTCTCACAGGCCGCTCGGGACCAGGGATCGATAGCGGTCGGGATGGTATCGCTACCTCTTAGCGAGGAAGAAGCCAGGACATCTGCCGCAAAGAAGGGGATCGAGGAGCTGAATGCGAAAACGAATACCTTGATAGTCTTCGACAACAACAGGGTCCTGAGCCTCGCACCCCGCCTCACCCCGGAGCAGGTCTTCTCGGTGACGGACCAGCTCATCGCCGAGATCATAAAGGGCATCACGGAGACCGTAACCTTGCCCTCCCTCATCAACCTGGACTACGCCGACGTCAAGACGATAATGAACAACGGGGGCTTATCCTTCGCCCTGATGAGCGAGGGCCACCTGGACGACGATCCCGAGCGGCTGGTCAGATCTGCCCTGAAAACCCCTCTCATGGAGGCAGACTACAGAGGTGCCGCCGACTGTCTGCTTCATGTGACCGGCGGACACGATCTAACACTGAGGTACGCCGCTGCGGTCTCCAGCGCCCTCACCAGAGAGCTGGACCCAGGGGCGAACGTGATATGGGGCGCCAGGATCAGAAAGGAGCTCACAGGAAGGATCAGCATAATAGCCATAATGACAAAACTCAGACCGACCGAGGCCGAACCTAGAGGTAGCTGGTGGTAGCTCAGACCTAGCCTTCACCAGGTAGCTTCGGCCTGATCCGCAAGAACTTCTCCTCTTCCCCCAGGGTCATGGTGGCGTCTATCCCCACCTTGGTGGTGATGCCGTCTATGGACCTGGGATCCAACGTGCTCCCCCGGACGTTGGGACGGACCACCAGGTCCTCGTCACCCCGGAACCGGGTGGCTACGGCATACTCCAGCTCCAGAGGGTCGTGGATGTCGATGTCGGCGTCCACTATCATCACGTGCTTCAGGCTTCGGTGGGCGTCCATGGCAGCGTCTATGGCTCGTCTGGGATCGGACTCATCTCTTTTATCTATCTGGACCACGGCATGAAGATAGCAGCAACCACCTTCCGTCAGGAGCACGTTCCTGACCCTGGCTACCTTGGATACCTCATTGAAGATCAGAGGCTCGTAGGGGAGGCCCATCAGCATCTTGTGCTCGCGACCCGAAGGGAGGAGGGCATGGTATACGGGATCTTCCCGGGTCATCATCCTGGTGAGATGGATCACCGGCTCCATCCGGACGAGGTCCATGGTCCCGGTTATGTCCACGAAAGGACCTTCAAAAGCAGTTTCACCGTCTATATACCCTTCGAGAACTATCTCGGCATGGGGAACCGCGACGCCGTTATCCAGGGTCGTCAGCTCCACAGGCCCTCTGCGCAATGCGCTGGCATAAGAGAACTCCATGCTCATGGGAACCCTGGTGCTGGCCGCTATCAGGATCACCGGATCGACGCCTATAACGACGGCCACCGGTAGGCGTTCATCTTGGTCCAGGGCCTTCTGGCGGAGCCGGTGGGTGTGCCTCCCGGGTACCAGCCTGGCGGCGAGCCTGTCCTTGCCCAGTACCATCAACCTGTGGACGGAGGC
This sequence comes from Methanothrix sp., assembly GCA_030611205.1. Taxonomy (GTDB): domain Archaea; phylum Halobacteriota; class Methanosarcinia; order Methanotrichales; family Methanotrichaceae; genus UBA204. Next base: position 5,942 of record JAUWQF010000007.1, read on the forward strand.
GTTGGTCTCGTCGCCTAGACGGGAGACCACGATGCCTGCGGTGATGTAGGGGCCACCGTCGCCCTCGAAGTGGGTGAGTATGGGCATTCTTGAGAGATCCGGCTCGGTGATCACCTCCAAGAAGGGCGAAGAGTCGACCTCTCTGGTCTGGCCGTCCTCGATCCTTATCCGGCCCAGCCTCTGCGCCATCTCGTTCTTCTCCATTCTCAGAGCCCTGACCAGGAGGTCTCTCGATCCCAGGACGTTCATGGCACAACGATGGCCGTCCAGGTGATGAAAGAATAGGGGGCCACCGTGCCAGGAAAGAGCCGCGGCCTCCAGCACCGGTGAGATGGGACGGTCAATCTCCTCGATGAGGCCCGCATTCCCGAGCTCGTCGAGGAAGCCTCTGAAACTCATGTTGGTGAGAGGGGCGGGCCTTCTTAAAGATCTTTTCATCTTATACGATCAGGACCGCTATCATGCCGCTCAGGAAGATGCTGTCGAAGGTTCCTGCCCCGCCGATGCTGGCCACCGGAGCCCCCAGATCGGCTATCAATCTCAGGTTGAGAAGGTCTGCTCCGACTAAGGTTCCCAGAACCCCGCCGGAGTATGCGGTAATGAAGAGGCATTCGTAGGAGGCGCAGAAGAAGTAGTGGGTCAGCAAAATCGCGGTGAGGGCGGAGGCCAGGGGCGGCACGAATACAGGGGTGGCGATGCCCATGCCTCTGATGGGCCTGGCCACGGCATAGGTTACCAAGGCGACGATGATCGTTCCTGCCGCCGCATAGGGGAGGGCCTGGGGGTACTGGAGCAGAAGGTAGACCGAGACCGCTACCGGTATTACTGCACCGCCCAGGTTGACGGCCAGGATGGTCTGGTTCCTCACCGTCTCCGTCACCGGTATCCTGTAGACCATCCCGAAACACCTCACGGCGGTCTCTTTCACCACCGGGGTCCTAGACTCTAAAGTCGTCAAAGGGATATTCACCCCGCCGCACACCAGAGAGGCCATGAGCAAGAGGAGCGCGTCCCCCCAGGAGAAACCCATCTTGGTGAAGCCGGTGCTGAACGCGCCCAGAAATAAGAGGGTCACGCAGAGCCAGAGGAGGATCACCAGGAAGATTATCGCCAGCAGACCTAAGGGGCTGTATACCAGCCGATCTCTCATGAGAAGTGGTCTACTCAATGGGTGTATAACTTTTGTTATGAGGACGCTCCGGCTTGCTTCTCTAGGGTCACCGCCCGACAGTGCCGGGCGTAGGAGTCATCGGGATCGATGAGGATCGCCTTCTCGAAGGAGATCAACGCCGCATCCCACCGGCGCAGCCGCCAGAGGTTGAAACCCCGGTGCATCCAGGCATAAGGATCTCGGGGATCGATCTTCGCGGCCTTGTCCAGAGAGGCGATCGCCTCCATGTACCTCCCCATCATCCCCAGGACCAGACCTTCCTTCTTCCAGATCAGAGCACAGCCCCGGCCGGTCCGGCGGGCGGCCTGCCGGTAGCATCCCAGGGCTTCGTCGAGCTGTCCCTCCCGGAGGAACGAGTCCCCGCGCCGGATGATGGTGTCCTGATCCGAGCATGGCGCCCCTCGGCGCAGGAAGGACGCAGAAAAGATAGACCGGATCCTATCGACTGCGCGTGCATGCTCAAGGATCAAGGCTTGATCCTCCTTATCTCCAGATACTTCACCCCGCCGTCCTCGTAGGCGAAGACCATCTCTTTTCTTACGCTGTGGGCCAGCCTGACCGACCGCGATATCCCCGGCAGATGAAAGACGTAATCCTCTGGCACCGAATGGACGAGGTACTCCGAATGGGGCACCCGGTCCAGGCCCTTGACGTTTTTATACACCCGGAAATGACTGCCGAACTTGAACCCGGTCTTCACCACCAGGTTGCGGTCGCGCAGATCCCGGTAGACCCGAAACTTCATATCGAAGTCCTTTTCTATGGACCGGGCCCGTTCCACGAACTCGTCTTGCATCAGCGGCGACCCCGATCGGTCTACCACCTCGATTACGCCCCTCTCCAGGAGGTAAGCCGACTCCACCAGGGAGAGCTGGAGCCTGCCTCCTACCGGTTTACCGTAGAACCCTTCCTGGTGGAGACGCTCCGAGAACATTGGGTCCCAGAGAACTACCCGGCCTTCGAGAAGGGTAGCCACGCCTCCGGGCGGGGTCTCTCTCATCGCGCCGCGCAGCTCTTTCATCCTGGCCTCGTAGAAGGTGATGTCGCTCTCCTCGTCTACGATGGCCAGCATCAGCCTCTTTCTCATCTGGTGGGCGACCCTGACCGGCTCAAGGATATCGTTCAGGGAGAGCGGCAGCCTCTCCGATATCACGCGGACGTAGAACTCGGCTGGGGTCTTGCCGGGACGGCCCCCCCGGGGGTAGACCCTGAAGTCGGTGATCCCCGGCTGGACGTAATAGCCCCGTTCTCTCAGGTCCTTGTAGACCACGTACCTGAACTCGAACCCGCTCTCTAAACCGGAGCATAGCTCGAAGAACGTCCTGAAGTCCAGGTCATCCCCGCCGTAACGTACCTCGATCTTTTCCCGGTCCAGGAGGTAGGCCGCCTCCACCAGGGTGAGTTCCAGGCCTCTCTTGACCGGCCTGCCGAAGCACCCCTGCTCGTAGAGCTCCTCGACCGCCGACCGTCCCAGCCTGACCTTCTTGCCGGAAAGTGTTCCGGATATGACGCATTCTGACATAGAAAGGTCAGACGTTCAGATCGTCGGGCCAGATGCCGTGCACGCAGGTCAGCGCCTCGTCCACTGCACCATGGACCTTGTCTGCCGGGTAGCCCGCGCTCAGGAGGTAGGCCTCTACGTGGTTCGGCACGGCGATGGACATCTGCTCCACCATCATCGCCACCTGCAGGATGGTGTAGTCGCCGAGCTTGACCGGTATTATGGCGTCGGAGACCAGAAGCTCGTAGATCTCCGGGCTGATGGGCCTCTCGTACCCGGAGAGGAAGGCCTCCATGATCTCGCTGGTCCACTCGTGCTTTCTCCCCTCGTCCTCGTAGGGAACGACTACCACCTCTCTGGTCTTGGCCAGGCTCTCCACGAAATCCTCAGGCGTGGGGTCGCCCTCGAATACGAACTCCAGGAAGCTGGTGTGAGGCACGGTGGTGGGAGCTTTGCTGGCCCTGATGTTGTAGCTCACCTCTTCGAAGACCGTTCCCGCGTCGGTTCCCTGGTGGCCTACACCCTCGCCGATATCCATCGCGCCGGGTGACGCCCTGACCACGGTATGCGGATCGCCGTGCCTCCGGTCGATGTTCCCCATGATCATGCTCAGTCCCAGAGGCCTGGCCGCCAGAGACGCCCTGCAGATCCCCGTGGTGTTGCAGCTGGTGCACTGGACCACCTGGGGCCTGGCATCGAGAAAGATCTCGTAGTTCTCCAGCCCGAAGAAGAACTCCCGCCGGAAATCGTCCTCGAGCTTATCCGATATCTCCACGCCGTTCTTCTCAAGACCTGCCCGGATCTCCTCGCGGTGGGCACCACCCATCATGGCCACGAAGCAGTCGTGGGCCAGACCCGCCTCCACGTAGGGGGTCTCCTGATTGCCAGGGGAGCCTATCATCAAGAAGTCGGATGCCTCGAAGAAGGCATCGTAGCCGCCCCGGATCCGAAAGCCGTACTTCTCCCACTTTGCCTTATCCCCTTCGTCGCTCACGTAGGCGTTGACACCGCACATCCTGGACAATTTGTTCAGGGTGTGTCTCGCCCTGCCATGGGGCCTGCGCAGAAGCACGTTGAGGTCGCCCTCGATCCCTGCGGCCTTCTTGACCGTGTCCAGGGCGAGAATCGTTCGTTTGTTCTCCGTACCATCAAAGCCTACGAAGCCTGCGCTCATTTTCAAGAGTTAATTCCTCATGGGGAGTACGAAGTATTGCATATTAACCTTTCTAACCTATCGAGTAAATCCTCCCTCCGGTCGGATTCGCTCGGAGTATACAATGTTACACATTATATACAACCAGATAACGCCTCCATCAAGCCCCCGATCCGACGAAGGCGTCGAGGATCATGTCCACCACGACCTGGGCATTATGCTGGGGATCGAACTTCTCCGAATCTAAGACTATCTCCGGGTCCAGAGACTCTTCGTAGGCCACGTTGATACCAGGCACCGTCGCACCCTCTTCACCAGCTCTTTTGTAGATCTTCTTCGGCGAGTAGACCGCGTCTCTGGCAGACTCGCGCTCGATGCATACCGGGATGGATACCTTGACGTAGACCTCTGCGAAGTGAGGGATCTGGTCCCTGGCCAGGTCACGATACCTGCGATTGTTGGCGGTCGCGTCTATGATCACGTTATTCCCCGCCTCTGCCAGAAGCTTGGCCATATAAGCGAGACTGGCATAAACGATATCTCTCTCCTCTTCGGAGTAGGTGGGGTTAGGAGTAACCACCCGCCTGATCTCGTCAAGCTGGAGATACTTTACAACGATGCCTTTTTCCTCCAGCAGGGTCCCTACGAGCTGGGCGATGGTGGTTTTGCCGCAGCCCGGCAGGCCTGTGAACCAGATTACCCAAGACATGACCGAAATAAGCTGCTAGATGACAGATATCCATTTCGCCCGTGAACCCCGTACCCCCACCAGGTTCTCCTGATGCTTCAACTCTTGAGGAAATATACGATCGAACAAAAGATTAATATAAGTGTAGATGATATATAGAGATCTAGTAAGCCATATTTGCTTCTGCATAGGGGTAATGCGAGGTATAAAAATATGAGTAATAAAAGAAATTTCGCGTTGCGAGACAAAAACGGGGAAGAAATCGGGGTATTCAGCGGTAAACAGCCCAGACAAGCGGCTCTAAAAGCCGCAAACCGAGGTTACACCGATATAAGGCTGAGAGAACGGGGAACAAAGAAGGTGCACATCTTCGAGGGCGAACGCAATGAAGTAGACAAGCCTGCCAACGCGCCCGACTGGATGCCCGATAAGATCTGGAAACCCAACGTCAAGAAGACCGGTATCGAGAAGCTGGACAAGATCTGAGTTACCAAAAAAAAATATAAGTGCGGCTGGGAAGTTTAGCCGAAGAGGGCACCCAGGCCCTCCATTCCGCTTTCCTCAGCCTCTTCTTCTTTATCTTCCTCAACTATCTCCTCTACTGCAGGCGCTGCTGCTGAGACAACAGGCGCCGACACGGTTGACGCCTGAGATAGGACGCTATCTACGTCTACGCCCTCGAGCGCGGAGACGAGTGCTTTGATCCTCACATCGTCTGGGGTGATGCCTGCGGCATCAAGTATCGTATTGATGCCCTCTTCGCTCACATCTTTGCCAGAACTGTGAATCAATAACGCTGCATATACATATTCCATCTAAGATCACCTCTTGACTTTAAGCCTTAACCAAACAGTGAACCAAGACCGGCGGCCACCTCGGTCTCTTCAACCTTTTCATCCTCTTCGGGTTCTTCCTTTTCGGGTTTTGGTTCTTCAGCGACCGGTTCCGGCATCTCGGCGGCCTCGCCGCCCTCAGCAAGACCTGCCAGCGCTGAAGCATCCGCTGCTGCTTTGATAAGCAACACCTCTATCATACCAGGAATCGGTATGGCACACTCCACCACCAAGGCCCTGGCCCTGGAAGAAGCCCTCTGGAGCAGGGGACCGATAGTAGCCTGTGTGGGGTAACCGATCTCCGTGGCGAACCCGACGGCCTGGGACGCAGCCATGCTCATCTGAGATAGCAAGCCCTCCACGTCCACAGTCAGATCCTCTGCCCTGAAGACCAAACCATCCTCGTAGACGGCCCGCGTGTCGAGGCCGACCATCTTGGGGTAGATCTCCATGAGCGCCAGCATCTCCGCTAGCTGGGATGATACCACATCACCTTCTTTGGCCACCACTTTCGTCTCGTTGATGACCACCTTTCCGCTCTTGATCGAAGCTGGAATGCCGGCGCTCTGGAGCTGTCCCACCACAGGACCGGGAGAAAAGGACGTATTGCCTTTTTCGATTACTATATCCTTAGGAGCCGTCCCTCCGGCACGGATGGCCATGGGACGTTTTCCTTCCCCCAACATCTTGTAGAGCTTGAAGGAATTCATCTCCGTAAATACGAACGCGGTCTGGCCCTCGATGTGATCGACCAGGGGTTTAACATCGTCAGAGCATTTCTCTATGGCCCTATGTGCGATGTTGTTCCGCACCATCTTGAGTTCGGCCAAGCCCCTAAGCTCCGCCCGTATCTCCTGGAGCTGTTTCGCCGGGATCTCTGATAGACCCACCAGCCCCACGACGGAACTCTCGTTTATACGCCTGACCAGCTCTTCGACATCTCTGATCTTCCATTCCGGCACATGCTCTGTACGGCGTACCTCAACAGACATTCTATATCACCTTCACAGCGGGGCCCATCGTAGTCGTCACGTAGACGGACTTCAAGTTCTGTTTGCCGTCCTTGAGAGTCTGCTCCAGCTTAGTTACGATAGCCTCTATATTTTCCGCGATCTGCTGAGGTTCCATACCTATGCTTCCTACCGCCAGATGGAACGTGAGCCGGTCTCTCGACCTGATCCTTATCAGACCTCGCAACCGGTTGATTATGGACGCGATATCTGCGGAGGGTGGGAGCGGTTGGGGCATCTTTCCCCTTCTGCCCAGGACAGGTCCCAGGTTCTTACCGATACTTGGCATGAGGTGCGTCTCGGCGATGAAAAAGCTGTACTCATCCGCTATAACCCTGGCATGTTTCTTATCCTCCGCCAGATTCTCGATATCCTCGGACGGTATTACCAGGTCTGCACCGGCCTGCTCGGCCAGGAGGGCGGTCTCCCCATCTGCGAAGACGGCGATCTTGGTTTGTCTGCCACGACCGTGGGGCAGGATTAGCTCCTCATCCACCCGGTTTGCTGGCTGCGACATATCTATGTTGTGCAGGTTTATGGCCAGATCGACGCTCTCCTGGAACTTCCTCGGTGGGGCTTCCGAGAGAGCTTTTCTGACCGCATCTTCTATCATATTAGTCATCACAATCCCCCGTAGTCTACGACATGTTATGTCTACTACGGCTTCTCAAAAAAGAGAATCCAACTCCCATCTGATATGTTCTATTTTAGTCTTTCGCCTCTGCCAGGACGTCATCGAACTTGCCCTCTGCGATCGACACATGGGCATCTTTCCACGACATCCCTTCTACGCTAATGCCCAGAGACCCACAAGTTCCGACGATCTCCTGGACTGCGCTCTTCGGTGAGGCTGCAAGCAGATTATTTTCCTTGATCTTTGCTATCTTGAGCAGCTGTTCCATGGTCAAATCGCCCACGATCTCCGCGTCCGTGGTACCTTTTTCCACACCTGCTTCTTTCAGTATCAAGGCTGAGGTAGGCGGTGTGCCGACCTCGATCTCGTAATCTGTCTTGCTCTTCACGATCACCTTGACAGGCACCTGCATCCCGTTCAGGCTCTCTGTCATCTCGTTGATCTTCTTCACCACGTCTGCGACGTTAACCCCCAGCGGTCCTAGTGCGGGGCCCAGCGGTGGACCTGCACTGGCTTTCCCGCCAGGTATCAATGATTCTATAATACTGGCCAAAAATGCTTCACCTCTGAACCTCATCTTTGCTGAGTACACGCACGTGATCGCCCCTCACGGTTACGGGGATCGGAACCATCGCCTCAAAGAGCTCTATGGTAATCTCCTCTTTGGCGGCATCGACCCGCTTGACCCTTGCCATTTCGCCCTTGAAAGGTCCCGAGATAAGCTCCACTATAGCGCCCTCATCGATCCCTACCACAGCTGGCTTGGGTGTGAGAAAATGTTCAACCTCATCGAAGGTAGAAGATCCTTTTATAACGGTGCGTGCATGGGGTACCCCCTGGATGGCCTGCTCGATGATCTCCGGTGCAGGCGATTCTACGAGAACGTAGCCCTTCAGCACGTCAGGTACCAGCAGTGACCTGATATCGTATCTGTCTTTGCGCGCTATCTGAGCGATTAGGTTCGCCACAGAACGCTCCTGGTTTGCGGTGGTCTTCACGACATATATGCTGGTATCGGACATTCTGGCGAGAGACAAACGCCAGGATATATATAGGTGTTGCGGATTTCACCACGTTTGGCGGTCACCATCCTGCACCTGGGTGAAGCCTCATGCCCGCCGGCAACCGCGACCGGAACTCCTCCGACTTCAACGTCTCCACGAAGGTCCGGACGGGTTCTCGCTCCTCCGGGCCGACCAGGAAGTCGATCCGATCCTCGGCCACCTTTACGAACTCCAGGCCCGCCCTCTCCGCCACCGCCCGGACGGCGAGGCCAACATCGACACGACCCGCCGCCACCGAGGCCGCCACCGCAGAATGGGTCCTGGCCCGGCCCACGAGCCGGATCTCTTCGGCGCCCTTCTCGCTCAGGACCTCCGCCAGGACGCGACTCATCTCCGACTCCTGTGACCATCCCATCATCCGCTTGTCCAGGAGCCCGTCGAGCATCAGAAGATCGGGGTCCCTGGACATCATCACCAGCTCCCTGATGTAGGCTTTCACCAGGCAGCCGGACCGGATCTGACCGATACCGGAGACGGCGGCCAGATCTGCCACACCGTCTTCTACGGAGATGACGCCTCGCCTGGTGCCCGAAAAGACGAACCTTGTCGGGATGGGCAGAAGCTCTGCCAAGAGGTCCAGGGCGGGACAGTCTTCGCCCGTCACCAGCAGCTCGGGTGGGGAATAGTCTCCGAATAGCTGGACATCCACCTTCTCGCCGCGGTCCAGGTACTCCACATCGTCGGGGATCTCGATCACCCCGTCGGCCTGGGAGAGGGAGGTGATGGATCCGCTCCCCTTGTCCAGGGGGTAGACCCGGTCTCCTGCAAGCCCCACGGAGTACATCTGGCGGCGACCTTCGGACCGGACAGGCTTGGCCAGTCGCCCCATGGCTTTCGGGCTATGGCTATGGCCATGGCGCTCCGTTCCCATCGCCTTCCTGATCACAGGTGCCACCAGCTGGCCGAAGACGGTTAGGGCGCTGGTGGGATAGCCGGGAAGCCCGAAGAAGGGTTTGCTGTCGATGGCACCGAAGATGGTGGGCTTGCCCGGCTTGAGGTTGATCCCGTGAAAGACCGTCTCACCGATATCGTCCAGCACCCTGTAGATCACGTCTCCGATCCCGGCGGAGGTGCTCCCGCTGACCAGTACCAGGTCGCAGCCCTCGGCCATATTCCTCAGGCCTTGGGCCATCTCGTCGTAGTCGTCGGGCAAAATGCCGTAGATTAGGGGGGTTCCTCCGCATTCTCTCGCCGCCGCGGCTATGGAGTAGGAGTTTATGTCGTAGATCCTGCCCGGTCCCAGGACCCCGCCGGGAGGAACCAGCTCGTTGCCGGTAGAGGCAACCCCCACGGCGAGGTTCCTGACTTTGACCTGCTGCTTGCCCACGGCGGCCAGAACCCCGATCTCCCTGGCGGTCAGCCGCACTCCCGGAGCGAGGACTATCTCTCCGAAGGCGATATCGCCGTCGGCCCGGTGGACGTTCTCTCCCACGTGGACCGGCCGCCTGACCAGGAGGGCGTCGTCTTCGACCTCGGAGTGCTCCACCATCACCACGGCGTTCGCTCCGGTGGGCATCATCGATCCTGTGGAGACCTCGGCGGCCTGGCTTACGCCCACAACCACATCCGGCGCCCTGCCCATGGGAACCTGGCCTGCGAGTTCCAGGGCGACGGCCCGGTCCTCCCTGGCCTCCAGGGTGTCTGCGGACCGGACCGCGTAGCCGTCCATGGCCGCCCGGTCGAACCCGGGGACGTCCACCTGGGACAGAACTCTCTCTCCCAGGATGCGGCCGAAGGCTTCCTCCAGGGGCAAAGTCACTAATTCGACGCGGGGCAGGTGATCTAAGACCGCCGCCCGGGCATCGTCCAGGGATAAGAGGGTGCGGAACTCCTTGCGCATGGTGGGGGAAAGGCGGGAGAGGTATAAAAGGTGAGGGAACATCGGTCCATTGGAACAAAGATCATGGCAGAATTGGTCAAGGAGCTGAACCGAGACCCCGATCCTGGCGCGGACTAAGGCGTCCCTATCTTCTCGACGAAACTGCCTATCGCCTCTAGGTAGTCTTCCAGCCCCAGAAGCATCAGCGTGTTGTGACCCGCACCCGGCACGATCAGGATCTCCTTGACCTCGTTCCGAGCGGCCCGGTAAAGGTCGAGGCCGTCCGATACGGGTATGATCTCGTCCGCCTCTCCGTGAATGATCAGGATCGGCTGCGTAACTTTTTTCATTTTTTCCAGGTTGGACACCAGGTCCTCTTTCGACGGATCCAGCAGACGAGGGTCCACCCCCAGGTTGACCAGGAGCCGATAGGTGTGGGCGAAGCCGCTCTCCAGTATGAGCCCAATGATCGGGTCCGGTCGGCGCATGGCCAGCTCCAGTGCCGACGCAGACCCCAGGCTGCGGCCCATCAGAAACAGAGGTCCATTCAGGCCGCTCTCTTCGAGAAGATCGACGAACTGCTGGAGTATCTGGTGAGCATCTCCGATCATGGAAGAGTACGAAGGAGAACCGCCGCTGGTTCCGTAACCTCTGTAGTCGATCACCGAGAAGTTTATGCCTATACGTGTGTAGAGGGATCCGATCTCGTCGTAGTCGGCTGCCACCTCCCCGTTCCCGTGGAAGAGAAGTATGTTTGGGGCGGAGCGCCCGGCGAGGTGCATCACCCCGTCTACGTTGGTACCATCTTCCATGGAGAAGGAGAGAGACGACCTAGTCCCCGGCGTCTCCGTCATCGGTCTCGACCGACGGGGATAGAACAGGTACACGAGGATCTCCGGACGGTCCAAGAAGGATGAATCCGGCAGGCTGGGCTCGTTCATCATGTATGGCCTATCCTCTCTCTCTATAGTATTATAGTATTATCCTTTGGTGTACGATGCAGGACCCGGATATATCCGGACCCGATATTACATATTACTTACCTGCCACGGGTACGTACTCCACCCCAGGCCTCTTTCTGCTTACCTCCATCCGGTAGAGGTTCATCAGCTCGTAAACCTCGTCGGGCACGTCGGTACTGACACAGTCCCCCAGCAGCCTCTTGGTGTCCTGTGCCATGAAGGGGTGGTCGTGAGTGTACTTCCCGGAGACGAGCTCCTGGATTATCTCCTCGATCTTGGCGTCCTCGCACTTCTCTTCCAGGATGACGTTCACCAGTGATTCCATCTGGTCGAGGGCCTTTTGGGCCTGGTCCGCCAGGACGATGGTCTTGTCGTCCACCTCGTTTATGTCCTTTCTTTCCATCAGCTTGACCAGCGACGTTGCAGCATAAGCTCCGGTATAGTCGCCGAGCTGGGGGTCGACGGGTCCCATGGCGGCGTGGGGATCCATGATTATCTCGTCTACCGCCAGGGCGATCAGGGTACCTCCGCTCATGGCGTAGTGGGGGATGATCACCGTCTTCTTGGCAGGATGGGCCTTCAGGGCCAGAGCGATCTGGGTGGCGGCGAGGGCGAGCCCTCCAGGCGTATGAAGGATCAGATCTATGGGAACATCGTCCGGGGTCGTCCTTATGGCTCTCAGGACCGCCTCGCTGTCATCGACGTCGATGTACCTGGCCAACGGTATCCCCAAGAAGCTCAGGGTCTCCTGCCGGTGTATCAGGGTTATCACCACGGATCGTCTCTTCTTTCCCATCTTGACCAAAAGCCGTCTCCTGGTTATATCCAGAACGCGCCTCTGGGTCATGGGGATGAGGAGGAGCAGTAGGATGAGAATTACCCAGATATTGCTGAAGAGGAACTCGGGGCCTATCTGGAGCAAGAACATATCAGACATCCAAGGGAATATAAAAGAGGATTCTATTTAAAATTTGTTGATGCCTGGCAGTTTGGTCTTACGGCTTCCAGCATTTGTCACCCGCCTCGATCATTTCGCGCCACTTGGAGGACTGGTATCCATAAGATTTAAGTCTCCCTCATCATTACTCAGACCGCCAGAGACCACAAAACCCGCGAGAACAGAAATACGAGTACATAATATTATACATTATATACAATGAAAAACATCATCATCGAAGGTGCCCGGGAGCACAACCTGAAGGAGATCACCGTAAAACTCCCCCGGGACAGGTTCATCGTCATCACCGGCGTCTCAGGTTCGGGCAAGTCCACCCTTGCGTTTGATACGATCTACGCTGAAGGGCAGCGCCGCTATGTGGAGTCCCTCTCTGCATACGCTCGCCAGTTCCTGGGGCTTATGAATAAACCGGACGTGGACACAATTGTTGGACTCTCCCCGGCGATCTCCATCGAGCAGAAAACAACATCGAAAAACCCCCGGAGTACGGTCGGGACGGTTACCGAGGTTTACGACTACCTGAGGCTCCTCTTTGCAAGGGTCGGGACCCCCCACTGCCCGGTCCACAATATCAAGATCGAGTCCCAGTATCCGGAAAGGATAGCAGACGGCATCGCAGAGGGCGCCAAGGGCATGGTCACCATCCTCGCCCCGATCGTCCGCCAGAAGAAAGGGACCTACCAGCAGCTTTTCAAGGACCTGAACAGCGAAGGCTTCACCCGGGTCCGGGCGAACGGGGAGATCCGTCGCACAGATGACGAAATTACTCTAGATCGCTACAAAAAGCATGACATTGATGTGGTCATCGACCGGCTGGACCCTATCGAGGATCGGTCCAGGCTCGTCGAGGCCTGCGAAAACGCCCTTGAAAAAGCGGAAGGACTTCTGATTGCCATGAATTCGGAAGGATGCGACCGGCTCTATTCTTCGAACATGGCATGTCCCGTCTGCGGCATGGTCTTTGAAGAACTTCAGCCGCGGATGTTTTCGTTCAACAGCCCCTTCGGCGCCTGTGAAGCTTGTAACGGACTGGGAATCAAGATGGAGTTTGACCCGAACCTGATCATCCCAAACGAAGAAAAGTGCATAGCGGACGGGGCGGTGGCGCTGTACCGAAACCACATCGACGGATACCGGAGCCAGCACCTGGGCGCCGTTGCAAAGCATTTCGGCTTTGATATTTTCACTCCCATAAAAGACCTCACCGAGGGACAGTACAACGCTCTGATCTACGGGTCTGATGAGCGCATCCAGTTTCGCATGAGCATGAAAAACGGGGATGCTCACTGGTCCCATAAAGGTGTGTGGGAGGGGCTCATCCCACAGTCCGAACGGCTCTACCAGCAGACGGAGTCCGAGTATCGACGAAACGAACTCGAAAAATTCATGCGGATCCTCCCCTGCCCGAAGTGCGAAGGACGGCGGCTGAAATATAAGGTGCTCGCAGTAAGGATCGCGGATATGTCCATTGCGGACGTAACCGCTCTCTCCATCGCCGAATGCATCGACTTCTTCGAAAACCTGGAGCTTTCCGAAAAAAGCCTGGAAATTGCGCGGCAGGTCCTGAAAGAAATCCATTCCCGCCTGAGATTTCTGGAACATGTCGGCCTGGGGTATCTGACCCTCTCTCGAAGTGCGGGCACGCTTTCCGGTGGGGAAGCCCAGCGCATCCGGCTCGCCACGCAGATCGGATCGAACCTTATGGGTGTACTCTACGTCCTGGACGAGCCCACGATCGGGCTGCACCAGCGAGACAACGACCGACTGATCAAGACCCTGAAGACGCTCCGGGATCTTGGAAACACCCTGATCGTGGTCGAGCACGATGAGGAGACGATCCGGAGCGCGGACCATGTGCTGGACATGGGACCGGGCGCGGGCATCCACGGTGGATGGGTGGTGGCCGAAGGGACGCCAGAAGAGATCGAACAAAACTCCGAATCTTTGACAGGGCAGTACCTATCCGGGAAAAAAATGATCGAGATTCCGGCTTTTCGGAGAAGCAGCGAGGCTTTTGTCAGGATCATGGGCTGCCGGGAAAACAACCTGAAGGAGATCGATGCGAAGATCCCCGTCGGGGTCTTATCGGTGATTACAGGAGTCTCGGGCTCGGGCAAGTCCACGTTGATCTACGATACCCTTTACAAGGCGCTGATGAAGAAGATCAACAGATCTAACGTGACCCCTGGTGAACACGTTGACCTGGTCCTGGATTCCGAGATTGACAAGGTCATCGTTATTGACCAGAGCCCCATCGGCAGGACGCCTCGTTCGAACCCCGCCACCTACACCAAGGTCTTTGACCCCATCAGGAAGGTCTTTGCGGAGACAAGGGAAGCCAAGATCCGAGGATATAAGGCCGGGCGCTTCTCCTTCAACGTGATAGGAGGGCGCTGTGAAGCCTGCCGGGGCGACGGGCTGATCCGGATCGAGATGAACTTCCTCCCGGACGTCTATATCGAGTGCGAGGAGTGCAAGGGCACCCGTTACAACCAAGAGACCCTCGAGGTCAAGTACAAGGGCAGGACCATCGCAGAGGTCCTGGACATGACCGTCGAGGAGGCGAGAGAGCACTTCAAGAACATTCCTGCAATCAGAAACAAGCTCGACACCCTGATGAGGGTGGGGCTCGGCTACATCAAGCTGGGCCAGAGTTCGACGACCCTCTCCGGGGGGGAAGCCCAGAGGATCAAACTGACCCGGGAACTGTCCAAGAGAGCCACCGGAAAGACGATCTACCTCTTAGACGAGCCGACTACAGGCCTGCACTTCGATGATGTGAAGAAGCTGATCGCGGTCTTGAACGACCTGGTGGACAAGGGCAATACCGTGGTCGTGATCGAGCACAACCTGGACGTGATCAAGTCCGCGGATTACATTATCGATTTGGGGCCCGAGGGCGGGAACGCGGGCGGAGAGATCGTTGCATCCGGGACGCCCGAGGAAGTGGCGCAGGTTTCAAAGAGCCATACCGGGAGGTACCTCAAACAGAAGCTTTCTGGGCGCGTTAGTTCTGGCGTTCTGGCGGCCGAGTAGGGCTCACCTCCACGGCCGAGGTTCTGGAGGTATTCGGTCAGGAAGAATAACTTTCAGCAACGTTCAGAATATCTCCGGCGAAGACTGTCCGGACCTGGCGGGCCCGGCTAATCGTCTTGGCCGCCCGGTCGGCGTCCGTCTTGGATGCCCATCAGGACCGGCCGCAGGCCCTGGGCCCTGAGATTCACAAGGTCCGGTCCATCAATTCTCGATCACTTCTTCCACCACATCTTGATCCTGATAGAAGAGGCCGACAAAACCAGAGAGCCGTTCTCTTCCTTCAGAACGCGGCCGAGATGGTCCCGGAGGATGGATTCTTGTTCATCCGTTGCGATCTGGTATTGGGGCCGGAGGTTGTCCAAGGCCTCCTCCAGAGAGCCGAACCGCTGGTTATGTTGAAGCCGGAAGGTCCTCACGTTGGGGTAGATTCCCATCTGGTAGAGAACGTTGTATAGCACGTCGCTCTTGGGCCCAGGATGGTACTCCTTGCCGTGCAATTTGGGCCAAAGCTCTCGGGATTGCCGGTCCCAGTGGGTCTCTCCGGCAAAATGGTAGAGATAGACGTATTTGTTGGAGGCATCCATCATCTTCTCGATGGCCCCTCTGATGTCGGGCATCCCCAGGGAAAAGGAGGCCATCACCACATCGTAAGGCGGCTGCAAGTCTGCTTTTACATCCACGTCCTCCCAGCGCTTCTGTACCAGGGAGATGTTCTCAACTTCTTGCTCTGTCATCTTCTCCCGAAGTACGCTCACCATGCCCTCGGCTGGCTCCACGGCGGTGACGTGGGCGACTTTCTGGGCAAATGGGATGGCCAGGGATCCTGGCCCTGCACCTATGTCCAGAACTCGGGACTCGGGATTGATGTCCGTTCCCGCGATGGTCTTTTCTACACGGTCTTTGTTCTCCTGGGACATGTTCCAGAATTTCTGGGCGCTTTCCTTGCGGTCCCAGATGCGGGCGCAGTCTCGGCCTGGGGCCGGGCTGGCCCCTCTGTTCCTCTGCATCTGGGTCTTCCAGACCTCATTCCAATCGATGTCTATCAAGGGATCTGCCATGAAAAGGACCTCTATCAAATCGGCGGGGCGATTGGGTTTTGACCCCGTTATTTATGAAGTTTACGATTGCTCGTAGTACTATGATTACCGAAAGTCCTGAATGAGTATTTCGTCCGCAGGGAATAATGGGGTGATGGGTGGGAGCTGCGAGGAGCTCGAGGGCGTACAGACGAAGAAGGGCGCCGGGGCATGGCATGCAGTCATATCTTCCGGGCTGTGGGCTGTGGATGGCCTCTCGGCTTCGATGGGGCCACGGCTTTTCAGCCATGGAAGGCTCAACCGCCTCGGCTGCCTGGATCTCGCATACTCGGGTTCTCTCTGAGCATCGCCGTGCTGCCGCATGCGTACGAGGCGAAAGCACGCGCCAGAGCCTTCAGCTCCGGAAGGCGGCGCCGGGATCGTGCGTGGGCCGGGTATTTCGGCCACAGGGTGGAAGGGGTGCAACACGACGATAGCACCTGCTGTTAAGTTCCCGTTTCTGTGCTTGTGTGAAATCGTGTCGTTGATTGCTTGGATTGCCGCATCCATCAAAACTTTAAGCAAAAAGCGATTTCCCCTTACAATCAGCCACAGAGCATCTGGAATCGTGAGTACCGCATGTCGATGTGGCACATTGAACATTGTTTTCTTGAGGGACTTGGCCCATTTATCGGTGTGATTCTTGCCACAATTCGTACAGATGCGACTATTACACCCAAAGTGAACTGTTACAAAGGTCCCACAGGATTCACATCTGTATACGAAGAAGCCCCGACTCTCATCCTTGCAGGATAGCATCTTCTCAACCTCTTTGATTTCAACATCGCGAAGGTTGGCACTTTCCGCTAGGCGAAACATATCCCAGTTATGATTGTCCTCGAAGATGCGTTTGACTGTAAGAGGGCCACTGGTGAAACACGTTCCAGGCATAGAGACACCTGATTGCAACAGTACAATGTATAGATGGATATTATTAAAGGTTACTGTCTTATTGGGCAAAAGTTATAGTGTATATACGATTCAAAAAATATGGCTGTCGAGATGACAGTATGACAGAGAAGAGGCTATTACCGGTATCGGGTAAACAGATGGTCAAGGTCTTTATAAAAACAGGGTTCCAAATAAACAGACAAAAAGGCGGTCATATAATAATGTAGAAGGGTGATATCATACTGGTAATACCCAACCATGATACTGTTGCTAAAGGGACAGAAAGAGAGCTAATAAAGGATGCTGGCCTCACCGTCGAGGAATTCAATAGATCGCTGAAAAAATAGAGAAATGCGAAGGGGGACAGTTGTTGAAAACAGTTTCGCCTCAAAAATCCATTCCGAGCCGGTTAGGCGCGCAAATTTGTTATGGTGATAACACCCCTATAGGTTACTCTGCTGATGGGCATTCTAAAGAGCTTGGTGCATCTTGGGAAGATCTACCAATCACATTCTTTTTTATTTGAATAAGAAACTTGCCTAAATCATCAAAGTTTCTAGCGATCCTATTGTTCAGCACACCTACAATTAGCGGATTATCTAAGTCGGACATAAGGGCTCTTGTGTCTGTTTTCAGACCAATACATTCTTTTCCAATTGCACAAGCGTATCCGACTTCGACACAAGCACCTTCGTCGGGGACTCTACCATCCAAAACTAAAACCACAATATCTGATTTTTGAATCTCTTCTATGTCCCTGCTGAATATTTGGCTAGTAGCGAGTGGTATGGATAACCCATCATCTAATAATTCTGATAGCTTATAACCATCGCGTTGTGGCAGAAATGTTCGAAACCCTAGTCCTACAAGGAATTTATCTAAGTGCTTATTATATTGTATCTCAGCTTCTGAAAATAACGGCCCTGCAATATATATTCTTAGCATGATTGTCAAACAGCCCCCACTAATGTGTTTCTTTATATGTACGAACTTTCTTAGGAAAAATAATTTCCTTAAGTACCATCTCGAAATACCTGTCTGTCATACCGGCTATATAATCTCTCACTTTTTCAGCATTGTTTGATTTGTCAAGATATTTCTCATCAATCCAACCTTGGGGATTGTTCTTTGATAAACAAACAAAATCACCATATATTCTAGATTCGCGCCTCTTGTTTTCCAGATCATCTAAAAAGAATTTATAATGAATGTCATACATGGTCTTGATCCGATCCTTATCGGCCAACAATTTTTCATGTCTGTAAATTATATCATAGTTAAACTTTAGAAGCTTCCTCACACGATCTGAAACATCTCTCGAATATGAGATATAATTACATCCATAGCTATGTTCAATCAAGTCGATGATGAGTTTATTTATTATCGTTCTATTCATTTCTTCTTTGTTGTCTTGATCAGATATGCCAATAAGTTCTTTACAGTCCGTTGGTATATCTACACTTTCTATAAGTCCTATTTCCATCGCATCTTGGATATCTCTCCCCAAATATGCTATTGTGTCTGAAAATCTTACGACACATCCTTCCAGCGTCATAGGAACTATGTCATTTATGTTTTTCTTGGTTATCGCATTAAATTCTTTATAGAAATCATCCCAATCTTTGCCACCATTTGGCACTAGTTTTTGTTTAGGCTGTTCACCATTATGACATAAAATACCATCTAGAACCTGAAGTGTCAAATCGCGGTCTTCAATAACGTCAAGAAACTGAACACTTTGAGCATTGTGGGCAAAACACCCAATATTATTTTTATTGCATAATTCTGATAAGACCTCTTCACCAATATGGCCAAATGGTACGTGACCTATATCATGACCCAAGGAGATCGCCTCGATAAGATCTTCGTTCAACTTAAGAGCCCGGCCGATAGTCCTTGCTATCTTTGAGACAAGTTGGACATGAAGGACCCTGTGTGTAATGTGGTCATTATCCACCGCAAAAAATACTTGTGTTTTATCAATATATCTCGAATATGCGTGCGTGTGTATAATCCTATCACAATCTCTTGAGTACCTGGACCTGATATCATCGGGTTCTGCTAATTTTCGTAATCCGTCCTCGCTCTTAGATGCAAATTTTGATAAACAACGCTCCTCCCTCATCTTAATATAAGTTTTAATCTGTTCTTCCAATCATTGATTCATTCACCCACCATCCTCCCCACAAGCTCCCACCCCATCATCCTCTCGCCCCCCCGCTCCTCGGCCTCCCTCTCGCTGAACCTCCGCATCTCGTCGGCCTCGACACCAGCGCCCACAATCGCAAAGGGCACCGGCTCCGCGGTGTGAGTCCTCAGAGCAACAGGCGTGGGATGATCGGGAAGGACGCAGACCCGCCACTCGTAGCCGGACCCTCTCAGCCCCTCCAGAACAGGCGCCACGACCCGGGCGTCGAAGCGCTCGATGGCCTCTATCTTCTTCTCCAGGTCGCCGTCGTGCCCCATCTCGTCCGGCGCCTCCACGTGCAGATAGACGAAGTCCACCCTGGCGAGGGCGTCCAGCGCCGCGCGCACCTTCCCCTCGTAGTTGGTATCCAAGAGACCGGTGGCACCTGGAACATCTATGACCTCCATACCGGCGCTTTTTCCGATGCCCTTGAGCAGGTCCACCGCAGAGATCATCGCTCCTTTGATCCCCCGCATCTCCCGGAACCGGGGCATATTGGGCGCTTTTCCCTGGCCCCAGAGCCAGATCATGTTCGCAGGACGCTTGCCCTCTGCGATACGCTTTTGGTTGACGGGATGCCGGGCCAGCAGGGGCACCGACGCTTCCATCATAGCTCTCAGGATATCGGACCCTTCGCCTCTGGGAAGATGGTCCTTGATGGGCTGGCCCATTATGTCATGGGGCGGGGTGCACTCTGCGCTCTCGCCTTTCCTCAAGACCAGAAGGTTCCGGTAGCCTACCCCAGGGCGGAGCTCACCTTGAGAACATATCTCTTGCAGCGATGCTACGATCTTCCCGTTCTCCTCGGTGGTGATGTGACCTGCGCTGTAGTCCACCATCTTGCCGGTCTCCAGGTCCACGTTCACCAGGTTGCACCTGAACGCCACGTCTTCCTCGCCGAGGATAACATTCATGGCCGCCGCCTCCAGCGGTGCCCTCCCGCTGTAGTACCGGCGAGGGTCGTAGCCCATCACTGATAGGTTGGCCACATCGCTCCCCGGCGGCATCCCCTCGGGCACCGTGGTTGCCAGCCCGCCTTTGCCCAGGGCCGCCACCTCATCCATACCCGGCGTACGGGCCGCCTCCAGAGGCGTCTTCCCATCCAGAGACTCGATGGGATGGTCGGCCATCCCGTCCCCCAGTAGTATCACGAACTTCATGTGCCCCATCCGGATTAGACGAAGACGACCCCGGTCTGCTTCATCTTCTTCTTGGGCATCTCCTCCGATCGATCCTCCATCATGGCCAAATGACGGTTCAGCACCTTGGTCAGCTGGTTCAGCCTTGCCCGGGAGCAGGTTGCCCCCCTGGTGACCCCATAGACGATATCCACCACAGCACCCTTCGTCTCTACCTTGTTCCCGGTGGGCATCACCAGCCTGGTCTTGACCCCCACCCTGGCGAAGTCCTCGAAGTCCACCGGGCACTGGCAGACCACCACCGCAGGGATGCCGACGAGAGCCAGTATCTCCTTGGCCTTGTAGACGACATGAGACCTTACATTGCCCAGATGTATCACCGCGATCTTGTGCCGTTTGATCTGTTCCACCTCCCGCGGCGTCATCCCGAAGGTGGGACCGAACCCCTTGGAGGCCTGAGGAAAACTGTCGGGCACGCCGGACCCTGCCTCCAGAACCAGGACGCTGGCCTGGATGCCCTCCCGCCTCAGCCCATAGGTGATCTCGCATACCGGCTTGGTTATGTGCCTCCGTCCCGGCGACATGGCGATGGCTATAACGTCCGGCCTCGACGCCTCGGAGAGCGTCCCCCGCTGGGCCAGCCCGCCGCCCTTGGCCAGGCCCATGCTCTCCCGGCAATCCACAACCTGGGTTGTCCTGCCGATCATGCGGGAGATAAAGAGCTTCAATGCATATAGCCTTTGCCAAAAATTTTTATAAAATTTGGCAAGCGTTTTAAAGCCTGCGGCATCTACCCCCACTATGCTTTTCTTTGTCGGTCTCGGCCTCTACGACGAGAAGGACGTCTCCGTGAGAGGACAAGAGGTGATCAGAGAGGCGGATCTGGTCTGTGCAGAGTTCTACACGTCCCGGCTGATGGGAGCCTCCAAGACAAAGCTGGAGCGGTTCTACGAAAGAGAGATTCGTCTTCTGAGCAGAGACGAGGTAGAGGTCGACCCAGGCTGGCTGGTCCAGGCTCGGGAGAAGAACGTGGCCTTTCTGGTGGGCGGCGACCCAATGGTATCCACCACCCACCTGGACCTGAGGCTCAGAGCCCTGGAGATGGGGATTAAGACAAAGGTGGTCCCCGCATCCTCGATAGTATCGGCGATATCCGGGCTTTCCGGCCTCCAGAACTACAGGTTCGGCAGGTCGACCTCCATACCTTTTCCTTATACCGCACGAGGAAAGAGGATCGTGGTGGAGACCCCCTACAGGGTCGTCATGGAGAACCTGAAAAGAGACCTTCATACCCTTCTATTCCTGGACATCCAGGAGGACGAACGATACATGACGGTGAACGAGGGCGCCCGGCTCCTCCTGGAGATGGAAGAGACTATGGGGGGAGACGTGCTACACAGATCCCTGGGCGTGGGGATAGCCAGGGCAGGGTCCGAAGACGCCTGCGTAGGGGCGGATCTGCTCCCCCGCCTGGTGGAATACGACTTTGGTGGGCCCCTTCATGTATTGATCATCCCGGCGAAGCTCCACTTCATGGAGGCCGAGGCCCTGGTGGCTCTGGCCGGAGCGCCTCCTGAGATCAAAGAAAGCTATTAATAATACCCAGGTATTCTCCTGGCCCTACCGGAGGATTATTTTTTGCCCAAGGTATCCATAGACATCCCTCAACACATAATCGACGACATCAACGATCACGTGGGCGACGGCAAGAAGTTCGTGAACTTCTCCGACGCCGTGAGGACATCTCTGAGGAAGATGCTGGACCAGCTGGACGAGATCGACCGACTCAAGGGCAGGCTAGAACGATGAAGATAGGAATCGTCTCTCATTTCGACGCCGCCCACCGCCTACCCGGCTACGATGGCAAGTGCGCCCGGGTCCATGGCCATACATATTCCGTAGAAGTGGTGGTCAATGGTCCTGTAGGCGAGGACGGTTTCGTCATGGACTTCTACCATCTGAAAGAGGCCCTGAACGCAGTTTTGGAACAGTTCGACCATCGCGACCTGAACGAGATTTTGCCCAACCCCACCGCAGAGGCCATCGTCGTTCACATGAGACGGCTGCTGGAAGAGCGTCTCGACGCCTCCGCCGTCTGCCTGGTATCGATCAAGCTCTGGGAGGGAGAGAATAAATGGGTGATGACGGACTGAACAGGCCGAATGCGACCAGGCCGAAGGCGGTCTGTCTCTGCTCGGGAGGCATGGACTCCACCGTCGCCACGACCATCGCCAAAGGCGAAGGCTACGAGATATATCTATTCCACGTCGGCTACGGTCAGAAGGCGGAAAGAAAAGAGCTGGAGGCCGTAATCCGGATAGCCGAGGTCCTGGAGGCGAGAACGATGAAGGCTGTGCATACCGACCTGTTCCAGAACATCTCCGCCCTGACCACCGCAGAAGCTCCTTTGCCCGTGGGCGACGAGGTAGACATCCAGAACCCCTCATCGACCCCTCCTACCTGGGTCTACTGCCGCAACCTGGTCCTGGGGTCGATGGCCGCGGCTTATGCCGAGGCCGTGGGGGCGGAAAAGGTCTACGTGGGATTCAACGCAGAAGAGGCGAGATCCTATCCGGACAACAGGCCCGAGTTCGTGGAGCGGTTCAACCTCCTCCTGGAGAAGTCGGTGGCCTCCTTCAGCAGACCGCCGGTCATCGAGGCTCCCCTGGTCCGTCTATTCAAGTCCGATATCGTAAGCCTGGGAGCAGGGCTGGGCGCGCCCCTGGAGCTGACCTGGTCCTGCTACCTGGAAGGGGAAACGCACTGCGGCGAGTGTGAGGCCTGCCAGCACAGGATGAGGGGGTTCGAGGAGGCGGGCGTGGTTGACCCCACGGAGTATAGATAACGGCGGCATCGTAGGTGAGATATTCTCCAGCTTCCAGGGGGAAGGTCCCCTGGTGGGAAGGAGACAAATCTTCGTCAGGACCGCAGGATGCAACCTCAGGTGTATCTACTGCGATACCCCCCGGTTCCGGTCCCGTCTCGATATTTGCAGGGTCGAGGATCAAGCAGGTTCGGGAAGGTTCAGACAGGTCGAAAACCCCCTCAGTCCGGAGATTGTGATGGACCTGATACGGCGCCTGAGAAGTCCCGGACTGCATAGCGTATCGATAACCGGCGGCGAGCCCCTCTGCCAACCCGAGTTCGTGGAAGCGCTGGCCATAGGATGCAGAACAGCAGGACTGCCGGTCTATCTGGAGACCAACGGCTTCTCCTCAGACCGTTTCAGCCGCCTGATAGACTGGATAGACTTCGCGGTCGTGGACCTCAAGCTCCCCAGCCACCGAGCATCTTCGCCGGAGGGCAGAAACGCGCTGGTGGAAAACGAGCTGACCTGCCTGGAGACCGCTTCTTGGTCAGGGGTCTTCACCATAGCCAAGGCGGTAATCCTGAACTCCACCGTCCCTGCAGAGCTGGAACCCATCTATCCCCGGCTGGAAGGACTGGACACCTTTCTGGTAATCCAGCCCGCCTCTGGAGAACACCGACCGGACCCAAAAAAGCTGATGCGACTCCATGAGGCTGCATCGATGCACCTGGACCCTGAAAAGGTGATGGTCCTCCCTCAGGTGCACAAGATTATGGACATCCTCTGAGGCGGTTACGGCGGTCTACTCTTCTTGTTTCTCGTCCTCTTTGGGATGGGTCTTGTGGTACATCTCCTTGTATCGCTCAGTCCTATCATCGCCCTCATCCCAGCGTTTGATCCTCCTGTCCAGGGCCTCGAACATGTACTTATTGGCGGCCATCACCGTATCCAGTTCGCCTCTGAGCACAAGGATCTCCCGTTCTTCCTCCTCGTCGTCTATCAGGCCCACCCTGGCGTTTCTCCTCACCGGATCCAGCTCGAACTCGTCCACCAGCTCGTTGATGACGCTGACCGGCATGCCGATGGGTATCGCCAGGTCGTAGAGGCCTTTGATCTCTTCTTTGTTCTCCTTCCCAGGATCGGTCATCGTAAAATCACCGGGCGTCCCTTGCCTCTTCACGATTTAAGACTTTTGGAACCGCGAATATTTCGTCTTTGGATGAAGCTTTGGCTATCATCTTTTCCTCAACGATCCCAACCTCAATCCCGACCGGTACCGGGCCGAAAGTCATCGATACCGGCTTCCCGCACCATCGGACTACTGCATTTATAATCAATTTCTGCCTGTTTAAATAGACCATGAATTCCAGGCATGTCCGGCACAAGTAAAAGTTTTCATACAAACAATCATTCTAGTGTATCGCATTCCAAGCGAAGGCTTAATTAAGTTCTGGTCCCATTAACCAGGTTGTTCACCAGTACGGAAGGAGGTCCGAGTAAATCCCCCTTTGGTAGGATGTACTCGGTGTACGTAATGTTGTACATTATATACAACATATACAACAAAAAATTTGCCGCAATGTGGGGGTTGCTCGTTGAGCAGAAGGAATTTTATGCATAAGTCCCAGCAGATTACGCTTGAGGGTGTATCCCTCTCTATCATGCCCAAGGTCAGGACCACCGACGGTCACCTCATGGACTGGAACCGAGAGGCGATAGTGAAACAGCTCCTGAAGGAGACAAAGTTATCCGAACAGTTCTACAAGGCGTCCGGAATCTCCGAAGAGGAGGCGAAAGAGATCGCCAAAGAGACGGAGCGCCGGATCAGGTGGATGGACGTGAAGTTCCTCAGCGGTCCTCTGGTCAGGGAGATCATGAACGTCATCCTCCTGGAAAGACACCACCTGGAATGGAGGAATATCTGCACCCGGGTGGGCACACCGGTCTACGATGCCCATCTGATCGACGTGGGCTCGGGTTTCGAGGCCAACGAGAACGCCAACCTCCAGGAGAACGCCGAGACCAGCCACAAGAAGAAGGCAGACAAGATATCCAAGGAGCAGTACCTCCTGTTAATCCCGCCCTACCTGGCCGACCGCCACCTGACCGGAGATCTTCACATCCACGACCTGGAATACTTTGGGACTCGCCCATTTTGCCAAGATTGGGACCTACGATATTTCTTTTATTACGGTCTAATGCCCGACGGGACGGGGACCAGATCGAGCGTGGCCGGTCCTGCCAGGAAGGCGGAGGTGGCCATCCTTCACGCGGTGAAGGCCCTGGGATCTGCCCAGACCAACTTCGCAGGGGGACAGGGTTTCTACAACTTCCTGACCTTCATCGCCCCCTACTTCGAGAATCACTCCAAAGAGGAGATCTACCAGCTCATGCAGATGTTCGTCTACGAGATGACCCAGATGATGGTGGCCAGAGGCGGCCAGGTGGTCTTCTCCTCGGTCCAGCTCAGCCCCGGGGTTCCCAAGCTGTGGCGGGAGATGCCCGTGGTGTACAAAGGCAAGATCTGGAACGGTGAACAAGCGCCTCTGCGCACCTACGGCGAGTTCGAGCGCGAGGTGAGGCTGGGCTTTGAGGCCCTGATGAAGGTCATGCAGGCGGGAGATTACTGGGGCAAGCCCTTCAACTTTCCCAAACCGGAGATCAGCATCGAGCCCGACTTCATAGAGGAGGACGAGGAGTTCAACGCCGCCAACCCTGACATGCCCTCTTACAGGGACCTGTACCTTCTCACCTTCGAGCTCGCCGCCAAGTACGGCACCCCCTATTACGACAACCAGCTCCCGGCCTATCGAGGTGCGGGCAAAGGGATATCATGCTATCAATGCTGTGCCTATCAGTTCGCAGCCAACTCCGATAACGACGACATGTTCGACGAAAAGATGCATTTCAAAGATGGCATGCACTTCTCCATGGGGTCCTGGCAGGTGGTATCCCTCAACTGTCCCCGGGCCGCCTACCTGGCCAGGGGGGACGACGAGCTCCTCTTCGAGTATCTGCGAAACCTCA
This sequence comes from Methanothrix sp., assembly GCA_030611205.1. Classification (GTDB taxonomy): domain Archaea; phylum Halobacteriota; class Methanosarcinia; order Methanotrichales; family Methanotrichaceae; genus UBA204. The sequence goes on from JAUWQF010000007.1 coordinate 31,901, forward strand.
TGGACGTCGCCGTGGACATATTCAAGGTCAAGAAAGAATGGATGGATCAGGTGGTGAGGAACAAGAGGATGCCCTTCGCCACCCAGCGACCGAAGGACCCCCACACAGGGCAGAAAGGGACCGTGGCCGTGGACCTCGACGGCCTGGTCTATACCATCGGCGTGGTAGGCGTCAACGAGATGGTCCAGTTCCATACCGGCCACCAGCTGCACGAGTCCAAAGATGCCTGGAAGCTGGCGGTCCGGGCCATGACCGAGATGGAGCTCTACTCCAAAGAGCTGAGCGCGCGCCATGGCATAACCATCGTCCTGGCGAGAACCCCTGCCGAGACCACCGTCCAGAGGTTCGCCGTCTCGGACCTGATCCATGACGAGTTCAGGGAGCACGCCGAGAAGGTGGTCAAGGGTGACCTTGCGACCGCCCTGGCCTCCGTTCACAAGACGCGCGATCTGCCCGTCTATTACTCCAACGGGACCCATCTGCCACCCTCTGCAGAGGTCTCCATCTTCGAGAGGGCCCAAAAGGAGCACGTATTCTTCCCCATCGTGGACGGCGGAAATATATTCCACATATTCCTGGGCGAGGCCATGCCGGACCCTCAGGGCCTGATGGACTTCGCCATGAAGCTGGCCAAGAACACCCAGATCGGGTATTTCGCCTTCACCAGGGACATGACCGTCTGCCTCAACTGCTACCACGTGACTCCTGGCCTGAAGGAAGAGTGTCCCCGCTGCAGATCCGAGAACGTGGAGCAGATGAGCAGGGTGACCGGCTACATCCAGGCTGTCAGCGGCTGGAACGCCGCCAAGAAACAGGAACTAAAGGATAGGAAACGATATTCAGAGCTGGCGTGAAGACGCCAGCGTTCTGGCACATATATTTCGGTCGTTTCGAAATCCTCTTCTATCATCGCAGACACATATACTATCGCATGAGACCGATATCCTCTGCTGAGATGAGTGCCGTGGATGCCAACTGCGAATATTTCGGCCTGCTTCCTCTCCAACTCATGGAGAATGCAGGCGCAGCGCTGGCCCGCCAGATCAGGACTAGAGCCGCTGGAGACAAGATAGTCATCGTGGCCGGCCGAGGCAACAACGCCGGCGACGCCTTCGTGGCCGCACGCCATCTCGGCGACCTCCAGGTCACGGTCCTCCTATTGGGCAGGTCCAGGGATATCGCCACCGAAGAGGCGAGACGGAACTGGAGGATCCTGGACGAGATGGGTTTCGATCTGAGGGAGGTACGGGATCCCGAGGATCTCGAGGCACTCTCCAGCTACGATATTGTGATCGATGCAGTATTCGGTACCGGGGTGCGGGGGACCATTCACGGTATCGAGGCCTCGGCCATAGAGGCTATGAACTCCTGCAAAAAGACCGTAATATCGGTCGACGTGCCCAGCGGCATGGGGACCGATAAGGAGGTCAAACCGGAGCTCACCGTGACATTCCACCGACCAAAGGTCGGGATGTCCGGCGAGGTCGAGGTCGCCAGCATAGGCATACCACCTGCCGCCGAGTTTCTGGTGGGGCCCGGTGACCTCATCCCGGTGACATTTCGCTCCGACCAGAGCCACAAAGGAAATAACGGGAGGGTGCTGGTGATCGGGGGTGGGGCCTACAGCGGCGCCCCGGCCCTCTCTGCCATGGCCGCCCTCCGGGCAGGTGCCGATATCGTGACCGTAGCCACCCCGTCCGCCGTCTCCAAGACCGTGGCCGGTTTCTCACCCAACCTTATCGTGAGGGAACTCTCCGAAGACCGCCTTTCTCCCGACGATCTAGAGGTCCTGAGGAAGCTGATACCTCTTCATGATGTCGTGGTGGTGGGCATGGGGTTGGGTCGCGACCCCAGGACCGAAGATGCCCTATCCCGGCTCGTCCCCCTCTGCGAGAATGTGGTAATGGATGCCGATGCTCTCTTGCCCGGCGTCCCCTTGAAAGGCGTGATCACCCCACACGAGGGCGAGTTCAGGAGGATCTGTCCCGTTTTGATCTCGCCGGGAAAGGTACCCTTGGATATGGTGAAGAACGTCGCCAGGGATCTGGAGGTGACCGTCCTCCTCAAGGGGAAGACCGACCTGATCTCCGACGGGCTGGTCGTCAGAGGCAACAAGACCGGGAACCCGGGGATGACCGTCGGCGGCACCGGCGACGTCCTGGCAGGAATCACCGGGGCCTTCTACTGCAGGACGTCCGCGCTCCAGGCGGCGGTCGCTGCCGCTTTCGTCAACGGCAGGGCGGGCGACATCGCCTGCGCCGAGAAGGGGTTCGGCCTGACGGCCACGGACGTCATCGAGCAGATCCCCGCGGCGATGAGGCGGTGATCGCGTGAGGGCTCGTTCTCAGGGGATGGTGGACATAACCGAGAAGCCTGTGGTGAAGAGGACGGCCACCGCCGCCGGGGTGGTGAGGCTCAAACGGTCTACGGTGGAGGCTATCGGTTCGGGAAAGGTGAAGAAGGGCGATGTCCTCTCTACCGCCAGGGTAGCGGCCATCCTGGCGGTGAAGGAAACCCCCAGAACGGTGCCGATGTGCCATCCCATCCCCGTCACCAGCGTCGTGGTCGAGTTCGATCTCCGGCCGGAGACTGTGGAGGCCACGGTTGCCGTCACCTCCGTGGGCAAGACGGGGGTGGAGATGGAGGCCCTCACCGGGGTCTCGGCGGCGCTCCTGAACGTCTGGGACATGGTGAAGTCGCTGGAAAAAGACGAGACCGGGAACTACCCCACCACGGCGATCGAGGCGATAAGGGTGGTGGAGAAGAGGATGGAAGCGATCTGATGGGGCATGTCGGGTCCATCTTTCGGTCTTACCCACATCTTCAACTGAGTTCATTTTAGGTCTTCCTCCTCGAATATGAAGACCTCGTCAATAGTCGATTGGAGAGCCGTGGCCACCTTGTAGGCCAGCTTGAGAGAGGGGTTGTATTTTCCCTTCTCCAGGAAGAGTATGGTCTCTCTCCTGACGCCTACCATAGAGGCTAGATCGGCCTGGGTGTGGTTGTGCCTGGCCCGCAGCTCCTTGATTCTGGTTTTCATCCCATCTCCTCCCGTTATTCCACGTCGCCCTTGCGGAAGAGGTACCACTTGAATATCATCGAGCTGATGGTCATCACCAAGATGGTCGCCCCGAGAACGTCCTGGACTGAAAGGGTCAAAAGGTGCAGGTAATCCACCCAGAAGAGGCATAAAGCCAGGAACAGAGTGAGAAACCAGGAGTAGGTTATACCTCACTTTCAGCAGTAAAAAAGTGATGACTTGAGAATTTTTAACATCCCATAAAGATGTATGTATTCCATAATCACACATCACAATAAATACAATAATTTAAACCCGATAAATACATTGGGATTGTTTGGGCGAAGTGAACCGAAGCCGCAAAGCCCGTGTTAGGCGACGTTTCAGCTACCTATTTCTGGAAACCTTTCTACATAGGGTTGCACAGTTTTCAATTTAGGGATGGCTGCATAATGCTTCTGGTTGAAAGTGCATAGAGGTAAATTCAAAGCCACCGCTATCTGACCAATCAGGGCATCGAGAATCCCAAGCCCGTCGCTAAGATGATAACGGGCAAATACAGACAACGCCTCATCACACATCTCCGGTGAAGGCCAAGCCACGCCATAAGCTCCCAAGATCCTTTTCACCTTCTCTTGCTCAGCCTTGTTTCTACAGCCCTGAACCAGCTCCATGACCACAAATCCGGGCAGAATGATCTCCACTCCACCGAGGGAATTCAACCAAGCCACAGCAGGCAGGTATTCACGCAAAAGGTCGACCATCACATCGGTATCTACAAGAATCATACCTTATCCTCGCCGCCGTTGTGCTTGCTCACGGAGTTGACGTGCATAAGCTGCACTATCCTCGATATCCTCGCGATCTCTCCAAAGCCCAATCAGTCCGGAATGGATCATCTGACGGGCTGTCAAATGAGGATGCCTAAGCACAGCCGATGGTTCAATCAGCACGATCATCTCTACATACTGTCCTTTCTTACAGGGCAATCCTGTTACAAAGATTTCACCATCCCTCTCAACAACCTTGTTAAGACGAATTGCTTCCATAATCCCTCACCTCCATCGTTGTTAAAACATGACTTTCGGCGATTACCATGTTATCGACAGGTCAGATTAGACAATATTAATCTACCAAAACATGAAGATATTATGAGAAAGTTAGAATCGGCACTAAGCGCCCCTCCAACCAACTGCATGGGAATGAAATACTTAATCGGGTACAGTACAATTTCAAGCTTGTCCGATTTAATATGTCGCTATAATCTATATGGCCGAAAGTCATGTATTACTATCACAAAAAAGCGATTACGTACTTTACAAATCAGCTACATGACATTCTTTCAAATACAGAAGAATATGTAATCTGTGTTATGCCAACACACGCAATAGGGACAGCACCATCAGGCATAAGAACAATCGCGAGACAATTATCCTCGCCTCCAATAATTGATGGGACAGATGTTTTGTCAAGAGTTTTTGAGATAGCAAAGAAGGCAATGGGTGGAAGCCGCGATCTACAGCTAGAAATAAAATCACTTACTGTGATAAATGAAAGTGCAGTCAAAGGTCGGCAGGTACTCCTATTGGATGATGTGGCAACAACTGGTACATCCTTAAAGGCAGGAAAATATCTGATAGAGCGAGCCGGAGCTAAAATGGTCGTATTACTTGCACTCGCCAAAACTCAAAGAGAATAGGAGTTCATAAAATGGAACCAATATCTATACTGGCATTGGAGAAAACACCCAACGTTGGATCGAAAACTATATAGGACTTACGTAGGACTTACGCAGTTGAGTCTGTAGGCAACAAATAACGTGGATACTTTATATATGATTGTATGGAATCTCTTATAATCGATCTCTTGCTTTCGAACCAACTCTTTTTCGTTTTCAGTCTCTCTAATTCTAACCTCAGAAATGCTCTCAGCGAGAACATTATATGAGCCCTCTGAGATTGAGCCCTTCGCGACTGACAGCGTTCTACGCCACAGAACTGCTTAATCCCTCTGTGATACTCTTCTATTTTCCAGGAGTTCTTTGCTAGATCTTTTCGATCTGTTTCTTTCATATCCAGTGCATCAGTTGCCCAGTGTTCTGTGTCACTTTCTTTAGAGACTATCCGGAAAACCTTTACGAATCCATAAGCTTTCAGATGTACTGTCCCTCCTTCCGGAGGAATTTCTACAGTATTGATCTGTACGTTCTTTGTATCGTCCGGGTTCACCAGACGGTTGCACTTCAACCTCGTCAACCAATTCCATCCAAATTTTCTAATAGTTTTGAGGTTATTCAGGCTAGTATACCAGCTGTCGAACATAACAAACTTCGGCTGGAAACCACGCTCTTTTGCACTGTGTAGCATATCCTGAAAATGATCGTTCTTGGTTTTTCCATCATTATGTATGTCGTAGATACGGAAATCAACAGGAATTATGGCATAGCCATCTGTCCAGACCAATGTAATCAAGTTGATACCATTCACCGTCCGATGGTGCTTTCCACTCCAATGGCGATATACAAGATCCATCTTCTTGGCATAAGGCTTGTCCAAGGTTGTATC
>JAUWQF010000134.1 GCA_030611205.1 Methanothrix sp.
CAGGCTCGAGCGGCGGGTTAGAGTGTATATTTTTGTGTGCGTTCTGGCATATCGGCTGCTGGCAGACTTGGAGTGGCGTCTTCAGAAGCTATCTGACCGTAAAAATGTGTGGCATGGAGCGGATGAATTTCTGCATGATCTAGAACGAGTGGAGCGTGTTCAGGTAAGATTGGGGCACCAGGTGAAGATTTGGCACCTGAATTTAACGGGAAAGTCCAGGAGAACACTTGAAATGTTAGGGTTCAAGGACATGCTGAAAGAAACGGTTGAGGTCGATTTCAAGTTGTAGGGGGGAATTTGAAAACTGTTCAGGTCAAGACACTTCGAATCTCACTCTTCCAGATTGATCTCTCTTCGTCCTGATGGCCATCGAGGCCATTGGTGTACGTCATACTTCTCCAGTCCCAATAATTTGAAATGATCTCCTTTGCGTTCATGAAAACCCACCTCTGTGGCCCCTTCCTCAATCACACACCCGCGACACAATTTATAATTACTATCATTTTATAAATATCACTTACTCTGATATTCTACTCAATATTTCTGCTTTATTAATAAGACTTTTGGTGTTATTGTTATTTAATCATTCTTAAGAAACTATATATATTACGTTGAAACGAACAACATTTTTATGGTGTGAAATTTGCACAAATTTTCAGGCAAACTCGATGATTGGTGTTAATAAACTAACAATTGTTTAACACAATCACAACTATACGGCGGAAACTACACCCAGAAAAGCTTATATTAGCTGAGAACTATTTACTATATGGTGTAGATTATGCAAGCTCTCGTATATCCTCGATCCTCGCATTGGGAGGAGTTATCGGGCTGCTGCTTGAACTGCCAGCAGAGCTTCTTCATCATCAAATCTCATATACTGGACTTCTACCATAAGATCAAAGGATATACCCCCGAGAGCCTGTCCCTCTTGTCCCCCGAAGAACTCTACTTGCTCTACCAGGACCTCGACTATGTCTCTCATCTGGAGGTGAGCGACCATCTGGCCCATCAGATCCTGGAAGATCCGGACGTCCTGCAAGCGCTTCCCACCATTCGCTCCTACTACTCGGCCTTCTTCGGCCATCACGAGATCCACCTGGCGGAAGAACTGCTCAGAGATGAGAAACCATGGTCGGTGTTGAGGGACTTTCCCCTCTGTCCCCGCTACAGGGCGCTGATCGAAAACCAAATCCGAGCCACCAGCCTCTCTCCGGATGAGACTCTGGCGTTTGTAGGATGCGGCCCCTTACCCATCACTTTGATCCTTCTCAGCCGACTTTATGGGTTTCGGTCCATCGGCCTGGACACAAATCCTCAAGCAGTTTCCGTGGCCACAAAGTGCATTGGACGGCTGGGTTTGGAAAGAGAGGTTAGCATAGTCGAGGGAGACGAATCCGCCTTGAGAGACCTGGAATGGGACTCCGTCTTGGTGGCGGCTCTGGCCGAGCCCAAGCCTCGTATCTTCCGGACTTTGCTATCCATCCTGAAAGATAAGGGCCCTCTGCCGGTCTGTTACCGGACTTACTCCGGGATGCGCGCCGTACTCCGCCATCCGGTGCAACCGGAGGACATAAAAGGCTTCAGAAAGGTGAGGGAAATTATACCCGCCGGCCAGGTCAACAACACTCTGGTCGTTCTGGAGCCAGAAGAAGATGGCTAAAATATCCAAAGATTCGATATGCTCCACCCTCCTGGAGATCTGCCCCGCCATCATGGACCTGAGTGACGAAGAGATCCTCTCGGGTCCTTCCGACTTGGAAGGGCCTTTTCACCGTCTGGATGTCCTGGCCTCTCTGGAGGTGGAGGATGATGTGGGGGCGGAGGTGGAGTCGCTGCTCCGCGATCCTGGCTTCCGCCAGGTGCTAGAGGCGGTGACCAGGTTGAGACGCGTTTACAGCCTCCGGCTGGAGATCGAACGGGCCAGGTTGATCCTGGATAGTCCAGATCCCTGGGAGACGTTGAAAGGTTTCGCCTTTTACCCTAACTACCTAACTCTGGCGCGGACGGAGTTCGAGGGCGCAGATCTCAAGCCCGGCGACCGGGTGGTTTTTTTGGGCAGCGGTCCCTTGCCCCTGAGTCTCATAGTTCTCTGCCGCGAGCACGGGTTGGAGGGCATAGGCATCGAACGGGAACCCCAATGGGCCGAACTGTCCCGAAAGGTCATAGAGAAGCTCGGCCTCTCCACCAGGATAGAGATCCTGACCGGAGATCATTTCTCTTTTCCACTGGAAAAAGAGTGCAGGCTGGTCATGGTGGCCGCCATGGCTCAGCCCAAAGACGAGATCTTCGATCACCTGGCCCGGGTGTCGCCACCGGGAACGAAGATTTCCTACCGCATCTACGAGAAGGGACTGAGACGGCTCCTGGACATCGATTCTTCCTTCTCGCCGCCAGCGAAACTTCAAGAACATCTCCGCATCAGGCCAGAGTCCCCCGTCAACAATACCGTCGTCTTTCTGACCAGGAAGGCTCATTGATTGCCATATATGGAGCTCTGAGCTGATTTCGGTTTTTATGTTTCTGTAGTCAACATTGCCGGCACACATATATCATCAAACATCATCAAACTTGATGCCTCCTACCCTGCCCTAGCCGCACCATATGACGCAAACCAAATTACAGAAAAGTCGTTACACTACCGTAAGGGATGACTACAGGGCGACGCAAAGCAGAGTCGTCCGATAACGGAGGTTACGAGTACAATGAGACACGTGAAATCGTTGATGTCAATGGCCTGGCGTATTGGTCTACGTGACCTTTGCCACACGACGAGATCGAACCAGAAACGGTGGGGCGGCACTCAAAAATTCCATTAATTTCGGCTGAGATAGGATAGATAAATATGTCTGTTGTAGAGATCATCGACCTGGAGAAGACCTACAAGGTAGGAGATATGGACGTTCCGGTCCTGAAGGGGATCAGCCTCTGGATCGAGCCTGCCGAGTTCGTGGCGCTCATGGGTCCATCAGGATGTGGTAAGAGCACCCTGATGAACATCCTGGGCTGTCTGGACCGGCCCTCCAGCGGCCGAGTCCTCCTGAAGGGCAGAGACGTCGGCGACTTGTCCGACGGAGAACTGGCCCGGATAAGGAGAGACGATATCGGTTTCGTCTTCCAGAGCTACAACCTGATAGGACGGATGTCAAACCTGATGAACGTCGAACTTCCAATGACTCTGAAGGGCGTCTCCAGGGACCAGCGAAAGAGGCGGGCCAGAGAGCTCCTGGCGGAGGTGGGGTTGGACCACAGACTTGATTACAGCCCCCTCAACCTCTCGGGGGGCGAGCGGCAGAGGGTGGCCATAGCTAGGGCGCTGGCGAACGATCCGGCTATAATACTGGCCGACGAGCCCACCGGCAACCTCGATACGAAGAGCACCAAGGAGATCATGAAGATCCTGCGGGGCTTGAACGAAGAGGGGCGCACCATAGTCATGGTGACCCACGACATCGAGACGACGGAGAACTGCAGCAGGGTGGTCTGGATGAGAGACGGGCGCGTTGGAGATGATGCGTCTTGAGGGCGGTCGCGATACTGCTTCTGGTCGTCGCCCTCTGCCTTCCAGCCTTCGCTTATCCCCACGACTACCTCTACCGCTACCCCGAGCCGACGGTCATGATCCGATCGTCGGTCTCGCCGGAGGTGCTGATGCCCGGCGATACGGGCGTCGTCTCGATAGAGGTCGAGAACGGCGCAGATCAGTACGTGGTCTCCTATCAGAAGGAGGACTTCTTCCTGGCCATGCACGTCTGCGTTGCCGAGCTTTGTGGATCCGAGGGCATCGAGGTCACCTGCGCCCCGTACGAGGACGTCGGATCGATCGGGCCCGGAGACAAGATCACCCTGTACTACACCATCGAGGTCAACGAGAATATCACCGACGGCAATCACTTCCTGGACTTCAGGCTCGTCGGTGGGTACGAGGAGGATCCGAGAGAGACGAACCGTAGGATCCTCGTGAAGGTCGACTCTTCCGACGTGATTCTGATAAAGGCCGAGACCGCCTCGTCCAACAGCGTGAGCCTGGACGTTGCAAACCCCAGGCAGAACACGTTGAACGCGGTGAGCATCATTCCAGAGGGCGACGGTGTGACGTTCACGCCCGAGGAGTACTACATCGGCACCATGGATCCCGACGAGATGTTCACCGTTGATTTCGACCTATCTGCCAACAAGTCTCTCGCCGACCTGGGATTCAGGTCGAGGTTCAAGAACGGCGATACCTGGCACGAGTCTGACGTCTACACCACGTCTTCTGGCATGGCGCTTGCGATGGGTCCGGGCAACGACAGGGCGGGTGACGGGCCCATCGCAACGGCTGGGATGATAGGCGCGACCGCCGTCCTCTTGTTGGTCGCGATCGGCGGCTTTTACGTCTGGCGCAAAAGGAGCAGCAGACCTTGAGACTCGACGACATGTTCGAGTACGTCCTCCTGAGCTTCCGGGCGGACCGGGGCAGAGCCCTCATGTCCAGCCTGGGGATCATCATAGGGGTGATATCCATAGTGGTCATGCTCTCGGTGGGAGAGGGCCTATACGGCGGCGTCAACGAGAGGTTCGGCGACCTGGATATGGACCTGATAACGGTGAGGCCGGGATCGGATATGGGTCACGGTGGCCCAGGAGACCGGCCCAGATCGACGCCGGAAGAGCCTGCTGAACTGTCTGAGAAGGACGTGAAGATCATCGAGAACGTGGGTGGAGTCGGCGACGTCTATCCCTTGAAGGTGACGAACGCGTTGTTGTCCTTCCGCGGTGACAACACCACGATCCGGGTGCTGGGAGTCGCCCCCGAGAACCACGCCGATCTCGAGGAGGTGGTGGATCGTGGCCGTTTTCTCGTCGATTCCGACTACAAGACCGCGGTGGTCAGCCACGATGTCGCCGACAACTTCTTCAGGATGAAGATATCGCCCGGCAACAAGATTAGGTTGTACCGGACCGAAGAGGGCCGTCACATGGACTTCAAGGTCGTCGGCGTGCTAGAGGAGGATGAGGACCCGACGTACGCATCCGAGAACACGATATACATAACCCACAGGGCTATGGAGGACCTTCTCGACCTGGAGGACTACCACTATTCGATGATTATGGTGAGGGCCAAAGATTCGTCTCGGGTCGAGACCGTGGCCGAGGAGATGAACGAAGACCTCTCCAGGATACACAGAGACGAGGCCTATACCGTAGAGCCCTTGACGACCCGGCTTGAGTCCATGTTGGAGATATTGGTGATGATCAAGTACGCTCTGGCGGGGATCGGTTCCATCTCTCTGATCGTGGGCGCCATCGGGATCTCCAACGTGATGATGCTCACCGTCAGGGAGAGGACACAGGAGATCGGGGTGATGAAGGCAATAGGTGCCACCGCCTGGGAGGTGAGGACTCTTTATCTCCTCGATGCCGGGATGTTGGGGCTGGTCGGCAGCTTGGTGGGCATACTTCTAGGCGTCCTGATATCGAACGTCATAGGGTCGGTGGCCATGATACCTGTGGCGGTGACCGGACAGTCGATCGCCTTCGGCCTCCTCTTCGGTGTCTTGATAACCTCCATCGCAGGAGTCTATCCCGCAAACAAGGCGGCCAAGCTCGATCCCATCGAGGCGCTCCAGGCAGAGTAGCAGGATATGCACATAGTGAGTTTTGGTCCACACCGAAAAGACAGATATCCTAGAGGTTTCTAGTTGCACATAAAGTATGTCGAGTAGAACTCATAGCCACCCCTTTTTGGAGTAATAGCTCCGGGGTTACTATGAGCCCCCTCACAGAACCGGACTTGAGGTTTTCCCTCATCCGGCTCTTCAGGAGAACCTCCCTACCTTTTGTTGT
>JAUWQF010000079.1 GCA_030611205.1 Methanothrix sp.
GATCCCGTTAAAGCCAGCATACGTAAGAAAAGATCTTAAAATCAGGGCTCACGTGTTTTTGTGTGTTATGGGGCTGTTATTGTACAATTATTTGCTGTATTTGATCGGTAATGAGGTTTTGTCAATGGAGAGATTAGCCTATCATCTAGATCAAATGAGACTGGGGTTGGTCTATACTGGAGATGAAAAAGTGAAAAGTTGGAGGGGGGCGGAGTTTGTCATCGAGGACATGAGCAGAGATGCTGCTGAGGTCTTCAGCAAACTCAATCTTGATAAGTATATTCCTGCATGAATTAGTTTATCGCTAGACCCTACAGCCTTCGGCATCTAGCGGTCGTTTTTTATCACATCTTATAAACTCCGATCTGACCGGAATGCTTAAATAACTTACGACCGATAATAAAATATTAACGGGAGAGATATAACGGGAGAGATAATCGGAAGAATAACTATCAAAAGCAGTGGTGGAGGATTAATCGAAATTGATGAAACTTCGACCACAACAGAAGGGGATATTGGGCTTGTTCCAATGTGAATGTATTATAGAAAAGAATTATTTAAAATCGATTGGAATTACTTGTTGAAGTTGGGGGTGATTACGACCAAGAATTAGGCGAAATCTTGAGAGTGCCGGGCCGTAGCACACTGGTTTTGATTTTTGAGTGGGAAACTTGGGATAAAAGAAAGTGTTAGAGCCAAATTGAGAGTAATCGTAAAACGAACATTAAGACAATATGGTTATCCACCCGATATGCAAGCACTTGCAACAGAAACCGTGATTAAACAGGCAGAATTGATTGCAGACGAATTAACACAGAAGGGGCGAGATTTATAATACAGGCACTTTTTACGGGGAAAACCCAATTTAACGTAAAAAAACTACGGCCACAGCGGAATTTACGGCAGGCTTTCGAACATAATCGGCACACGACCCATTAAGACGGAACATATATGAAAAGAGATACCAGTGTGTTGAGCACGAAAAGTTCTTCCATGAGCTGGGGCCCCCTTATAGTTCTATGTATGGCATGTTTTATTCTGGTTTTTGACACAACAGCAATGAGTGTTGCAATCAAGGATTTAGTTGTAGATCTGAATACTACTATTAGTACGATCCAAGCAATAATGGCCGTTTACACGTTAGTAATGGCATCAACTATGCTGTTGGGTGCTAAGCTTGGTGATATGTACGGCAGAAAGAAAGTGTTTCTGATCGGAGTGGTAGTATATGGAGTAGGGACGGCGACGGCTGCATTGAGTCCTAATGCGGGAGTTCTTCTCACGGGCTGGTCGCTTATTGAAGGATGTGCCGCAGCGGCTATGCTGCCTGCAACAATGGCTCTGTTAGCAAGCTCTTATCCGGACCCCAAGAATAGGGCTACCGCTTTTGCGATCTATGGAGGAATTGGGGCGGCAGGTGCTGCCGTGGGTCCTATGCTAGGCGGTTTTATAATATCAGTATTGAGCTGGAGATGGGTCTTTGCAAGTGAGTTGATATTGGTAGTGGTTATCCTGATCTGCTCACGTATGCTAAAAGAAGTAGAAATAGATGCTTCAAAAAGACCGAGCATGGATATTACAGGTGTTATAATTTCAACATTAAGTTTTGTATTAATCATTCTCGCATTCCTGAATGCAGGATCAGGCCTTTTAATAGTACCCGTCATGTTAGTGCTTGGCATCATCCTGTTTGTGTGTTTCATATTATGGACCGAGCGAAGAAAAAAGCAGAATAAAATGCCATTGCTTGATTTTGACATATTTAAAAGCAAAACGTTTTTGTTTGGCAGTGCCACTCAGATGACACTTAGTCTTGCATTAATGGGCACTCTGTTTATTTTGCCTGTTTATATGCAACAGGTCCTTCACTATAGTGCCGTGCAAACCGGTATTTATCTCATACCCTTTTCATTTTCTATTTTATTTATTTCCTTTGCTACAGGTCATATAAGTCAAAAGTTTAATAATAAGTATCTAATAGTATTCGGTATTTTTATTGCTGCTATTGGTGTTTTCGTTATACACCATTTGTTCTCAGGTCCGGAAATAGTAACCGGATCGGGTTTAGCCATTGGATTACTTATTTATGGTGTTGGCATAGGACTTGTCTCAGCACTTCTTGTAAATATGCTCATTTCTGCTGTTCCTGACGAGAAACAAAATGAAGGATCTGGTGTGATTAATGCTGCTAGAAATTTAGGAAATTCAATGGGGACCGCATTAATTGGTACTGTGCTTGTAGCATTTATGTTGAATGGCATTGTAACAGGAGTAATGACTTCCGATGTTATACATGAGGATATGCCAAGGGATGAGTTAGTAGCAGATCTGCAGGATTACGCACAAAAAATGCAAGCAGAACATGCAAAGATAGATCTGTCCCAATATTCGGAAGGGGAAGTGAATGAATTTAAACGCATTATAAATACTGCAACACAATCAACAATGAAGCAGTCATTTTTCGTGATTCTTATTGTTTTGGCGGTTACGTTGGTATTTGCGTTGTTTATACCGGGTAACGAGAAGCGGTAAAAAACACCTTTCAAAATCTTGTGGGGGATCCGAACAGGGGTTTTGTTGAATTACAATGGCAATATGCAAATATGATTGAAGTGCCCATTTAACTCACATTCCACGCCAACAACACCAAAGCTCAACACTTTTGCCGATAACCCTCCCTCAGCCCCAAAATCAATATGCTCCAGCATTGCAATCGCGCTAATACACCAGGATTTCCAGCTCGGATACCTTGGCGATTTCCAGGAAATCTCTATCCCTGGTGACCAGCCTCTCTGCTCCCTTGGCAATAGCTATGCCCGCTATCAGGACATCCATGGAGTTTACCGGGAGCCCTAACTTCAGGAGGTCGGCCATGATCCTGCTCGACTCCTCCGCCGCTTCCTGGTCGAGATCCAGAACATCGACTTGGGAGAAGAACCGCCGAAAGAACCTCTCCACCCGCCTGGCCCGGCGGTGTTTCACGCCGGTCAGGATCTCATGGTAGGTTACGACCGTGGTGGCCAGCTCGTCGTCCAGGAACTCTCGGGCCTCCGCGGCCCCTCTGAAGAAGTCGATGAGGGCGCTGGTATCCATTACGATCATTCTCTGAACCTCGAAAGCTCCCTGATTCTGCGAGCGTCCTCCTCCAGCCCGTCCAGGATATCCTGGTCATTCAGGGCACCAAAGTAGTCAGAGAGGTCCACCGTCGTCGTCGTCTTCTTCTTCTTCTTCTTCTTCTTCAGCAACCGTTTTATCACGTCGGTGAAGCTCTCGCCCTCCTGTTTGGCGTTCTTAAGTGATTTGTATACGCCATTGCGTATAGAAATTATCTTTGTACTCATGTACATGTGTATGCATAACACAATTAAATACTATAGTCATGAACCTTAGACTTGATACTCAATAAAAGAGCAAGATCGTGGTCGTGCGCGGCCAGATCGTCAAAATCGGAGGGTAAAACCGCGAATGAACGCGAATGAACGCGAATTAAAAGAAAATATTAGCGTTCATTAGCGTTCATTAGCGTTCATTAGCGTTCATTCGCGGTTGAAATAAGGAGTGAGTATGTGTTTAGCGCCCCCCGAATCACTCGCTTGATAACGGTTTTAATCAATAGATGCACGACGACTAAAGACTTGATACTTAGTCATCCCCCGAGACCAGCCAACCTTGATATCATCCCCGCCCGAACACCTCCTTTCCCTCGTACCTTATGCGTTGTATCCGATGATAAGGTATCTCAGTCCCGCCACAGGAGAGAAAGGACTTCCCCAGCCCGACTTCGTTTCCCTTCAAAGTGATGATGTCTCCTGGCGCGCCCCTGTGCAGAATATCGATCTCGCATTTTTCCAGGGGCAGACCGCGCCACTTGATCTCGTTCAGGATCTCCCTGGGATGCCTGCCTTTCGGCCGGAACGGTGTCAAAACAATATCCTCCCGGTTTTTTTTTTCTCTCTCTCTCTCTCTCACAACTTCCTCTGAGAAAGCCTTTTAGCACATTGATCCCTTTGCCCCCCATCCCTATAATCAGGTTTGATCGACATGTTCTCCGAGGATGAATACAAGCTGGACTTCTTCGTTGCAGAGGGCTTCTGTCGCAAGAGGTGCGAGAACTGCGGCGGGTACTTTTGGACCAGAGACCCGTCCAGGACCACCTGCGGCGATCCTCCCTGTGACCCCTACACCTTCATCGGCAACCCCGTCTTCGGCCGGGAGTACGACCCGGGCGAGATGCGCGAACACTACCTCTCGTTCTTCGAGTCCCGGGGCCATACCAGGGTCGGTCGTTACCCCGTGGTGGCCCGATGGCGGGACGACATCTACCTCACCATCGCCTCCATAGCCGACTTCCAGCCCTTCGTCACCTCCGGCCTGGTGCCGCCACCGGCCAACCCTTTGACCATCTCCCAGCCCTGCATCCGGCTGGACGACCTGGACTCCGTGGGCAGGAGCGGCCGCCATCTAACGACCTTCGAGATGATGGCCCACCACGTCTTCAACACCACCGAGCGGGAGATCTACTGGAAAGAAAGGACCGTCGCCCTCTGCGACGAACTCCTGCGGGACCTGGGCGCGGACCCCCTTGCCGTGACCTACAAAGAGTCTCCCTGGGCCGGTGGTGGCAACGCCGGTCCCAGCCTGGAAGTTCTGGTGGGCGGCTTGGAGCTGGCCACCCTCGTCTTCATGGATCTCAAGACCGCGGCCGGTGGCGAATATGAGATCAAAGGCGAGCGCTACAGCAAGATGGAGAACTACATCGTGGACACCGGCTACGGGCTGGAACGTTTCGTCTGGGCATCTAAGGGCACCCCTACCATCTACGACGCCGTTCTCCCGGAGATGGTGGATCACCTCTCCCGGCTGACCGGCATCCAGGACCTCCGATCAAACGAGGAGTGCACAACGATACTTGCCCAGAACGCCCGTCTGGCGGGCATGGTCGACCTGGAAGACGCCAGCCTTCGCGACCTGCGCGGCAGGATCGCCTCGAATATCGGGATCTCACCGGAACGCTTGGAACAGATCATAGCTCCCCTGGAACGGATCTACGCGGTCGCCGACCACACCCGCTGCCTGGCCTACATGCTGGGCGACGGGATCATCCCCTCGAACGTCAAGTCCGGTTACCTGGCCAGGCTGGTCATACGCAGGACCCTCCGGCAGATGCGTGATCTAAAGATCGATGTGCCCCTCAGCGATCTCGTCTCCGTACAGCTCGCCAGGCTCGACTATACCGACCTGGAGGAGAGGATGGAAACCATCAAAGAGATCGTCAACCTCGAAGAAGAAAGGTATGCCGAGACGCTGAAGAAAGGGCGCCGCCTGGTGAGAACGGTGGCGGAGACCTATAAGAAAGAAGGAAAGGCCGTCCCCTTATCGGAGATGATTTCCCTATACGATTCTCATGGCATACCGCCGGAGATAGCCAAAGAGGTGGCAGCAGAGGTGAATGTCTCCGTGGACCTCCCGGACAACTTCTACTCCCAGGTGGCCAGCGTCCATATCCGTTCCGAGCAAAAAGAGACCGAAGAGGTGACGATACCTGGCCCGGAGACGCTCAAGCTCTATTACGATAGACCCTTCGAGGACACATTCGAAGCCGAGGTGCTGGACGTGATAGGCAGCGCGGTGGTCCTGGACAGGACCCTCTTCTATCCGGAAGGCGGCGGCCAGCCCGCAGACCAGGGCACCCTCCGGTCGGGCTCGCGGACCTACCAGGTGGTGGACGTACGCTCCATCGGAGGGGTAGTCCTCCACCAGCTGGCGGAGGCCGGTGACGGTCTCGATCGTGGGGATCGCGTCGAGGGCAAGATCGATCTGGACCGCCGTCTGGCGTTAGCCAGACATCACACCGCTGTCCACATCATCCATGACTCGGCCAAGAAGGTCCTGGGACGCCATATCTGGCAGGCAGGTGCCCAGAAGTTCGTGGACCGGGCCAGGCTTGACATCTCTCATTACAAGCGCATCACCTACGAGGAGCTGAAGAAAATCGAGCTTTTGGCCAACAGGACGGTGATGGAGAACGTCCCCGTATCCACAAGATGGCTGGAACGGAACGAGGCGGAGAAGATGTTCGGGTTCGAGCTCTACCAGGGCGGCGTGCCCCCCGGAAAAGATATCAGGGTGGTGCAGGTCGGAGATGACGTCGAGGCCTGTGCCGGGACCCATTGCATCAACACCGGGATGGTCGGCCCCATCAAGGTCCTCCGAACAGAGCGGGTCCAAGACGGCGTGGAGCGGATCGAGTTCGCCGCCGGTGAGGCCGCCGTCCTCCGGGGCCAGGAAAGAGACGGCCTGCTCTTCGGGGCGGCCGATGCCCTGCGGGTCCCACCGGCGCAGCTGCCCAAGACCGCCGCCCGCTTCTTCGAGGAGTGGAAGGATCTGAGAAAGGAAACCGCCCGGCTCAAGGAAGACGTGGCCCGGTCCCAGCAAGAGGAGCTCCTCTCCGCGGCGGTATCCCTGGACGGCCTCCAGGTAGTCGTGCAGAAGATGGAAGGCGCAGACGTGGACGCGCTGATAAAGGCAGCTTCGATGCTCTCGGAGAAGGACTACGTGGCCATCCTGGGAAGCGGTGGGAATATGGTGGCCACCGTGGGCGATACCGGTCTGGCCAGAGGCCTGAAGGCCGGAGATATCATAAGGACCGCGGTCAAGGTTCTCGGTGGCGGAGGAGGCGGCAAGCCCCAGATCGCCCAGGGCGGCGGTCCCAATGCGGAGAAACTGGGGGAGGGACTGGAGGCGGGACTGGAGGCGGTCAGGTCTGCCCTTTAGAGTTAGAGCTTCAGATCCGATTCTTTATCCCTCTACTCTTTATTCTCTGACTTCGATTTATTGTAGGCCAATAGCGACGCCTTGGCTTGGACCCTGACCATGACGCTCTCGTCATCGTCAGCGGTCTTTTGGAGCGGCTCCATCGACGTCTCGTCCATCATCTCACCCAGCACCCAGGCCGCGCCCGCCCGCACCCCCTCCTCGTCCTCCTGCAGAGCCTCGATCATCCTATCCTGGACCAGCTCCTTTCTCAGGTGAGACAGCCCCATCATAGCGTTGACCTTGACCGGATCTTCCGGGTCACCCAGCGCCTGGATCAGGGTTTCGATCACCTCAGCCCCACCGATATTGGCCAGGACGTTAACGGCGTTCGCCCTGGTTAGCAGGTTGCTCTCTTTGGTGGCCGCCTCGATCAGCTTCTCCAGGGGCCAGGTCTCGTCGGGCAGGTTCTCGGGGATCTTTGGCTTGGTCAGCTCGTCGATGGCCTCGGTCTCACCCAGAGGTACTGCTTCTGGCTTTTCTTTCTTTTCTTCAGTCATAAATCAACCACAGGACCCTATTCTACTTCAGTTTTTCCAAGTTCGAATGCACGCTTGTTGATATCCAGGAACCTTGGTGGCACCGTCTCCACGATAGCTTCCATCACCGTCTCCTCTTCGATAGGGAGATACTTAGAGAGAGCGCCCAACATCACCACGTTCGCCGCTTGAGGGTGACCCGCCTCGGCCGCCAGCCTGGTGGCGTCCATGGTCCTGACCTCTTTGCAGACACCCCTCAGCGGATCCAGGATCTCTTCCAGCTCCGGGTAGGTCGCCAGCCCGGTGGTCACCGTGATCGGGTGTAACGGCCTGGTGTTCACCAGGGCCACCCCTTCCGGGGATAGGTAGTGAGCGTAGCGCAGGGCCTCGGCTGGCTCTAGAGCCAAGAGGACGTCGGCCCCTCCCGGGGACACCATGGCGCTGAAGCGGCATCCGACCCGGATATAATCGACCACGCTGCCCCCGCGCTGGGCCATCCCATGAGTCTCCGCGCCCCTGACAGGCAGACCTGCCTTGAGAGCGGCCCGGCCGATGATCTCGGATATCAGGATGACACCCTGGCCCCCTGTTCCCACCACGACTACGTCCAGCTCGGAGGTTCTCATCTCCTCACCTCCTCGATGGCACCGCTGGGACAGATCTGGGCACAGACCCCGCATCCCGCGCAGAGGGCGTTGATCTTTGCCACCTCGTCATAGAACTCGATCGCGGTACAGCCGAACCTTATGCATTTCTTACAGCCGGTGCAAACGTCCTCATCGACCCGGAACGATCCTCCCAGGATGCCGGCCTTCTTGGCCATCATCACGCAGTCCTGCTTGGATATGACCACCGATAGGCCCGGATGATCCCGGGCCCTCCGGAATGCATCGATCGTTGCCTCCAGGTCGTAGGGGTCCACGGTCTCCACAAAACGTGCGCCCAGGACCGTGGCCACCTCGGATATGTCGGCCGACACGACTGTATCGCCACTGGCGGTGAACCCCGTTCCAGGATGGGGCTGGTGGCCGGTCATGGCCGTGGTGGAGTTGTCCAAAACCGCGACCGTGATCCTGGCGTCGTTGTAGGCGGCGTTGAGGAGACCGGTCATGCCGGAGTGGAAGAAGGTGGAGTCTCCCAGAACGCAACATATGTCCTTATCCTCTCCACCGAACCTTATCCCACTGGCGACGGTTATGCTTGCACCCATGCAGAGGCAGGTATCTACGGTCCCCATCCAGACCCCCATGGTGTAGCAGCCGATATCGTTGGGGAATATTGCGTCCTTCCCGAAGGCCTTCTTCATGGCGTAGTAGGTGGCCCGGTGGCTGCATCCCGGGCAGAGCGCAGGCGGCCTGGGTGGGAGGATCTCTGCCGCCTTCTCCAGCGATACGGGCACACTCGGAGGCAGGCCGATCATGCCCGCTATGGCGTTTCTCACAAGGAGGGGTTCGAACTCGCCCACGTCCGGGACGTGGCCGCTGGCCTTGCCCAGGATCTCCACCTCTGGGTTGTGCACTCGGGCCAGGCGTTCCGTCTCTTCTTCCATCACCGGGTCCATCTCCTCGATCACCATCACCTTCCGGACGTGGTCCAGGAGTTCGGCCATCAGGTTTCTTGGCGGCGGGCAGGTCCCGATCCTGAGGAGGGATACATCCGCACCCATCTCCGCTATCGCCTCCTGGGCGTAGAGACCGGATACCCCGGAGGCAATCACCCCAACATCTCCGGATAGGTCGAGCCTGTTCCAGGGCGTTTTGGCCAGGGCCTCTGCGATCTTCTCCTGCTTGGCCAAAAGCTCGGAATGAAGTGGCCTGACGTGGGCGGGCAAGGCCACCCGCCGAGCAGGATCCTTCTCGAAATGATGACCGGTGACCGGGGGACGGGGCGGGCCCACATCAACGTCAGACCTGGCGTGGGAGACCCTGGTGGTGGGCCTGAGCATCACCGGCACCTCGAACCTCTCGGACAGCTCGAAGGCCTCGATGGTCATATCCTTTGCCTCCTGGGGGTCTGCGGGGTCCAGACAGGGTATGCGGGCGAACTGGGCGTACCTCCGGGAGTCCTGTTCGTTCTGGGAGGAATGGCAGTAAGGGTCGTCTGCGGATACCACCACCAGACCGCCCTTCACGCCCAGGTAAGCCAAGGTCATGAAGGGATCTGCGGCGACGTTGAGGCCTACATGTTTCATGGTGGCTACCGCCCTCGTTCCAGTCCAGGAAGCACCTATGGCCACCTCTATGGCTACCTTCTCGTTGACCGACCACTCTACATGGAGACCGCGTTCCTCGGCCTGGGGTGCCAGGGCCTCCACGATCTCCGAGGAGGGGGTTCCTGGGTAGCCGGCCACCACACCGGCACCGGCCTCCAGTATACCTCTGGCGATGGCGACGTTTCCGAGCAGATATTCTCTCAAGATAAAGACCATCCTTCAATCTTAAAGCGCAAATGATCGCGTGGAAGGAGGGAAACCCCAGGAGGATAAACGTTTTGCTGGGTGGTGTTGGGGGCCCTCGGATCCTGAGCTTGCGGGATCCGGCCCCGTCCTGCCGACGGCGAGGATTCCCACAGCTTTCGGAGATTTTCGCCTCATCGATTTATCTAGTACATCTGGGCTGAGATAAACCTAATGATAATGTTTTATATATAACCATTAACAGATACTCTGCAGAAGGGGAGTATCATGCCTGGTCCGAAACCTACAGCAATCAACTTGAACGATGTCGAGCGCCAAGGTTTGGA
>JAUWQF010000036.1 GCA_030611205.1 Methanothrix sp.
TCCGGTTCTCGATGCTATTCAAGGTGCGTTTGAGGGAAAGCCCTATGTGCCTCCTTCAGCCGCCTCTTAACTGAACCCTAATTGTGGGTGCATCCCGGATGGAAATGCGTTTTACGGTCATGGTGGGCTGAATAGTTACCATTTATATACCAAAACTACATCTGTATATTTATGACTTACCTGAATCAACAGGCCCGAGTGTCTACGATTCTGCAAGTCATGAAAGAAGTGGAGGAATCCCCTCTATCAGTCAACCAATACTTCAAAGTGAAAGATACGCCTTTTGGGCGGGGGCAATATTATCTTTACAGGAATGCGCTGGATGAAAGAGGCGTAGATGGCTTATATGACCTGAGAAGCAAAGGCAATAACCTAAAATTCACGAATGATATAAAGAGTTTTGTGAAGGGGCTGATTGTGTATAATAGGTCTATGACCTCCACAGAAATTCAAAACACGATTAAAAACGAATTTGGGACCACCATCTCCAACACAGCGATCAAAAACTATCGAAGGGATAACGATTTGGACTGGATTCACCCCGAGATAGACCTTGCCACCTCGAATGAATCAGGGGCATCTGAGATGGCAGTTGCACTTGCCCTTGACATCGGTTTAATCGATACAATCTCCGATTCGATATGCCAGTGCATAGCGAATAAGAAAGAATCTGAGATGTTCAAGGAGAGTGCATCGATCCAGAGGGATCATCCAGATCTACGCCTAAAGGGCAGGTTCACTTCAGAATATAATAAGCAATCTCAGGTAAGAGAATTAAGATTTAAGTCGTTGGATGAAAAAATCGACAATAAAAGGATTGCCTCAATGGATGTAGTCTCGCTCTCCAGAAAGTCCATTCTACGACACACTCTTGCACTTTTTTCGCTGCCACTTGTCACTGCAAACGGGAGAATTAGAAGCGTAGACAATCCGAGAGGTAATGCTCTGAAATATTTATGTGGATTCGACTACAAAGCGGCAACTCTGGATAAGCACATCAGGGAGCTGAAATATCTTCAGATATCTGGTGAGCTGATAGAAGCGGTAGCAAGGTTCTGGATTGACTTCTGGAGCAGCAGGAACAAGTTGGATACTATTTTTGCATGTTACTACATCGATGGTAACACCAAAGCACTGTGGTCATCGAAGCCGTGTCACAAAAGTAAGGTCACAATGCTCGGCAGGGTGATGAACTGCCTTGAACAGGTCTTCATTCACGATGGTCAGGGGCATCCCATATACTTCCAGACATTCAATGGTCATGCCGATCTTGGAAAGAACGCATTAAGAATGATGGACAGAATAAGCGAATATCTCAAGAATACTACAACCTTAGAAGACCAATTTACAGTACACAGAATTTTGATAATGGATGGTGCGGGCAATGGTGTTAGGACGTTGCGAGATCTGTCCGATTCTGATTACCACTTCATAACGATACTGGATTCCAATCAGATCATTGATAGAAAGATCAAGTTCGTATCAGATAAGAAGAGATACGATCACGGTGATGCTTATCTGGTGGATTGCGCCATAGAGCTTGAGGATTCGAACGATAAAGGCTACATATTTGAGACAAGGGCGGTGCAAGTCCATTGGGACAATGGCAGAATGTCTGTTCTCATCACAAGCTTGCCTGAGGCGATATTCTCAACAGACAATGTAGTGAAGTCTTATTTTGACAGATGGCCTGCGCAGGAATTGGATTTCAAGGATATGAAAGGCGGTGTCAATATACATCGTGTGGTGGGTTATGGTAAGAAATTGGTGGACAATACAAAGGTTCTGGAGAAGATTGAACGACTTCAGTGTCAGATAAGGAAACTTGAGAGTGAATTAGAGAATCCCTTAAGTGAGATAAGGGGTATAGAGGAAATTCTTCAGTCAAGGATTGATGAGGAAAGAGTATACAGGGAGAAGTCCGTCGTGATGAATGGAGAACGGAAGTTGTCTGGGCGTGATATTCAAACTTTGAAGAGTGTTCAGAAGGAAATAAACCGTTTCATGAGGATGATAAAGAAGATAGAAAAAGATCATGAGAAGCCATTTAAGTCATTGAAGAAGAAAAAGGCTGAGATTGCAAGAATCATTGACAAAAAGAAGATATACCGCGTGGATGTGGAGCTAGATCAGATTATGACATGTTTCAAGATTTCATTTGCAAATATCTGTTGTTATCTGCTGGATGAATGTTTCGATGGTGAAAAAATGACTTTGCAGCGGCTTTTTGATACGATATTTGATCTTCGCGGCAAGGTGAGGGTCGTAGGTGACCAACGAGATATATCTATAGAGAGAAATCCAAAACAGGAAGATATTATGAGAAAGTTAGAAGCTGCACTTGATGTCATGAACCGCATGGAAATAGAAGACTTAACCGGGCGCAGGTACAACTTCAAGCTTGTATGATTTAATATGTCGCTCTAATCTGTATACCCGAAAGTCATGTATTACAAAAAGCACGAGCATCAGTTCTCGCAGGACGTATCAGGCGATGGGTTTGCGATGGTGCACCAGGTGGTGAACACCGAGACCCTCCAGCTCCGAAACTACATGCACGGCAGCGGGAGCATGGACATGGTGACTCTGATCAATTCCAGCCAGAAATCTGAGAGCTACAAATACGTTGACAAAACTAAATGGGGCGATGAGAAGTTTAAGAGCGGCAACATAACCTTCTTGGAGCAGAACGAGATGAGCTATGCGCCGCGGAGCTTCGCCTACGGGACAGGGTACTACGAGCGAAATCCGGTGGTCTACAACTCCAAGCTGAAGGAGAAGACCTGTGGCAAGAACTACCAGCCTGAGGTCGGAACCTCCATGCACCACCAGATCGAGTACGCCCAGGGTTTCATCAAGGACATAGCGGTCAACCTCGACTGCAAAGCAGCTACGGCAGATGCTAAGGGGGCGGGGCTTGTCGAGATGAGGATCGATGAAGATGTAACCGAGGGTGTGGTGCACGTAGGTGAACTCATGACCAATGAGGAGTACGGTTGGAAGAAGCCCTTGATAGAGATCGACGAGAACTACGTGGGCAGCTTTAAGATCAAGAAGAACATGAAAGTCAGCGCCGAGAAGTCTAAGAAGTCCGACAAGAAGGACTGGCTATCCTGCTGCTTCGGCGGCTACGGTGGCATAGATGACGAAAACAAAAAGTGGGGCGAAGAGGAGATCTTCGACTGCACCTGCCGCCAGGTGGCTTGGGAAGGATCGGGGTGGACCAACCTAACCCAGGAGCAGTTCCAGAACACGACCTCCATATGAATGATCCGGAAAGGCGCTGGTCCTCGGCGCCGTTCCCTCCATCTCTTTTCAGCGCTACATACCCCCAGCCCGCGCTAGACAAGACCCGAGATCGAGATCCTGGCGCGAGAGCCTCTGCCCGGTGCGGGGCGAAGGGAGGATGAGAACGATCACTTTAATATACTACCGCGGCACTGCAAGAAAGTGTTCGCTTACGCTCACATTTACTTGAACACATAAAGCTATACATTATGTACAACTAGATGTACAACTAGAAAATCCAAGTTTGGAGATGGGCATTTGGCAGGTAGATCTTGGAAGTTTGGGGACGATATCGATACCGATGCCGTCATACCAGGACGTTACCTGGTGATTAACGATCCGGAAGAGCTGGCGCGTCACGCATTCGAAGGAGTGAGGCCCGAGTTCGCAAAGAAGGCGCAGACCGGGGACATCGTGGTAGCAGGAACCAACTTCGGTTGCGGTTCCTCGAGGGAGCATGCACCCATGGCGTTGAAAGGTGCGGGGGTCGATGCGGTGGTGGCCAAGTCCTTTGCCCGCATATTTTTCAGGAACGCCATCAACATCGGCCTACCACTATTTGTTTGCGCAGATGCCAATGAGATAGATGACGGCGACACCCTGGAGATCGATATGACTGACGGGATCATATATGACAAGACCGATGGACGATGTTACAAGACGACGCCCCTTCCTCCCTTTCTCCAGGATATCGTGGAGGCCGGCGGGCTGATCGAATACTCAAAGAGGATGGTGAAAACTGTTTGAAGTACAAGGTGCCGGTTATTCCTGGCGATGGCATAGGTCCCGAGATCGTGGCAGAAGGTCAGAAGGTCCTGGAAGCCGCGGCAGAGAAGCACGGCTTCGAACTGGAGTGGATAACGTATCCTTTGGGTGCTGATCACTATCTGGATACAGGTGAGCTGGTCGGCGAGGACACCCTCAAGGAGCTGAGCGCCTATAAGGCGATCTACCTGGGTTCCATAGGAGACCCCAGGCTGAAGCCCGGGGTGCTGGAGAAGGGCATCCTTCTGGCCATGAGGTTCTACTTCGACCAGTACGTGAACCTCAGGCCGGTCAAGCTCCTGGAGGGCGTCTGGACCCCTCTAAAGGACAAAGGCCCCCAGGACATAGACTTCGTGGTGGTGAGAGAGAATACCGAAGACTTCTATATTGGCATCGGAGGCCGGGCAGGGTCCGGGAAGAGCCACCAGGACTTCGAGGTGATCCGCAGCCTATACAACGTAAAGTTCGGCCTGGATGTAGAGTCCGACAGCGAGGAGATCGGATACCAGATAGGGATGATCAGCAAAGAGGGCACCACTCGGGTGCTCAAGTACGCTTTTGATCTTGCCATGTCCAGAAGAAAGCACCTATCGAGCGTGGATAAAGCCAACGTTCTCAGCGATATCTACGGGTTCTGGAGAGAGGAGTTCGAAGCCCTCGCGACCCGATACCCTGAGGTTGTGACCGACTTTAACTTCGTGGACGCCATAACAATGTGGTTCGTGAAGAACCCGGAATGGTTCGACACCGTCGTCGCCCCCAACATGTTCGGAGACATAATCACCGATCTAGGTGCCATGATCCAGGGCGGTCTGGGGCTGGCTCCCGGAGCCAACATAAACCCCGATGGCACCAGCATGTTCGAACCCATCCACGGGAGCGCGCCCAAGTACAAGGGCATGAACAAGGTCAACCCGGTGGCCACCATCTGGGCCGGCGCGATGCTGCTGGAACATCTGGGCGAGAAATATGCTGCAGATGACGTGATAAAGGCCATCGAGCTCAACCTCGTAGAGGGCAAAACCAAAACCTACGACCTGGGCGGAACTTCGACCACAACCGAGGTGGGCGACGATATAGCTCGCATCGTCGGAGGAATTTGATCAGAACAAGCCGAAAAGGTTTTATGTGGGATGACTATCTCCTAGATAGTGAGGCTCGACAGACTCGGGGTATGGGCTGATCTGCTCATGGGGGCTCGTAGCTCAGTTAGGCAGAGCGCCTGGCTTTTAAGTTTTTTACATGAAGATACCAGGTGGCCGAGGGTTCAAATCCCTTCGAGCCCGTTTGTGCTTTACTTCTTGAAGGAGGCTGTATGAAAAAGTTTGCACTACAGGATCACGAGCTAGTACCAACCCATATTATCCTCACCTCTGAGGAGAAAGAGAAGGTCCTGGAGGAATACGGCGTGGGCGCCGCTCAGCTGCCAAAGATCCACATCTCCGACCCGGTGATCAAGGATATGGGGGATGTGGTGGTGGGCGACATAATAAAGATCGTCAGAGAAAGTCCAACCGCGAAGCAGTCAATCTTTTACAGGCTGGTAATCAATTAATAAGGGTGGTTTGAGGGTTTTGCTGGATAGAAGCGTTATTTATAGAGCCTATTTTACGAAAGATAAGCTGGTACATCACCACATCAACTCCTTCAACAATTTTATCGACAGGGGCCTCCAGAAGGTCATAGACGAAGTGGGCATCATCGAGACCAACATAGAGAACACCTACGTTAAGTTAAACCAGATATCGGTGGACCGACCGGTGGTCACCGAAGCAGATGGATCGATAGAGCCCCTCTACCCCAACGACGCCAGGCTTCGCAACCTGACCTACGCGTCACCCCTCCGACTGGAGATGACCATCGTAGAGGACGAGACGGAGAAAGAGCCGGTAGAAGCGAAGATCGGAATGCTGCCGGTGATGCTCATGTCCGATATCTGCAACATCTTCGGCATGTCTCCCGATGATATGATCGAGTACGGAGAGGATCCTATGGATCCTGGCGGCTACTTCGTCGTGAACGGGTCCGAGAGGGTAATAATGACCATGGAAGACCTTTCGCCCAACAAGATACTGGTGGAGTACAACAAAAGGTACTCTGACTTCATCGAGGTATCCAAGGTATTCTCCCAAAGACAGGGCTACCGCTCGTTGGTGATAGTAGAAAGGGGCAGGAAGTCCATACTGGAAGTATCCTTCCCTTCGGTGAGCGGGAGGTTGAACTTTGTGACCCTGACCAGGGCCCTGGGTCTGGAGACGGATATGGAGATCGTCCAGGCGGTATCCGATAACCCGGAGATCATCAAGTTCATGCTGGAGAACCTGGAAGAAGCAGAGGTAGCCACCACCGAGGAGGCGCTGGAGAAGATCGGGTCCAGAGTGGCCGCAGGCCAGGCCAAGGAATACCAGAAAAAGAGGGCGGCTTACGTCCTGGACCGCTACCTTCTGCCCCACATAGGCGTGGAGGAGAGTGACCGGTACAACAAGAGCCACTTCCTCTGCCGGATGGCCGAGGCCTGTTTCGAACTTGCTCTGGGACACAGAGGGGCCGATGACAAGGACCACTACGCCAACAAGAGGCTCAAGCTGAGCGGTGATCTGATGGAGGACCTCTTCCGGGTGGCCTTCAACAGGTTGACCAGAGATATCAAGTACCAGCTGGAACGAGCCAGCATGAGAAACCGGGAACTGAACGTGATCACCACCGTCAGGTCGGACGTTCTCACCGAACGGATGCTCCATCCCCTGGCCACGGGAAACTGGGTGGGAGGTAGGACCGGCGTATCCCAGCTTCTGGACCGGACCGATTACATGGCCACGCTGAGCCACCTGCGCAGGGTTATCTCGCCTTTATCCCGGGCACAACCCCACTTCGAGGCCAGAGACCTTCACGCCACCCAGTGGGGCAGGATCTGCCCCAGCGAGACCCCAGAAGGACCGAACTGCGGCCTGGTGAAGAACTTCGCTCAGGGGGTCGAACTCTCTACGGGTGTAGAATATTATGACGATATCAAGAAGACGCTATCCTATCTGGGGGTAGTACCGGCAGGTGGTAATGGTGGGTAACTCTCGAGTATTTATCAACGGCGAGTTTGTGGGCTCCCATCCGGAGCCTATCGCGCTGGCCAAGGACATCAGAAGACTGCGGCGCTCGGGTCAGATAAACAACCAGATAAACGTGGCCCACTTCAGCAAGACGAATGATGTTCTGATCAACACCGACTCTGGGAGAGCCCGGAGACCGTTGATGGTGATCGAGAACGGTAGACGGCTGGTGACCGAAGAAGATGGAGAGATGCTCGGACGAGGCGAGATCTGCTTCGACGATCTGGTGAAGAACGGCAAGATCGAGTACATCGATGCTGCAGAGGAGGAGAACTGCCTCGTGGCCATCTGGGAGGATGATATAACCCCGGATCATACCCACATAGAGCTGGATCCGTCCCTCATACTGGGGATATGTGCAGGTATGGTCCCCTACCCGGAACATAACGCCAGTCCCAGAAATACCATGGGCGCGGGCATGGTCAAGCAGTGTCTGGGCACCCCCATGGCCAACACCAAGCTCCGGCCCGACACCAGAAGCCACTACTTGCACTACCCCCAGAGGGCGCTCTGCAGTAGCAGGACCGCCGACGCCATAGGTTTTAATGAGAGGCCCGCCGGCCAGAACTTCGTGGTGGCGGTCCTCGCCTACGAAGGGTACAACATCGAAGACGCCTTGATCCTCAACAGGTCTGCGGTGGAGCGTGGCTTGGGCAGGAGCCACTTCTTCAGGGTATCCGATGCAGAGGAGCGAAAGTATCCGGGCGGTCAGGAGGACCAGTTCGAGATACCGGACATCGAGGTAAGGGGCGCCAGGGGAGCAGAGGCCTATTCGCAGCTAGACGACGACGGCCTGGTCAACCCCAACGCCGATGTTGATCATAATGATGTTCTGGTCGGGAAGACTAGCCCGCCCCGTTTCCTCGAAGAACCCACAGAGTTTGGGATCACACCCCAGCAGCGGAGGGAGACTTCGGTCACCATGCGGTCCAACGAGAGGGGTGTGGTAGACACGGTGATACTGACCGAGTCCTCTAACGGCAACCGGCTGGCCAAGGTCAAGACGAGAGACCAGCGGGTACCCGAGCTGGGGGATAAGTTCGCCTCCCGGCACGGCCAGAAAGGGGTGGTGGGCCTGATCGTGCCCCAGTCCGATATGCCTTTTACCGAGAGCGGGCAGGTTCCGGACCTGATCCTGAACCCCCACGCCATACCTTCTAGGATGACCGTCGGACATGTCCTGGAGATGATGGGGGGCAAGGTGGGTGCCATGGAGGGCCGGTTCGTGGACGCGACCGCGTTCTTGGGCGAGTCCGAAGTGGATCTGCGTGCCGCCCTCTCCAAGTTCGGCTTCTCCCACACCGGGCGTGAAGTTATGTACAACGGGATGACCGGAGAGCAGGTGATGGCCGACGTCTTCGTGGGCGTGATTCTCTACCAGAAGCTCTACCACATGGTAGCGGGGAAGATGCACGCCCGGTCCAGAGGACCCGTTCAGGTCCTCACCAGGCAGCCCACAGAAGGGCGAGCCCGGGAGGGCGGTCTTCGGTTCGGTGAGATGGAACGCGACGTTCTCATAGCACACGGTGCTGCTCTGGCTCTGAAAGAAAGGCTGGTAGACGAGTCCGACAAAGTCACAGAACTGGTCTGTAGCCATTGCGGCCTGATCGCCATCCACGACAAACGCAGGAACGTCGACTACTGCCCGGTTTGTGGATCAGAGACAGAGATCTACCCCGTAGAGATGAGCTACGCCTTCAAACTCCTGCTGGATGAGATAAAGTCGCTCGGCGTGGCTCCCAGGTTAATCCTGGAGGACGCAGTTTAGGTGTAAACATGACCGTCCCAAAGAGAATTGGTAAGATAAGTTTCGGGCTCATCTCTCCCCAGGAGTTCCGGAGAATGAGCGTTGTTAAGATCATAACCGCCGATACCTATGACGACGACGGTTTCCCCATAGAGATGGGACTCATGGATCCCCGTTTAGGGGTCATAGATCCAGGACTGAGGTGCCGGACCTGTGGGGGCAGGCCTGGTGAATGTCCGGGCCACTTCGGCCACATAGATCTCATCGCACCGGTGATCCACGTGGGGTTCGCCAAACTGATCAGGAAAGCCCTCCGTGCCATATGCCGGGAATGTTCCCGCCTGATGCTGCTCGAGAACGACAAGAGGATGTACCTGGAACAGATCAAGACCCTGATCGAGCTGGGCCAGCCGATCGACGATGTGGTGAACAAGGTCTTCTCGGAAGGACGCAAGCCAAAACAATGTCCCTACTGCGGTGCACCTCAGAAGGATGTCAAGTTTGAGAGACCCCTCTCCTACATTGAAGACGGCCACAAGCTCACACCCTCGGACATACGCGACCGGTTCGAGAAGATACCGGACGATGACGTCAAGGTGATGGGTATGAACCCAGATAGTTCCAGGCCAGAATGGACGATCCTCATGGTCTTGCCCGTGCCACCGGTCACCATGAGACCGTCCATCACCCTGGAGAGCGGCCAGAGGAGCGAGGATGACCTAACCCACAAGCTCGTGGACATAATCCGGATCAACCAGAGGTTCCAGGAGAATAGGGAAGCCGGCGCACCCCAGCTGATCATCGAAGATCTCTGGGAGCTGCTCCAGTATCACATCACCACCTTCTTGGACAACACAGTCTCCGGTGTCCCCCCCGCCCGTCACCGTAGCGGACGGCCCCTCAAAACCCTATCCCAGAGGCTCAAGGGTAAGGAGGGAAGGTTTAGGGGCAGCCTTTCCGGTAAGAGAGTGAACTTCAGCGCCAGGACGGTGATCTCACCCGACCCCAACCTGAGCATAAACGAGGTCGGCGTACCGATGGAGATCGCCATGGAGCTCTCGGTTCCGCTCGTCGTGAACAGCAGGAACATGGAGGCCTTGCGAAACTTCGTTAGGCATGGATCGGAAACCCATCCAGGGGTGAATTACGTTACCCGGTCCGACGGGAGGCGGGTGAAGATTACCTCCCGGAACTGTGAGGAGGTGGCCGACATGCTGGAGATCGGCTGGAAGATCGATCGCCAGCTCATGGACGGGGACATAGTCCTCTTCAACAGGCAGCCTTCTCTCCACCGGATGAGCATCATGGCTCATACGGTGGTGGTGATGCCCTACAAGACCTTCAGGCTGAACCCGGCCGTCTGTCCACCCTACAACGCCGACTTCGACGGGGACGAGATGAACCTTCACGTGCCCCAGACCGAGGAGGCCAGGGCAGAGGCCCAGATACTGATGCGGGTCCAGGAGAACATTCTCTCGCCCAGGTTCGGAGGCCCCATCATCGGCGGGATACATGATTACGTCACCGGGAGCTTCCTTCTCACCCACGGCGAGCGGCGGGTCAATCGACGAGAAGCCATGGAACTGCTGAAGAAGCTCCCCGTCACGGACCTGCCACCGCCAAAGGGTATCGACGAGGAAGGCCGCCCCTATTGGACCGGAAAACAGATATTCAGCCAGGTGATCCCCGAAGGCATCAGCTTGTCCTTCAGGGCGGCTTTCTGCATGAACTGCGACCAGTGTAAAGAAGAAGAGTGCGAACACGACGCGTACGTAGTGATAAGGGACGGAGAAGTTCTCAAAGGTACGATCGACGCCGCGGCAATCGGAGCTTTCAAGGGCAAGCTCACGGACAGGGTGATAAAAGAGTTGGGTCCCTCGGTGGCGGCGGAGTTTATGGACAATATGACCCGGATGGCCATCAGGGGGATCATGCTGGCCGGTTTCAGCTTCGGTATAGACGACGAGGACATACCCCGGGAAGCGGACAACCAGATCCAGGATGTGGTCAATACCGCCAGAGAAGACGTCCAGAAGCTGATCGAGGCCTACGATGCGGGCGAGCTGGAGCCTCTGCCCGGCCGTACCCTGGATGAGACCCTGGAGATGAGGATAATGCAGACCCTGGGCAAGGCCAGGGATAGCACAGGATCGATAGCTGGCCGTTACCTGGGGTTGGACAACAGCGGAGTTGTAATGGCGGTAAGCGGGGCTCGTGGATCGATGCTGAACCTGACCCAGATGGCGGCCTGTGTAGGTCAACAAAGCGTCAGAGGAGAGCGTATCCACAGAGGCTACGAGGGCAGGACCCTTCCCCATTTCCAAAATGGTGATCTGAGTGCGGAGGCGCACGGTTTCGTCCAGTCCAGCTACAAGCACGGCCTATCTCCTACAGAGTTCTTCTTCCATGCCGTCGGTGGGAGGGAAGGTCTGGTGGACACCGCCATCAGAACCTCACAGAGCGGATACCTCCAGCGGAGGCTGATAAACGCCCTCCAGGATCTGGAGGTCAATTATGACGGCACGGTCAAGGAGACCAGGGGCATAATCATCCAGTTCAAGTACGGCGAAGACGGTGTCGACGCGTCCCGGAGGGACTATGCAGGCCCGGAGAACGTCCATCGTATCGTCCAGAAGGTCTTGGGGAAGGGGTCGTCATGAGTCTTTCACATAAGAATCTTCTCAAGAGGATCGATGAACTGCCCCTGCCGCAGAACATGAAAGACGCCCTCCATGACGATCTGGCAGAGGTAGAGGTGACCGATGAGGAGTTCGAGGCGATCGCCGGGCAGGTGGTCGAGGATTTTGATCGGGCCCAGGTGGTACCCTGCGAGGCGGTGGGCGTGGTGGCAGCCCAGTCCATAGGCGAGCCCGGGACCCAGATGACCATGAGAACCTTCCACTACGCCGGTGTGGCCGAGATCAACGTAACTCTCGGTCTGCCCAGGCTCATCGAGATCGTAGACGCCAGAAAGATCCCCAGCACCCCCACCATGACCGTGCGGCTCGACGGGGAGTACGCCCGCGATCGCGATCTGGCTAGAGAGGTTGCCTGGAGCATCGAGTCCATCAATATACTCCATCTCGGCTCGATAGCTACCGACCTGGCAGAGATGAACGTCTTGATAGAGCTGAACGAAGAGGTGATGGCTCAACGCAAGATCTCTGTGGAGGAGGTAGCGGAGAGGTTGTCCGAGGTGACCAAGCTTATCGTGGGTAGGCAGGATTATACTCTGACCTTGGCGCCCAAAGAGTCGTCGTATCGAGACCTGCTACAGCTGGTGGAGAAGATAAAGAACATCTCTCTCAAGGGTGTAGAAGGCATAAAACGGGTTGTCATCCGCAAGGAAGGCGACGAATACGTCCTTTATACGGAGGGCTCTGTCCTCAAAGAGGTCATAGAGTTCGAGGGGGTAGACCCCACCAGGACAAAGACAAACAATATAACCGAGATCGCCGAGGTACTAGGGGTCGAGGCGGCCCGCAACTCCATAATAAACGAGGCAAACGATACATTGCGGGAGCAGGGTCTGACCGTGGACGTCAGACACATCATGCTGGTGGCCGACATGATGACCTGCGACGGTGAGATTAAACAGATAGGCCGACACGGCATATCTGGAGAGAAGGTAAGTGTGCTCGCCAGAGCGGCTTTCGAGGTCACCGTCAACCATATCCTGGACGCCGCGATACGCGGTGATGTGGATTATCTAAAAGGAGTAACTGAGAACGTTATAGTAGGTCAGCCGATAAAGCTGGGCACTGGTCATGTGCAGCTAGTCGCGAAGAGATGAGGTAAAAAATGATAAATGTTGATAGAGCACTCAGAAATTCAATCCGGACCGGCAAAGTTTTACTCGGATCGAGTCAGACCCTGAATGCGGGGATCAGTGGACAAGCAGAGCTGTTGATATATGCCACCGACTGCCCCCCGGCGGTGAGCCGTCAGCTGGACGATCTGGACGTGCCCATATACTGCTATCCAAGCGGGGGACGCGAGCTTGGGTCTGCCTGCGGGAAACCCTTCTCTGTGGCAGCCCTTGCGATCATAGAGCCTGGCGAGTCTGATATCATGGCGCTCCTGAGGGAGATTCGAGGTGTTGAGAATGAGTGAGTTCAAGCTCACCACCGAAAGCATCAGGTACATCGCCCTATTCGAGAGCCTGACCGGTGGTGTGGCTAGGGACTGCATAGTCGATGATGAGAACGATCGGATAATATTGGTCGTAAAGAAGGGAGATATGGGTGCTGCCATAGGACGAAAGGGCAGCAACATCAACCGAGTCAAGAAGTCCATCGGCAAGCAGATCGAGATCGTAGAGCATAGCGACGACGCCAAGGAGTTCTTGGAGAACCTATTCCAGCCAGCTTTGGTAAAGAACATAACGATGGTAAACAAAAATGATAAGCGATTGGCTTATGTAGAGGTAGCTAATAAGGACAAGGGCCTTGCCATAGGTAGAGATGGCCGCAACATATTAAAGGCCAAGATGCTTGCACGGAGGCATCATGGTCTGGATGACATAATAATTCAATAAGATCGGTTTTTGGTCAGGTAGCCGGTTCGATAGATAGCAATTAACCAGGTGAAAGAATGGGAAAGGGAATGTACGCTGCCAGGAAACTGGCAAGCGACCGTAAGAACTTCCAGTGGAGAGACCGAAATTATAGCCGAAGGGTGCTGGGGCTTAATGTGAAGGCGGACCCCCTCGGCGGCGCGCCGCAGGGCAGAGCCATCGTACTGGAGAAGGTCGGCGTGGAGGCAAAACAGCCGAACTCTGCCATCCGCAAGTGTGTGCGAATACAGCTCATCAAGAACGGTAGGCAGGTCACCGCATTTTGTCCGGGTGACGGTGCGATCGGGTTCATAGACGAGCACGATGAGGTGGTAGTTGAGAGGATCGGTGGCCGTATGGGCGGGGCCAAAGGCGATATCCCCGGCGTTAGGTTCCAGGTGATCGCGGTGAACAACGTCTCCTTGAGGGAGATGGTCAGCGGGCGGAAGGAGAAGCCGATAAGGTGATATCGTGAAGATATTTGATAAGTGGGATCCCGAAGAGGTCGAGATCGAGGACCTGTGCATAAAGGGTTACTTCAACCTCCGCCCCAGACTGGTGATGCATACCGGTGGTAAGCATGCCAGGCAGCAGTTCAAGAAGTCTGAACAGCACATCGTGGAGCGTCTGATCAACAAGATTATGCGCAAGGAGTGCAACACCGGCAAGAAGCAGAAGGCTTACCAGATAGTGGAGGAGGCCTTCGACCAGATCCATCGGAGGACAACGGAGAACCCCCTCACCGTGCTGGCCAAGGCGCTCTCCAATGCAGGTCCGCGTGAAGAGGTCGTGCGTCTGAAGTACGGAGGAATAACCGTGCCCAAGGCGGTAGATACCGCTCCTCAGAGAAGGATCGACATGGCTCTGAAGTTCATCACACTGGGGGCCCATAGAGCCGCATTCAAGAGCAAGCGTTCGGCAGCGAACTGTCTGGCAGACGAGATCACCGCCGCTGCTGGTGGAGACGTCCGGAGCTTCGCCATAAACCGGAAAGACAGCATGGAAAGGGTGGCCAAGGCGGCAAGGTAAGCCGTCGTTTGTCCTTTATTTTTAGTACACCGAGCGGGTCCGACCGAAGGGTGGATTTACTGAACATGCTCAATATCGTGTTGGTCTACTAGCGATTATGATTAGCAGATCAGATTGAGAGCCACCACGATAATCGGCGGTCAGATATCTGCAAGCGGCGAGATCTATCCAGCGCCATCTCCACTCGAAATGATGCCGATCGGACGATCTGATCTTTGGTCAGTATCGCTGACCGGTCCTGCCCGGCTGGCGTGCTCATCGATAGGCCGCAAACCATCCTGAAACCGGCGCGCACAACGTTCGCTTACGTTCACATTTACTTGAGTACATAAAGTTATATTTTATGTACAATAAAATATGGGGGCGGCCGGAACGTACGAGGACCAAAAAGTCTTAAAGCCCGAGACGATATATCCTGGTGATGGTCGTGGTAGTGATCTGTGACGACTCGGAGATCGAGGTATCCGACGGCGAGGTCTGCCAGATCTGCGGTCGTCCTCTCGAAGAGTACGACGAGGTGACGGGCACAGGCGTCCTGGGGTACTACCACTGGACTTGCGTGACTCATACGGATTAAGCGCGGGGGTAACCAAGCCAGGTCAACGGTGATAGACTCAAGATCTATTCTCGCAGGAGTTCAAGGGTTCGAATCCCTTCCCCCGCAGTTATTTGGCCTTGCCGCTGCTTTTTTTGACTTAAATCACCACAACGCAGATGTACTAAATCGAGGGATTCTCATATTTAAATTTTCGGGCAAAATAGATGCTGTTTAGTTATCCTTTTTGCCATTTGATTCTGTTGGATTGGTTACTTGTTTTAGTGCGTATAATGTGCGTGAAAATTGACCATTATACTTAAATTGGTCGTTTAGTGGCTTGTATGGTTCCGAATGGCCAAAATCGGAAGTATTCGCTGTATCAGAACTCCGCGTGATTTGGTCTTCGTGAAGATGCGTGCCTGACGAAGCTGATCAGCCATCTAATAGCACACGTCCACAAGCATATTACCAAAATCCAGGTACCTTACCGCTAGCGATTTAACTTAAAACTGGCGAAGATGGGTTAAAACGGCTCTGAGAGATTATTAAAAAGAGAGGATAAAAGAAAGAATAGGCAATTAAATCGCCTCACGGTATTGGTGATATCATACCAGCGATAGAAGTTCCTCTTCTCCCGTTCTCAGTCCTCCTTTACACAGCCTGCCTGACCAGTCCGTGGAGAACGATGTCATGACACTGTACAGTGGCCCAGGCCAGTGGTGGGTCTCGGCTCTTCCAAAACCTGTCAGCTTTTCTATCCCGTAATCATCCAGATGGTCAACTGGGAACAAAGCATGAACTGCTATGAATGTGCTGTTATACTCAGGTCGAATCCAGACTAAATACCACTCAAGCAGCTTATCCTCTGGTAGGTTTCCCTTGGGGCCATTAGTACAATATGCTATATATTCTCCACTAGCTAAGAAATCATCAGATCCGATACCAAAACGCGATCCCAAACTCGGCATAGCTGGCGGGACCACATGATCCCTATAATGTTCACAAAACGCATCGACTACGCGCCACGATTCCTTCGTATAAATCGCATGCCAAGTCGCATCAGGCTTGATCTGATAGTAGTCGTCGGACGTTTTCTGGCAGTAATTTCTGACTATTTCATCCAGTTCTGCATCTGGGAGCTTGATTGTGTCGATCCGAATCGCAGCCTCACCGTCGGTTATGATCGTTGATGAATTATCAACGATCATAACATCTAAACAAACCTCCCAGCCATCAGGGATCTCAAAGCTTATACTGTGGTTGTGGAAAGTTTGGACATGCTGATCTTCAGCCACTGCGCTAGCCAGCACCATAGGCGCAATGGCCAGAGCACACATCAAACATATTACTTTTTTCATCTCCACCATTCCTCCGGGTTGAACTCGTTGTTCGTGAAGTCTTTCACCACAGCATGACCAGCGTCTACGATCATCCTGTTGCAGCATGAGTAGACCGACTCCGGTGCGTGGCCTTCTGTTGTGTTCTGGTGGTACACCACGACCACCCACCGGCCCCACCGGTCCTGTCCTGTCTTGTCGTCGAGGTCTAGTACATCTGGGCTGAGATAAACCCAATGATAATGTTTTATATATAACCATTGACAGATACTCTGCAGAAGGGGAGTATCATGCCTGGTCCGAAACCTACAGCAATCAACTTGAACGATGTCGAGCGCCAAGGTTTGGAATTGCTTGTTCGTCGGTATTCTACAGGACAGCAAAAAGTTATCCGAGCACGGATTGTTTTGCTGGCTGCGATGGACAAAAATAATCGCGAAATCGCTAATGAATTAGAGGTGTCCTTGGACACTGCTCGATTATGGCGGCAACGGTGGCTGGACTTGCAGTCGATTTCTTTGGATGATCTGAGTATTGAAGAACGCTTGGATGACCTGCCAAGACCTGGAGCACCACCTCGATTAACCGCAAATCAGATTTGCCAGATCCATCAATTGGCCTGTGAGGAGCCTGAAGACTCTGGACGCCCAATTAGCCAATGGACCAGCCGTGAGATTGCTGATGAGATCATGAAGCGGGGCATTGTAGATACGATTTCAGCTCGTCATTCTGCCAGGCTGCTAAAAAAAGGGGCCTCCAACCACACTTGATGCGTTACTGGCTAACACCTGCGCCGGACGAACAGTTCGACGAAAAGGTGGACGACATCAATTCGTTGTATCAACAAGCCCCGGAGTTGGCTCAAAAAGGTGAAGTTGTAATGAGCATCGATGAAATGACAGGGGTCCAAGCTCTCGAACGCAAACACCCTGGATTGCCAATGGCTCCAGGAAAAGTGAAACGAATAGAGTTTGAATACATCAGGCATGGAACTCAATCATTTATCGTAAGCTTTGCGGTAGCCAGCGGAC
>JAUWQF010000058.1 GCA_030611205.1 Methanothrix sp.
GGCGACGATCCACTTGCGCCCCAGCTTCTCGGCGACGGCGGCAATGGTGCCTGAGCCGCAGAAGAAGTCCGCCACCAGGTCGCCTTCGTTGGAGGATGCTTTGATGATGCGTTCGAGGAGGGCTTCGGGCTTTTGGGTGGGATATCCTGCTTTTTCATCAGAATTTCCTTTTACTACAGAAATTTGCCAGACAGTTTCAGGTATTTTCCCTTTCTCTGCTGCATCGCCTCCGGTGTACTCGAATCGCTTTCCTTGCGAATTAATCAGGTATCTTGGAGTTTTGTATCTTTCTTTAGAAGCATCCAGAATCGGTATTCTGACAGCATCTGCGTTAAAAAGAAAATTTGATGTTTTTGAGAATCTTATAATGTTATCATGCTTGGGAGAGAAACGATCATATGGCCGCCCAGGAGAATCTGGATAAAACCAGATAATCTCATTGCAAAACTGTCCTTTACCGAACACTTCATCCAATACTAGGCGTACAAACCCATTCACCCGCCAATCACAATGCACATAGATACTGCCATCCTCGGCCAGCAAATCCCGCATCAGC
The DNA here is from genome assembly GCA_030611205.1 of Methanothrix sp. Lineage (GTDB taxonomy): Archaea > Halobacteriota > Methanosarcinia > Methanotrichales > Methanotrichaceae > UBA204. The sequence goes on from JAUWQF010000058.1 coordinate 557, forward strand.
ACCAGCCGCTCGTAGATCATGGCGATGAAAGAATCCGCGCCCTTGCCCCATGTGTCGCGGTAGGCGATCTCTTCGAGGATGTTGGGGTTTTTGGTGAAGGTGTCGCCGCCGATGGCGATGTCCATCGAGAAATTCGCGCCCACGTCGAAGGGCGGGTCGATGTAGATCAGCTTGATGCCGCCCTGTTCTTCGATCTCTTCGCGGAGCGGGCCGTTCTTGAGGCTTGAGAGGATCAGCTTGTTGTCGCCCCAGATCAGCTTGTTCGTCCAGCCCTTGAGCTGGCGGCCACGGGGGTCCAAGTCGAAGAGCGTCTTCTGAAAGCTGGTGTCCTTCTCGGCGCGCGGTTCGTCCACCTGCTCGATCACCTGAAAGGGCAGAACGATGTTGCAGACTTCGTTCGTCTTGCCGTTCCAGACCAGCTCAACCTCGCGCTTGTCCTCAAAAAGCAGAAAACGATACTTGTCAGGCAGGGGCTTATCGGCCTCGATGTAGCGGAGGATTGCTTGTTGTTCTTTTTCGGTCAGGCGTGGCATAAGTATCCTCTTCGATCATTCCCACCGGCAATACTCACTGCTTTGGGATATATATCATTTGGTTTAGGTTTATTATCTGTAACTATCTTGACAATGTCACATTAGAGGTAAAATCGGCAACAATAGGCAGTGGGGGCGCCAGATATAGAAAGCCGTATCCACCACGACGGAAGAGACTTCTTCCACATTCATCGACGAGTCACCTCCCTTCGCGCCTTCGCGTCTTCGCGTGCCCCATAATTTCTGACTCACGCGAAGGCGCGAAGACGCGAAGACCCTCTCGTCGAAATGCATGCTATTGAAGTCAAAGGCAACATACACTTGACGTTCCACCCGCACTCTTCAAGCATACGCGCAAGGACTGCCTCATAGACCGATTCGAGTAACTTGACAATGTCACATCAGAGATAAAATCGGTAACAGTAGGCAGTGGGGGCGTCAGATATATTTACAAAAATATATAAAATATCAGTAGCCTCAATTTGGGGCCCAATGTGACATTGTCAAGTTAGTTACAGTATGCCCCATGTATCGGGTAGTTCCTGCATAGTGAAGTCCCTCGATAGTGGTTTAGGTACCTGAGTAGTTACTATTATTTTTGGGTTCCATCACGATAGTACATCCGAATATCGATGAGTCTTGACAGAGGCACATCCAATCTATATCGAGAGGTTTTATCGTCGCAAAGGTGATTCTTTCGGAGATACCGATATCACAGATAGATTTACCTACGATGTATTCCAAGCAGGATTCATGATTCCAGGTATCGGCGGCAAGGGGATGAGCCCCAAGAAGATGAAACAGATGATGAAGCAGATGGGCATCAGCATAGAAGAGATCGAGGGCGTCGAGGAGGTGGTGATCAAAACCGCGGACAAAGAGATAGTATTTCAGGATGTTACAGTCACCATTATGACTGCTCAGGGAAATAAGTCCTATCAGATGGTGGGCACCCCCGAGGAGAGGGCGCGCGCCCTGACCATACCTGATGCCGACGTGGAGCTGGTGGTAGCCCAGACCGGAGTATCCCCGGAAGAGGGCCGGGCCGCCCTGGAAGAGTGCCATGGCGATCTGGCCGAGGCGATAGTGAAACTTGGGGCCGGGTGAGATTCTCAGGGCCGGTCCACGTCGGAGAGCCATATCGCCCCCATATTATCTGAGGAGCTGATGGATTGGATCAAGTCGAGGTGGAAGAAGAGCTCAACCGCATCCTCTTGAAGATCGCAGAGACTCAGGACACGATTTTGGACGGCCTAGAAAAGGACTACTCCTCTGCTCAGATTGAAGAGCTGGCGCTGAGGGTGATCAAAGAAGCCGACTACTGGATAGAGCAGTGCACCAGGACCACCGAAGCACCTTCGATCCTGCTCAGGAGGATGCAGATCCAGCTGGACAGGCTCAAAAAGATCGAAAAGCAGATCGAAGGGACGAGACGACGATAGGCGGCTACGGTGCACGTCGCCACGGGACATATGGACGGTCCATCAGAATACGATCGGTGTTTATACTCCTCTTTCAAGGATGTGCTAAAAACCGATGCCCTGCAAGGCTATAGCTATAGTCCCTGACAAAACATTAATCTGCCAGACATCGATTTGGCTAATCTGCTATAAATTTCTCCAGGCCCAACCGAGAGAATAATCGAGTACATTATCGCCAGGTCTCCCTCCCTCGGCTATCCTCCAGGAACGGCCCCGGCTATTTTGCCGCCCCTGGTGAGAGCCTCACCATCCGGCCCTAGACCAGAGATGCCAAAAGACAAATAAGCTTTTGCAACAATCGGCTGCGAGTCATGACCAAGTTCATAGTGGTACTGGGAACGACGTCCCACTCGGGGAAGAGCACGTTGGTGGCGGCGCTCTGCAGAATCCTATCCGACCGAGGTCTGCGAGTGGCGCCCTTCAAGTCTCAGAACATGAGCCTCAACTCTTGGGTGACAAAAGACGGCAAAGAGATGGGGATCGCCCAGGCGGTCCAGGCCTGGGCCGCCAGAGCAGAACCCAGCGAGTTCATGAACCCCATCCTCCTCAAGCCCAAGGGCGATAGAACCTCCCAGGTAGTGGTCTTCGGCGAGCCGGTGGCCGATAAGTCTGCCGAAGAGTACTATGCAGAGATTGAGGGCTTGAAGACCTCCGTAGACCGGGCCCTGGAAGAACTCCAGAAGGAGTACGACTACATAGTGGTGGAGGGCGCCGGCGGCGCCGCGGAGATAAACCTCTACCAGAGGGACCTGGCCAACATCTACATCGCCACCAAGCTCAGGTCTCCTATCCTCCTGGTGGGTGACATCGAAAGGGGGGGGGTGTTCGCCCGCCTCTACGGCACGGTGAAGCTTCTACCTCCCGAGATCAGGCCACTGGTCAAGGGGATGGTAATAAACAAGTTCCGAGGAGATCCCGCCATTTTGGAGCCCGGACTGAAGATGCTGGAAGAGCTGACCGGGATACCCGTACTTGGAGTGATGCCCTATCTGGATCTGGAGATCCCCTCGGAAGACTCAGTATCTTTAGGAGACAAGAGGAGCGAGAACGGCGGGGTGGATATCGCAGTAATAAGGCTCTCTCGCATATCCAACTTCACCGACTTCGAGCCTTTGGAACGGTCTGCCAGGGTTAGGTACGTGGACCTCGGAGAGCCTCTGGGCAGCCCCGACGCGGTGATAATCCCCGGCACCAAGAACACCGTATCCGATCTGGCGGAGATGAGGCTCAAGGGCATGGACCGCGAGATCCTGGCGCTGAAGGATACTCCGATACTGGGGATCTGCGGAGGATACCAGATGCTGGGCCGAGAGATCGTGGACGAGGGGATAGAGGATACCACAGCGTCGATGCCCGGTCTGGGCCTCCTCGACCTGGTAACCCATTTCGACCGGTACGAGAAGAGAACGGTCCAGGTGGAGAAGAAGGTGGTCGGCAAAGGTCCCATACTCGGCCCCATCAGAGGTCAGACGGTCTGGGGCTACGAGATCCACATGGGAAATACCGTCCACCAGGAGCCCTTTGCCTTCGAGGACGACGGTGCCGTGAGCAGCAACGGCCTGATCATGGGCACCTACCTGCACGGGATCTTCCAGAACGAGAACTTCAAAAACGCCTTTCTGGACTACCTCTACGGCCGGAAGAACCTGACCCGCAGGTCAGATCCGAGAGGTGGCGGCTATGATGAGCTGGCCAGGGCCACAGAAAAATATCTGGACATGGAAAAGATATGGAGCCTGATCGGCCTGGGACCGAAGCAATCCAACGAATAAATCCTCCCATCGGTCGGATTCGTCCAGAGTACATAATATCACACAGTATATACAGAAATATATAAGAAATAAATGAAGGAGAGTATCCGGTCACTTCTGTGACCGCATACTCTCGATCCTGGCTTTTATGCTGTTAAGTTCCTCTTCCAGGTTCCGGGCAGCTTCTTCCAGGTACGCCGTCTCCTCTTCGGGCGAGGGGGCGGCGGGAGGGCCGTAAGGTGCAGGCGCTCCATATGGATAAGCTGCGAACCCTCTTCTCCTTCCGCCCCGACCACCGCCGAAGCCGCGCCCGAACCCGAACCCGGCGTTCACGTATCCGGGTGCAGGGTATTCGGAGCAGTATCCCATGCCCCTGCCGGTTCTCGGTCCGAATCCTGCCGGACCTGTTCTATCTCCACCAGGCATCTGATATTCACCTCCTCTTTCGTTCTTTATCCAAGGACCCCACCGGACGGGAAGGGTCCTTCGCCGTTCAAATATCTTGAAACCTTTATCTTCAAGTGTTATCGGCCCCGGCCTTTGCCCCGGCCACCGCCGCGGCCACCAGCACGATCACCAGCACCGCCGGACCCGCGTTCGGGATTCGGGTCAGTCTGTCCGCCGGACCCGGTGCCTTTTCCCTTGTTGGTCTTCGGTCCACGTCCCCGTGGTCCGCTTCCGTCTCCACCAGGCATCTGATATTCACCTCTTTTTCTTATTACGTCTCTTCTGGATGTCCACCGGCCAGCTTGACGTCCAATAAGTACCTTATGCGAACTAGTATTTAAATCTTTCTCAAAACCAGGCGAAGTTTCAAATATAACATCACCAATACGAGATATTGTGAATAAAGGAAGAGGCCGCCGCCGTGGTCAGCGGTGGATCTCAGAGATCCCGGAGACGAAGTGGTTTGCGCCCGACGGGGCGTCACCAGACGAGGTGGACACGGTCGACCTCAACTTTGAAGAGCTGGAGGCGGTACGCCTCGTCGACCTCCTGGAGCTCAAGCAAGAAGAAGCAGCTTTTTACATGGGCATCTCCAGGAAGGCCTTCTGGAACGACCTCAGAAGCGCCAGAAAGAAGATAGCTACGGCCCTGGTCTACGGTCTGGGAATAAAGATCGGCGGCGGGAGCTACCTCCTCAGGTACGAGACGTCCGGACCCCGGGAAGGTGAGGTCCAAGGTCCGTCCCTTTCCAGAGCGGATGAGTTGCTCGTCCTGGAGCGAGAGGTGCTGTTGATCGAGAAGAGGCTCGACCGCCTCATATCCCGGATAGAGACGTTGAAGAAGAAAGATTGATCCAGGGCCGCGTCCTCCGGATCGAGTCCGGATAGGGGCCCGGGCAGGGTGAGAGCCTCAAAAGGTTCAATTTTCTGTTGTATATAATGCACAACATTATATACTCAGAGTAAACCCGACCAAAGGGAGGAGTTCCTCTATCCGGCATCCATGAACTCTGCAAACGCTGGAGTATACCGACTGTAATTTATGGTCATCGCCACCAGGGGCGGGTCTAGAAAGCCGCCAAGGTACGGTGGATAAGCCGAGAAGTTCCGTTCAAGAAGTCCGGCGCTCATGAACTCTGCGAAAGCTGGAGAATACCAACTGTAATTTATGGCCGCCGCCTCCAAAGGCAAGTCTAGAAAGCTGCCAAGGTACGGTGGATAAGCTGAGAGGTTCCGTTCAAGCGGTCCGGTGCCCATGAACTCCGCGAACGCCGGAGTATACTCCGAATAGTTGGCTCCGGTCATGGTGCCGCCTAGATCGATCATCCCGAGGTAATCTTCGTCTTCTGCCGTCTGCCCAGGGGTGAAGAGCACCAGAATAAGGGCCAAGGCGATGAGCACGAACCTCATGAAAGGCATATATTAACTTCATATTATATAACTTTTTGGGTCTCGTGTTGCTCTTTTCTGATGGGCGACCGTCCGGTGGAAGCTGCCAGAAGGCCTCGGCAAAGTGTTGGAACATCGAGACTATGTTGATCCCTTCGGCACAGATCGCCGAGACCTTGCTGAGATCCGAACCGGAACAGACGATGATCTGGGAGAACAAACTGTCTGCGAGGAGGAGGAGGAGGAGACCGCTCTGCGGTACCTTCTAGGGATAGCGACTGATCTCGGCGCCGGGTACGCGGCCGGACGAGTAAATCCTCTCGAGCAACTCGTCGTGATCGTCCCTCATAGTGCTACAGCTTCCCTCACAACTTTCTAGTACCTTGTAACCCGATCGTCTCCCATGTTGACCATCGACGAAGGGCGTTCGGCCGTAAAGCTGGCCAGAGAAGCCCTCACAGCCTATGTAGAGTGGAGTGAACGGATAAAACCGGTGGATTTGTCTCCTTCGTTCCGAGAAAAACGTGGCGTCTTCGTCACCCTGCACAAAGATGGTTCTCTCAGGGGGTGCATCGGATATCCCCAGCCGATAATGGACCTAGACAGGGCCATCGTGGACTCGGCCATCAGCGCCGGAACCGGCGACCCTCGTTTTTCCTCGGTGAGACCCGATGAGCTGGACAAGATCACAATAGAGGTCACGGTGCTCACCCCGCCCCGGCCTTACGACGTAAAGAAGAAAGATCTACCCGAGGCTGTGAAGATCGGCAAGCATGGGCTGATAGTCTCCAGAGATATGTTCACCGGCCTGCTCCTGCCCCAGGTAGCCACGGAGTGCAACTTCGACTCCACAGATTTCCTCTGCCATACCTGCCACAAGGCTGGCCTCCCCATGGACGCCTGGATCGACGAAGAGACCGAGGTTCTCTACTTCGAGGGTCAGGTCTTCGCAGAGACGGAGCCGGGCGGCGATGTGGCGGAGAAGGATATATCTCAATGCATATGAGCTCTATCCTGACTCGGTAGGCCCGCAGAGGGGCAGACGAAACGCGGCGCCGGTGGCCGGTATTTCAGCCCCCTGCCTGCTCTTTCTCCTGGCAATCGATCAGCGCCCGGAGCAGGTCGCGGTCTCTCAGCATCCCTATCAGCTTCTGATGAGCGTTCACCACCGGCATCTGGTCGATCTGCTCTCTGCGCATCACTCGCGCACACTCGCCAACCTCGCTGCTCTTGATCGCGGTTATCGCCGGTACCATAGCATCCTTCACGGGAACATCTTTTAGCTCTATCCGCGAGACCCCGTAGTAGAGGCTCATGGTATCTCTGGTACTATCCCAGGTCCACTCGTCCTCGTCGGAGGCAGCCGCCATGTCCGACTTCTCCACGTAGTCTCTGATCATGGTGGCGTTTATCAGGTCTCGGTCAGAGACGATCCCTATAAGCTCCAAGTTCGAATCCAGGACGGGGCAGGCCTGGGCGTCTGCATACTCCATCACCGCACCTACAAGAGGCAGAGGCATCTCCGACCAGACGGCTACCAGGGTATTCTCCATGTAATCCTCGATGGGCGTTTCTATTTTCGTATCTGCCACCACTCGGACCACGTCTGCTATGGTGATCATGCCCACCAGGGCGTCGTCTTCCACCACGGGAAGCCGCCGGATATTGTGCTCTGCCATGAGCTTGGCCGACGCGACGACGGTGCTCACCGGGCTGACCAGCACCGGGTTCCTGGCCATCAGGAGCGCGATCTGTTCCTCTTCCGGGTTTCTCAAGATGTCAGATCTGGTCACGATGCCCACGACGGCACCTTTCTTCACCACCGGGACTCCCGAGACCCACCTGTCCTTCAACGTCTCCAGAACCCTGTCCCTGGACCCGGGGATGGTGACGTAGGCCACGTCGTCTACCATCACATCCCTGACCAGAACTTGGCTCAAACCTCCCTCCCAGGCACCGTCAGGACGGGAACCTTCGAGCCGCGGACCACCTTCTCGGCCACGCTGCCCAGAAGAAACTTCTCCAGTCCGGTGCGACCACAGCTGCCTATCACGACGACGTCCGCTCCGGATTCGTCTGCAAAGCGGTGCAGCTCCACACCGACGTTCCCCTCGACCACGGCCTTGGTACAGGTCACTCCTGCTTTTTCGGCCATCTCCCCGATATGGTCGGTCGCCTCTCGGCCCTCGTCTAACATCAGTTCCCTGATGCTGACCAGTGCCATGTCCTCCGGAAGATGGCTCAGCCTGCCCGTATCGGCAACGTAAACCACTGATACTTCTCCACCGGAGAGTCTGGCGATCTCTATCCCCCTCTCAGCTGCATTCTCGCTGTGCTTCGAACCATCGGTTGCAATCATGATCTTATCAAACAATAACAAAACCCCCTAGAAGATAGCCAGAAGGTCGGATGGTCTCGCCCTTCTGACCACACTGGCGAGGGGATCTCTCGATCCCCACATGTTGTTCGATCGCCCATCAATGACCATCACGCATCCCTCCTTTCCCACATCGATCGAGCCTATCCTCCTATCGATACCCAAGATCCGGGCACCGTTTAGAGTGCACATATTAAATACCTGTCTATCGTTATGCACCAACGTTCTTAACGCGAAGTTCATCTCCGAGAAGAGGTCGGGGGAGCTTAGCATGACGTTGTCCGTCCCCAGCCCTACCATGATGCCCAGGTCCAGCATCTCGGTCACCTCGGGCGGGCCCACCCCCGTGAACAGGTTGGACCTGGGGCAGACCACTACAGGTATGCCCGCGTCTGCAACTTCTCTCAGGTCTTGGGTCGAGGCCTTCGTCATGTGGACCAATAGGTCCGGCTCCAGAGCGAGCGCGTCCTCGATGTCACTCCTCCCAGCCTCGCCGGCGTGAACGGCTACCTTCTTCCCCTTTGACCTGGCAGCGGCCACAGCATCTTCCACCCAGGAACGAGGATAATCCTTGGTGCTGCTGATCCCTATCCCCCAGCACTCATCATGAACCCGGACCGACCCCGGATCTGGCCGCCCTAGGATCCGGGATCTCAGGGGGGTTGTGCCCAGGGCTTCCAGGAGCATATCCACGCCAGCAGAACCGCCCTCGCGGAAGTCGGCGAACGCGCCGGTGCCGGTGGCCACCATATCCTGAAAGGTCCTTCTCATCCCCTCGACCAGGTCCTCTCCGGACGCCCGGGCCATAGCCTGGTGTTTCATCCCACCCGGACCCACCAGCTCATCGAGAGGTGCGAAAGGGGGGTCCTTGAATATCGAGTCTCCGACATGAACGTGGGCGTTGACCAGGCGGGGACAGATAATTCCCTCCAGATCCGCCTCTATCCGGCCTCTGCCCATCTCGATGATGATCCCCCTTTTTATGCAGAGGTATCCCTCCAATGGCTCGAACTCTTCGCCGGAGAGGATAGTGCCGGAGAGGATGATCTCTTTTTTCCGGGCGTCTTGCATTATGGATGGTCTCTGGGAAAAGAAGCTATTTAGGTTATGCCCTGGTTGGTGATCCCCATGGATAGGCCTTTCGTTTACATCAACAGCGCCACGAGCGTCGACGGGAAGCTGAGCTCGGTCGAGCGGAGACAGGTCCGGATATCTTGTCAGGAGGATCGAGAGAGGGTCAAAGGTCTCCGGGCGGATAGCGACGCCATAATGGTGGGGATAGGGACCGTCCTGGCCGATGATCCCCACCTGAGGATCAAGTCCGAGGAGCTGAGAAAGAGGCGGGTCGACCGCGGCCTGCCCAAAACCCCCCTCCGCGTGGTGGTAGACAGCCGGGCCCGCACACCCGCGGATGCGAAGGTCCTGGGAGACGGATGCATCCTGGCCGTATCCGGAGCAGCGCCGTCCCGTAGGCTGGAGAAGCTATTGGAACGCTGCGAGATCGTGACCTTGGGCGCGGTGAGGGTGGACCTATCCGAGCTTCTTTGCGCCCTTCACAAAAAAGGGGTGAGACGACTGATGGTGGAGGGCGGAGCCACCCTAAACTTTGCCCTCGTCGAGGCGGGCCTGGTGGACGAGATGTCCGTCTACGTCGGCCCTCTCATAATCGGCGGTGAGCGCGCACCGACCCTGGTGGACGGCGCCGGGTTCCGGGAGGGTTATCCCCGGCTCGATCTGGTTTCCATCGAACGGATAGGGGAAGGCGCCCTTTTCAGGTGGCGCTTTCGTTCCTGATATCAGGAGCGCGTCCAGGTGTCCCATCCCTCGTGCCGCTCGTTGAATACCGTGCAGATATCCTCCAAGAGCTCGAAGGGGATCCCTACTACCACTTCGTCGTCTTTCAGTCCGGCGTTCTTCGCCGCGCCGTCGCATCCCATAGAGATGTTGATGTTGCCGGTCAGGTAGGGCACTGCAGTGGCATCAACACAGAAGGACTGGATGCCGGCCGAGTTGAAGCTGAGCCTTCCGCCCTGTTTATAGACGACGGCATGAATTATGCGTCTCGCCTGGAACGGCGTGCCTATGAATACTATGACGTCGGGGGTTACCTTCAGATCTTTCAAGGGTCCGATGAGCGTTGCGACGGTGCTCCCTGGCGCAGGACATGGCATCTCGGAGACCACTCTGCGAGCTACGCCCTGGGTTATGTTCTTATTCAGCTTTGAACGGTAGAGGTTTCCAGAACTTATGTTCGGGGGCCAGTCTATCAGGCCAAGTCCGGTGGCTCCTCCTTTACAGCTGTGGGTGTCCTTACGGGCGAAATAGGTCTTCCCATCCCTGCTCGCGCCCAAGACCATCTGGCAGTGTCTGTACGGTTCCTCGACTTCCTCAACATCGCCGGGGATATCTTCTTCTCTTCTGAAGAGGACGATCCCCACGGGGTTGAACTCCAGATCCAGTGAGTTTTTCAAACATTTCGCCATCTCGTCAAGTTCCATCGAAATACCTCTCGGCTTTTCTCTGGTAAGGGTTTATACCTTAACCTATAAATCTTACCTGTGCTCGTCTTATCCTTATTGGTATCTATTTATGCTAGAAGTATCATCGGGCAGGCTCCTGGAGGGTGCACTGTGCACAGTACAGAGCAGACCTGCCGGGGAACTCTTCTGGGGCATGCAAGGCTCAATTCGGCGCTGGCATCCAGGAGAGAAGCCTACGCGAATATGCTCAAGGGTCAATACATCGTACGGTGTTTCATTGAGCCTTTTTGGTAATCTATGTATTGACCCCTTCCATGTGTGTACATAAAGTCATACTTTATGTACTACACCAAAAATAGCTATTCATCTCCACTCAGGCGGGGGATGGCCTGATACCTAACATAAATATTGAGAGGATGATAACATGGTGGATGGGAAACGAAAAGCGATGAAGTTGACAATTTTTCTCGTTGCGATAAACCTTCTTTTGGTTCTGGCGATGGTGACCGTCGTTGCCCAACCTGCTGACGACCTCTTGCCAGTGAGCGGTTATGATGAAGAGGGCCAGCCTGCGCAAAATTTAGCACTTGGTGGCGAGACAGTACATATCCGGTTCAGCACATGGCATCTTCCAGACAGCATAGAGATGCAAACCGTCTGGATACCGATGATCGAGGAGTTGAAGGATAGGAGCGAGTGTCGAATAAGCTACATCATATTGGCCGGCACGTTCACGGGCGCAGGGACGGGCAGTTATTATATGATCGCAGAGGGGATCTCCGACATGGGCTATGCTACTTTGACCTGGACGCCGGGGCGCTTTCCTCTTACTGACGTACTCTCGCTACCTGCCTCTGTTGAGTGCAAAGATACCGCTGCCGAAATAGGCAATGTTATGTACGACCGTATCCTCCGCCGGGAGTTTCCCGATGTGAAAGTTATCGAGTTGAATGGATGCATCAGCTCCTACCTCTGGACCGAGAAGCCTGTACATACTATGGAGGACGCAAAGGGGCTCAATATAAGAACCCCCGGTGGTCAGCAGACCAGTTGCATCAGGGCAATCGGCGCAGAGCCGGTATTCATGCCGCTCGCTGATGTGTATACGGCAGTGGAGAACGGTACCGTGGACGGGATAGTCACCTGCGCTCCAATGATTCTCTCCTACAACCTTTACGAGGTGGTAGGGTATGGGACGCTTGCCACCTTTGGCTGCGTCGATGAAGGCGTTTTTATGAATCAGGATAGCTGGGAGACGATCCCCGAGGATCTTAAACCCATCATAGTGGATGTCTGCCGGAATCCTTACCGCACCACCGGAGGGCTGACTAGAGAGGTTTACCTTGAGATGATGGAGGATATCAACGAGACCGGGGTGATATTCTACACTCTGCCCCCGGACGAGGCTGAGCGCTGGTATGCCGCGTTCCAGGAGGAGACGAGGGGATGGGCAAGAGGCTTGGAGGCAGAGGGGCTACCGGCAAAAGAGGCGGTGAGGATCTTCAAGGAGGAGTGCGAGACGCGGGGCGTTGAGTGTGTGGCGTTCCCCCCTGAATGGGAGTATGCAGAAAATTAGGTCCACTAACGGATATGCCGGAACCCATCGCTCTGGCCAATACACCCTATGCAGAGGGAGATACCTGCCGGTGGATGATCACCAAAGAGCTGCTCACCAGGAATGCTACCCTGTGGGCGACCACCGACTGAGGGGAGATATCCAGTACCGGTTGAACATGGAGATCGAGCAGGAGGCCTTCGCGACCAAGTAAATGTTCGCTTACGCTCACATTTACCTGAGCAAATTTTATATGATGAGCCGCATTACTCGATCCAAAGGAGGATCACAAGATGACCGATGAACCAACGCCGAGAGGCGGCCGGGCGCGGAGAGGGCAGGCGCCCACCGCCTGTGTCTGCCCTCAGTGCGGGTACGAGGCGCAGAAGACGGCAGGAGTGCCCTGTCGCTCGATGACCTGCCCGAAGTGCGGAATTCCTCTCATGGGAAAGTAGGCCGCTCTCCACTGATATCACCATATCGACCCGGCCACCTTTTTGCAAAACGGAGTAGTGTCGAGTCATGCGTAAAATATCGTATCATGCACTCGTCACTCCCACGAAGGTGGGAATCCAGTTGGACCCTCAATCGGGGCTACTGGTATTTTATATGTTTTGCATGCATTTCGACGAGAGGGACTTCGCGTCTTCGCGCCTTCGCGTGATGCAGAAATTATGGGGCACGCGAAGACGCGAAGACGCGAAGGGTGGTGACTCGTCGATGAATGTGGAAGAAGTCTATCCCATCGTGGTGGACACAGCTTTCCATCCTCATCGAGAATGACGGTCGTCTTTACGACATTACTTAGATGACAGGACACTA
>JAUWQF010000141.1 GCA_030611205.1 Methanothrix sp.
TACAACGCATCGCTCAACATAACAAAGACCGCCGACACGACAGGACCTGTCAGTCCTGGTGACGTAATCACCTATACGATCGAGGTCTGTAACGACGGTGACCTTACGGTAAACAACGTGGTAGTTCATGACAACCTTACAGGTACTCACAGTTTAGGTGCTCTGACTCCAGGTCAGTGTGAGACCGTCACGCCGGACCCGACCCGTACCGTGACCGAAGAGGATGTCTGTAACGGGTCCGTGGTGAACAAGGCTTACGCTACCGGTATTGATTACTGCGATAAGACCATAACTTCGGATGAGGTTTCCTGGACGATCACAACAGACTACAACGCCTCGCTCAGCATCACAAAGACCGCTCACATTCCCGGTCCCATCAAGCCTGGTACCGTTATCACGTACAACATCACCGTTAAGAACATCGGCGACGTCATGCTGTACAAGGTCAACGTGACCGACGACCTCACCAATTTCCAGACCCAGATACCCTCCCTGGGCCCCGGCGAGTCCGAGAGCTTCCACCCGACCCACACCGTGGGCGGTTGCGACCTCTGCGGTCCCATCGTGAACAACGCGACCGCCAACGCCACCGACCCTTGTGGCAACGTGCTGGAAGACGTGGACGCGACCTACGTTATCGCTATCCTGTTCAGCTCCTCGATCTCGGTCGCCAAAGAGGCAAATTATGGGCCCTGTCCCCACGACCCTGCCGGGCCGGGTGATACCATCACCTACACAATTACGGTCACCAACACCGGTGACATCAACGTGACCAAGGTGAACGTCACCGACAGCCTCGTCGACCTGACCGGCCCAACCGGTGACAACAACGGCAACGGTTGGCTCGAACCCAACGAGACCTGGACCTATACCGGCACCCACGAGGTCACCGAATACGACGTCTGCGGTACCATCAATAACACCGTCACCGCCAACGCCACCGACGTCTGCGATAAGGTGCTGGAAGACGTGGACGCGACCTGGTGCGTACCTACCGGCTTCAGCCCGGTGCTTACCGTGACCAAGACCGCCGATTACGGGCCCTGCCCCGACAACCCGGCCAGATCCGGTGATAACATCACCTACACCATCAACGTCTCCAACGAAGGCGACGTCAGCCTGACCACCGTCAACGTCACCGACGATAGGTTGGATCTCCACGAGGAACACTTCGCAGATAGCCTGGACCCCGGTGCCTACGTGACGAAGACGTTCGAGTACACCGTTAAGTGGGACGATATGGGCCAAAATATCACGAACACCGTCCTGGCCAACGCTACCGATCCCTGCGGCGGGCTCGTAAGCGATAGCGATTGGTGGTGCGTCCCCACCGAGTACGGACCGCCGGCGATAAGCGTCGTGAAGACGGCATCGCCCGACTCGGGTACACCCTGCACCAACGTGACCTTCAACATCACGGTAACCAACGAAGGCGAGAGTCCCCTCAATCCTGTCGAGGTGGTCGACACCATACCTGCCGGTATGAGCTACGTCTCGGCAGACCCCGTCCCTGACAGCTTCGTCGAGAACGCCAACGGGACCTGGACCGTTACGTGGGCGAACGTAGGACCCCTGGACCCGGCCGAATCGACCGATATCGTCCTGATAGCCCATATCGACGAGGACGTCAGCGAGCTGGCATCGCCGATGGGTGTTCTCGGTGTTCTCAGTGTTCCGGACGAGATGCTCCACGTTCTGGCCGACGGCGGGCCTGGAGAGGCTGTCCAGAAGCTGGAATGGATGAAGGTCCGGCTGGGTATCGGGATGAAGAAGTTGATCGAGCTGCGGGATGGGTTCGATAAAGAAGGTGCGCAACTGACCCTGGATCATCGGATCGTCGACGGGGTGAGCTGCACTCTCTACAGCTATACTGACCCCGTGAGCGGTGAGTATCTGGACCTGCTGATGGAGGACGACGAGAGTACCATCCTCAGTTCCGAATACTACGATCCTGTGACGGACGCGGTGCTGACAACCGAGTACGGATTCTCGGGCATCGTGGTCTCGGACTCGTACCTGTCCAAGGGTACGATGGAAGGGCTCAGGATAGATTACAACGAGCCTGGCATGGGTTACAAGACCTATACGGTCGTAGATTACATGACCGGGGATACGTTGATCGTCGTGACCGATCCCAGCGGGACCGATATCAGCAAGGAGTACCGGAAGACTCCGGGCATACCCCGTGAGAAGCGGTTCATCGTCTACAACGTGGTTAACGTAACGGGCACCGATCCAACGGGAGAGACGGTAACCGATTCAGATGATGCCCGGGTCGAGATCATCTATCTCTCCGATCTCAGGTTGGATAAGACGCCGTCGGAGACCGTCGCTACAGTCGGCGATATCGTGACCTACACCTACGTCGTCGAGAATAACGGGAAGACTACGATCGATAACCTCAACCTGACCGACGATAAGCTGGGACCGATCGTGCTGAACAGGACGATCCTGAAGCCGGGCGAGGTGGCGACGGGTACGGCGAACTATACCGTCCTCTTCGAGGACCTGCCCGGGCCGTTGCTGAACAACGCCACCGTTGTGGGTACCGATCCTCTGGGCGATGTGATAAACGATACCGATGACGCCCTGGTGCCGTTGTACATCTCGGAGATCATCCTGATCAAGACGGCCGATCCTACCGAGGCCTACGTCAATGAGACCATAACTTACACCTACATCGTCGAGAATATCGGCAACACCGTCATCACGAACCTCAACCTGACCGACGACAGGTTGGGGTCGATCGTGCTGAACAGGACGACCCTGGAGCCGGGCGAGGTGACGACGGGTGTGGCGAACTATACCGTCCTCTTCGAGGACCTGCCAGGTCCCCTGGTGAACAACGCTACCGTTGTGGGCATCGATCCTCTGGAAAATGAGGTGAACGATACCGATGATGCCCTGGTTATCCTCATCGACAGGAGGGGGCCGGCGGTGAACAAGACCGCCTTGCAGAAGTCGGTCAGGCGCGGGGATGAGATCACCTACATAATAGAGGTCTGTCCAAAAAAAGAACGATGGAATAACGTGACGGTTCACGACGTTTTCAGCCGGGACGTGGAGTTCGTATCTGCAGATCCGTGGCCTGATGATAAGGGCAGTAACTGGCAAATCTGGAGCCTTGGTAGTATACCTCTGGGAACGTGCAAGAACATCACCCTGGTTGTGAAGGCCCCGAAGATGCAGGATTTTGAGTTCGATATGGACCATGGCGTCTCAGGTGTTGGGTTCGTCAAGGTGGCCAGCGACTACTCTACCGCGCCACCGTCTTACGTTCTCGAGAACCACGTCAACGTTTCTTATAATAATAAGAGTGTCCCAGACGTTTTAAACAGCGAGGGCGCCGACGAGTACGTGACCGTGACCGATGTCGGCACCGAACTCCACACCCGCGAGCACGGCAGCGGCGAATACGATACCGAGGAGCGGATAAGGATGCTCACGGAGAACAAGTCCATCTCCATGGAGAAGGACGTCTCTGCGACCTATGCGCCCACCAGCCTGGGGCTGTACAGGAACCGGACCGTGTACTACTCATCCCCGTGGGCCGAGAAGGCCTGTGCCAAGAACAGGATGACCGGTGCGTCCATAAGCGAGATGTACCACTACGCCACCAGCATAGACCGGAATTCTCGGATAGAGCTGGACAAGAACGGGTCCACCCTGGAGGTCGACGTGACCTTCGACGGGATGGGGCATATCGGTGTTCTCAAGAAGGCCGATCCCAACGCCACGGCCCGGGATACGCCCATATTCGAGTCGAGTGATGACTATACGGGGAGCTTCCGGGTCTACAAGAAGATCGACGAGTACGGGTCCAGCGTGAAGTACGATTCGTCTGCTACGGGTACAGGGTTCGTGGCTGGCGAAAGACGGATCAAGGACAGCCAGAAGAGTTACGAGTACGGTACCGGGTCTTACGAGTCCGACGAGATAATCAGGACCCATACCAACTACATGGCCAAGGACATTAGCCTGGTTTATGGACCTTCGAACCAGAGCCTGATTGCCGGTGTGGATCTGAACCAGTCTTTGAAGTGGAAAGAGGGGATGTGGTCCAAGGTCGAGAAGACCAGTTTCATCGGCGAAGAGTATACCTATGCCGATCGGCTGGATAAGGAGACCATAGCCTCGGGGCTGAACCAGATGAATACCGAGGCGGAGTTCTCGGGCAGGGCTCGGTACAAAACGTTCCTCGCCAACAGCTCGGCGGGGCCGTTCGAGAAGGTGATGCTCGATCTGGACGAGGTTTACATCGGGGATTACGGTGTCACCAGGAAGGTCCACATCAGCGGTATACCCAAGTACGACCGTCCGCACGTCACGGTGACCAAGGTGGGTGATTTCGAACGACCCGGGTCTACCATCCTGAACTACACCATAACCGTCCTGAACGACGGGAACAAGATGTTGGGGGACGGGACGACGCCGGTATCCGTGGTGGATACCTTCCCGCCGGGGACGGTCTTTGTCGCAGCGTCTGCAAGACCAATGGTGCTGACGTCCACGTATGCCGAATGGGATCTCGTGAGCTTGCCGATCGGTGGTGAGGCGATCATCGATCTCAAGCTAAACATGACCGAGTACGTCGGCGAGCTGATCAACCGTGTAGAGGTCACCGCCGAGGTCGATGGCAAGAAGGTGACTGCCAGGAACTTCTCCGTGCTGGAGGTCGACTGGTTGTCATGCTGTCCGAGGGAGATCTTCGTGAGCAAGACCGCGAGCGTGGATCCGGTCTTGCCGAACATCGTGTCGTACAGGTTGACGGTACAGAACCTGGCCAACGATACGATGGTGGCTCGGGTCGTGGACGATCTTCCCGTGGGCATGACATTTTTGGGGTCGTCGGTCGAGCCGGAGTCGTACGAGTTGGGTGTGGTGACCTGGACGCTCAACGATATACCGGCGGGAGAGTGGGTAGTAATAGAATACGTGGCCGAGGCTCAGAGGAGTGGGACCTTCGTGAACAGGGCCAGGATCGAGGCTTATTCGTTCGGCGGTGCGATGATCCAGCCCGTCTATGCGAACGCCGTCGTGGTGATCGGCAAGTTCGAAGCTGAGATGAGCCCGCCGCCCGGATGGCAGCTGCCCGAATGGGGGTTCAACTATACCGGG
>JAUWQF010000029.1 GCA_030611205.1 Methanothrix sp.
CGCGAATTAAAAGAAAATATTAGCGTTCATTAGCGTTCATTCGCGGTTGAAATAAGGAGATTGTATGTGTTTAGCTCCCTCAGAATCAATCGCTTGATAATGGTTTTAATCAATAGATGCATGACGACTAAGAACTTAAACCTCATTATATTTACAAAATATATGAAATACCAGTAGCCTCAATTTGGGTCCCACGTGACATTGTCAAGTTAGACTTGATACTCAGGCTTTGCCGAAAAATAAGTCATCGAATTTTGCCCCTTGCCTGTGAATTATTTCAACTACGGCGGATGCTATCCGGCACTATTCACATACATATATTTTTCCACTTTATTTTCCGGTGGCCCCTTAGTGGAGCATCTCAAAGAAGTCATCTGCTACAAGGTCAGCGTTTTCTTGGGCTGGGATCGTCTTGCGCATCGGATATGTGTCAAACTTAGCGTTCAGGACTATAAATGTCTCATAGGTGTCCCTTTTTTCAGGAAGACCTCTACTTCAGTGCGATCTTTCGAGATCACGGAGATGGCCGAGCGCATCCGTCCATGAACCGGTCCCTGATCTCTTGGGGCGTCAGGTCGATCACCGGAACTTCGGCGTTCCCCACCTCGACCCTGGCCACGACCGCGCCCGTTCCGCGCACCGCCATGCGAAGTTCTTCTGGCGTGGTGGCGGTCTTCACATCGGCTATCCCCGCGCCCTTCGCGATCTCGGCCAGGTCGGCCTTCTGGCATGTGCAGGTGGGCTGGCATCCCGTGGACCCGTAGCAGCCGTTGTCCAGTATGACCAGAAGATAGTTCTCGGGCGCCTGGTCGGCTATAGTCGCCAAAGTGCCCAGGTTCATCAGGACGGCGCCGTCACCGTCCAGGGCCATGATCCTCCGGTCCGGCCGGGCCAGGGCCAGGCCCAGCCCGATGGAGGAGGCAAGCCCCATCGACCCCAACATGTAGAAGTTGGCCGGAGAGTCGTGGACGGCGTATAGCTCCCTGGACGGGGATCCTATGTTGCCTATCAGCAGAGCGCCCTGGGCCTCGGCCTCCTGAGCCACCGCCTCTATGGCTTCTATCCGTTTCATCATTCCGACCTCCAGAACTCGATATCCAGCAGCACCGCCGCGGGCCTCCCCCCGGCCTCTGCTTCGTCCCAGGCCTGGGCCACGGTATCCTCCGCCTCCGCCGGCGAGGGCGCGAACCACGCAATCTCCATCGCGTCCAACAGACGGGGCGTCCGTCCGCCCATGGGAACCTGGCCCACGATCGTCTCGCCCTTGCCGCCACGATGAGAGATTATCATCAGCAGTGGTATCTCGTAGAGCTCATCCAGAGAGGCCAGTGCGTTGATGCAATTCCCAAGACCGGAGTTCTGCATCATGAGCGCCGGCTTCTTGCCGCCCATATAAGCGCCCGCACAGATGCCTGCGCCCTCTTCTTCTCTCGTCACCGGGACGTGTATGATCTCCGGGTCGGACTCCACCAGGCCGAGGAGGTCCTGCAGATTGATGCAGGGCACGCTGGTTGCGAAGTCTATCCCTGCGCGCTTCATGCCTTTGTACACGGCCTGACTTGGGTTCATTTTGTCATGCTTAAGGATGCTATTATTTATTAAGCTCTTGGCCCTTGAAGAGGTGGTGAAAAAATATTGGGAACTTCGAGCTTGCTATAAAAAGGCTCAAACCTTGGTGTGCTTGATGATGCTGGTTATCATTTCAACGGGGGCTCTAATTGGAGTGTCAGGGGTTCACATAAGGACTCTTAGCAGTTTTCGCCGACCTCGCTCCCTGGGCGGCGTGAGCGTTGGGAAAGCCGGAGCCGACGAAATCGAGAAATAGCCGGGCGCGAATTTTTGTGGGGGTGAGAAGGACGGGAGATGAAGAGTGCAGAATTGTCAAGGCCGAGGAGATACTGGAGATGATCGTGAGGGGCAAGGACGTAGTGGTCGAAGGGTGGGATCATCAGAGGCGATCTGGACCTGAGCAAGATGGATCTAGAAACGGTCCCAACGACCTCACCTAAGTCGGGACCCGAATTTGAATCAATTCCAAGGACATATAAAAAATTTATCGAATCTAAAATAAAAATAACAAATTCAGTGGAAAGGCTCGACACTTCGGGATGGCTCTGGGTGCTTCACTTGCTTCTATTATGCTGTTCCTGCAGGCGGTAGCCCCAGCTTTGTGGAACACGGTTGGTAACACCGGTTCGTCGGCGCTTGCAATAGCTTCCGGGGTGACCATTGTACTGGCGGCCGTGCTATGTGTGATTGCCGTATTGCCTTCTTTTGTGGGGAATAGGTATTGAAGTGATTGCAGAAAATGGTGCCTTATTGTTGAATCATGCATCAGATCTCAAGGCAGTGTAACGAGTATACGAATAAATTCGCGCCGAGCCCCCCCTCTTCACCACGCATCCCGAGACGAACGCTCGCCCCTACCCCATCCGATCCTGGCCACAGATCCCACGTCAGCAGGGTTAAATATATTCGTCATCTAATGCCGACAAGAATCCAAGCTCTATGACAGGAGATAGATGACGACGATCGATAACCCGAGCTTATCTCGGCTCTTCATGATCATAACCGCCGTTTTCATCCTGGGAAACAACGGTTGCGCCCTCGACGATGGCGCCGACCCGAAAGAGCTTACCCTGGACATCTACGTAGACGATACGGGCAAGGCCTTCGTGACCGGATACGCAGAAGAGATCGATGGTCTATCCTTCTTAGAGACATCTCAGTACGAGTACGAGAACGATACAGATCAGCTCTACGCCATCACCAACTCCCTGACCTGGAAGGAGGGTGACGAGTGGTCGATCAGGTTCGCCACCGGGGCCTACTACGACGAGTATCATACGACCTTCTATCTCCCCACCGACGTCAAGCTGGTCAAAATCGACGGCTCTGAAGATCTCGAGTACCTGGTCTCCGCATCCAACGACTCCTTCGTCGTGGAGTTTTACGGATACGAGGTGGAGAGTCCTACCACCACCATCAGCTACCAGCAGCCTCTCCTGAGCGTCGAAGCCGATGAGCGCTCCATCTATCCTCCGATATCCGCCGCCGTCCTCATACTGGTCCTGCTGGCCATCATCGCCGCGGTCACGATCAGAACGAGAACGAAGAGAGAGACCGGGCCCGGCCAGGAGACGGCGGCTCAGGATCGACCGACCGGTGGGGCGAAGGCGGAGGAGGAGGGGGAAAAGGGGGCGGAGATCGAGATCACCAGCGAGATGGCGGCGGTGATGGAGACGCTGACGGAGCGAGAAAGGTCCGTCCTGGACGCTCTGATCGATCACCAGGGGCGGATGACCCAGGCGGAGATCCGATACGAGACAGGGATTCCGAAATCCTCGCTTACCGGGATCATCATATCTCTGGAACGGAGGAAGATCGTAACCAAGAAAGAATGGGGGAGGACGAACGTCATAGAGCTATCGGAGCGGTTCAGACCGGGGCGCGGGGAGGATTGACCCCCCAAACCTAGATATCTCATTACAATCTAACCTGGGGGAGATGCCAAACTTCAAGGTCCTTCTGGAAGGTGCCTGGCTGGTCAGAGACGTCAAATCGGTGGACGATGCCATCGGTGTGGCCATCTCCGAGTCGGGCAAGAGGCTGAACAAGAATAAGCTGGAATTCGTAGAGGTGGAGGTGGGCCAGACGGTCTGCCCCAACTGCGACGAATCTCTCGACGGCGTATTTTTGGTGGCCGGAACCGCGCTTGTGGGTCTCCTATTCGAGATAAAGGTCTACGATGCAGATGGTGAAGAGCATGCCGCCCGGATAGCCAAGTCCATGATCGGAAAAACCCTGAGATCCATCCCTCTGAGGCTGGTCGAGGTCGCAGACCTGGATCCGGCGGACCGGGGACCGGTCAGGTCAGGCTGACCGACTTTCTTCCCACTCGTCTTCTTTTGCCTCTATGAGATCTCTGCACTTCAGGGCATCGGTGACTATCAGTTCCTCCTTGATCCAGGGAGGGAGGTACCGCCTCACCCCGTTCCGATCGCTGGTCACAAACCTCCGGTCGCAGAAGAGGATCACTCCCATCTCGGAGGCGTCCCTGATCACCCGTCCCGCACCCTGGAGAGCCCGGTTGATGGCGGGCAGGGTGTAGGCGATCAGCATGCCTTTCTCCTGGCCGTACTTCCTGACGTAGTAGGCGTTGATCTCTCGTTGGATCTCGTTGTAGAAACCCAGAGGCAGACCCACGACGACCACACCGCTCAGGGCCTCGCCTTTGTAATCTATGCCCTCGGCCAGCTTCCCTCCCGAGACACCCAGGAGCACCGCACCCCCTCTTTTGCCGTCCCGGAAGAAGTCGCCCAGGACCTGGGGGACGTCTTCTGCGCCCCTGGGCTCCAGGTAGAGCCTCTTTTTCACCTTCCGGGCGGCCTGGTGACAGACCTTCCGGTACTGGTTCATCATGGAGTATGATGTGAAGAAGACGGCCACGTTCCCGGGAACCTTCTCGATCATCGCCTCTATGTGCCCGACGATCTCTCGCCGGTTCTCGGCCTCCTCCCTCTTCTCCAGCTGGGTGGTGGCCTTCTCCGCGGCCATCAGGAGCCTGTTCTCTGCTGGGAAGGGGTTGAGCAGGCTGATCTTCCTGGCCCGCTCCGCCTCGCCGAGGAAGTAGAGCTCGTAGGCGTCCAGGGGCGAGAGGGTCCCGCTGAGCATCACCGTGGCGTTGATGTTGTCGACGATCCGTCTTATGACCGGGGCAGGATCGATGTTGTTCACCTCCAGCCAGGTCCGCTTCATATCACCGGTTCCGCTCGTCGCGATCCTCCTCTGGTAGGCCTGATCGGTCTCCGCGATTTCCATGTCCCTGAGGAAGAGGATGACCTGGGCCAGGTTTGGCTCCAGCTCGCCCTGGAGGTTCTCCCTGTCGCCCTCGGCCAGCTTCAGCTCGGCCACGGCCACCACCACCTCAGAGGCCGTGGAGAGGGCCTCGTCAACATCTTCGATATCCTGGTAGAGGAACGTCCTGAAGAGGTCGGCGTCCAGGAGCTCTTCTCCCTCCTGCATCCTGGACTGGCGGCTGAGGATGTACTTTCTGAGCCGGGGGAGAAAGGTCTTGATCACCTCCACCCCTCTCAGCCTGGAAGAGGCCTCGAGCCTCGACTCCTGGAGCTTGGCCTGGCCCATGACCGCCTCGTACCTCTCCATCTCCCGCTCTGCCAGGTCGATCATCCTGAGGGTCAGGCGCCTGGTGTTGAGCGCCCTGACCGCATCTCCCAGGTTGTGGGCCTCGTCCACGAATAGGGTCAGGCTTGCCCGGTCCAGCTCCAGCCAGTCGAATATGACCTCCTGGAAGTCCGGGCTGAAGATATGAGAGTAGTTCATGATGACCACGTCACTGCTCCTGGCAGAGACGCTCATGATCTCGTAAGGGCATACCCCCTTGCAGGAGTGGAGAAGCTCGTCCGGTGACCTGATCTCCTCTCTCAGCTCATCGGCCACGTCCAGCAAGAGGCCGGAATGCCTGAAATGCGCCTTGCCGTTCAGGTCGAAGGCCTCCCTGCTCATCAGGTAGTAGGGACAGAAGGTGCGGTACTCAGAGGTCTCTATGGGCAGCGTTTTGTCTCGCGAGGGATCGTAGACCCGCCCCTGGGATTGCCGGAGCTTGTTGCTCATGTAGTTCTTGGTCCACTCTCGCATCCTGGCGCATCCCGCGTAAACGCTCTCTCCCTTGAACTCCCCTGCCAGAGGGCAGGTCTTCAATTTGCCTACCATGTAGGATATCTGGGGACGATGCCTGGTATTGGACCAGATCTTCTCGATCTCGTTCAGGTAGATGTCTATCTGGCTGACCGTCCTCACCACCACCACGATCTTGCCCGGGGCCGCTGCCAGGGCTGCCGAGATGCAGCTGGTCTTGCCGCTGCCAGTAGGGGCGTCGACCATGAATACCACGTGATCGCCCACACTTACGGCGTCGTAGACCCCGTCCAGCATCGCGTCCTGGTAAGGCCTGAGCGATTCGTAAGGGAAGTAATCCAGGTACACGCACCCCACCACGTGCTGAAGGCTGATAAATGCTCTCCACAAGCGAAGGCCGTTTCGCGGAGGATGCCTAACGAGTAAATCATCCCGTCAGCAGGATTTACTCGGCGTATACAATATTGTACATTATATACAACAAGAAGATGCTCGCTTGCGCTCGCATTTACTTGAGCACATAAAGTTATACTTTATGTACTACGGAAAAGTTTAAAGTGTATGCCGGAAATAAACCAACTGGGAATCGTATGAAGGGCGCGATCGTCATTCTGTTCTTCATGGTAGCGACGTTCTCGCTCTCTGCAGCCTTCGGGGATGGGTGTATGACCAGCTCCATTACGGTCAGCGGTCATGGTCAAACCAAGATCGTCAACACCGCTTTCAGCAGGGAGACGGGGATCAGCCACAGCGAGGTGATCTACGGAGAGGGTTCGATAGACTACACCGCAGTCGGCAGGATTAACGGTAGCGATGGCGTTTTTCAGACCGTCGATCGGATGATCGAGCTCCCCAAGGGGTTGCTGGTCAACGTCCAGCATATGGAGTCTTCACCGGTATTCAGCGGGAAGAACATAGACATATCCAACATCAACATTGCCACTACTTATAAAGGGAGGGACAACTTCAGCATATCTCCCAACTCGACCTCTTTTAACGTTACGAGCGAGTTCAAGGGGAGGTGGAACCTCGACGCCACGAGGTTTGGGTTCAACCGGAACCTCAAGACCGGGATGATGCTGAACGGCAAGTTTGAGGTGGACAAAGAGCTCTTCTTCAAATGACCGGGCATCTTTCCGGGTCGTCGACCGCCAACTATCTTTTTAATGAGGGTGCAAACCTGGGCCGAGGTGATGGTATGGGATTACTCAACCGGATGGGCACTGTAATGAAGTCGAAGATGAACCGGATGGTGGACAGGATGGAAGATCCGGCAGAGACGCTGGATTACTCCTACCAGAAGCAGTTAGAGGTCTTGCAGAAGGTCAAGCGGGGTGTGGCGGAGGTCACCACCTCGAAGAAGCGGCTGGAGCTCCAGAAGGCGAAGCTTATGCAGAGCATGGACCGGCTGGACGACCAGGCAAAAGAAGCGATCCGGTTGGATAGGGAGGACCTGGCCAGGTCTGCCCTGGAACGTAAGAACGCCCTCCAATCACAGGCCGACGACCTGGACCGGCAGATAGCCGATCTAGAGGGAGAACAGGCGAAGCTGGTGGCTACCGAGAGACGTCTATCTACCAAGGTGGAGATCTTCAGGACCCGGAAGGAGACCATCAAGGCGCAGTACTCGGCGGCCGAGGCCCAGGTAAAGGTATCCGAGGCGGTGACCGGGATCGGCGAGGAGATGGCCGATGTGGGGATGGCCGTCCAGAGGGCCGAAGAGAAGACCGAGACTATGAAGGCGCGGTCTGCGGCCCTGGACGAGCTTATGGATGCGGGGACCCTGGAAGAGGTCATGGGAAGCGGCGATGATATCGATGCGGAGCTGGCCAAGATCAGAGCGGCCGGCGGCGTAGACTCCGAGCTGGCCAGGCTGAAGGCGGAGGAAGGAAGATGATCATCAGGATCATGGGCGAGGGGCAGTATCGGGTGCCCAGCAGCATTCTGGACGAGCTGAACGTTATCGACAACCGGATCGTAGATCTTGTGGCAAAAGAGGACGAAGGCGGCTACAAGAACGAGCTGGCCAGGCTCATATCTGCCGTGAAGGAGAAGGGAACCCCCCTCGACCCGGAGGAGATCGTGGAGTCGGACCTGATCGTGCCTCCCGGGGACCTAACCTTAGAAGAGGCGGAGAAGATCTTCGGCGGGAGCGGCCTGATCGAGGACTAGAGAGGGATGCCCCAGAGGGGGTACCACTTCTCTACGTTCTTTTCAATGGGAAGCTCGGAGTCCATAAGGGACCGGAGCCTGAACTCCAGGGCGTTGTCTCTTTTATTATCGCCTTTTGGGGCGAAGGGGTAGTAACTGCCGCTCTTGAAGTTGTAGACCCAGTAGACCTCCCTTTTGCCCGTGAAGCGGTATATGGCGCAGAGGAGCTGTTCCCCGAACCCGTGCTCTACGAGGGTCTGGCTCACCAGGTGGATGTTTGTCACAAGGTCTTCGAACTCGGGGTCTTCGAGCACCACCCACAGGAAATCGTAATCGTCTTTCTGGACCCGGTATCTCGTCCCCGTCTCCCGGCAGCTGTACTGGAGCAGGTCCTCGATCTCTCTGCGAGCAGTATCGTACCTGGAGGACTCGATGGGCTTGAAGCAGATGCCTGCCGCACCACCTGGTCGGAAGCCCAGGCTCGTCTCCAGGGTTATGCTGGCGGTGGAGATGGCGAAGAGCTTCTCCGTCTTCGCCTTCGGCAGGCTGCTCTTGCCCAGGATGGCGTCCAGAAACCTCATAGAGTCTCCATCTCTTGTTCTATCTTCTCCAGAGCGGCGATCCGTTTCTCCACCGAGGGGTGGGTGGAGAATAGGTTCATTATGGAGGATTTGGAGATCGCGGGGATGATGAAGAAGGCGTTCATCCCCTCGACCTTTCTGAGGTCGTCGTCGGGTATTTTGGTCATCACCCCGCTGATCTTCATCAGCGCCGAGGCCAGGTTAGAAGGTTGGCCGGTGATCACCGCCGAGCCCCGGTCTGCGGCGAACTCTCTGTACCTGGAGAGGGCGCGGATCAAGAGGGAGCTCACGATCCAGACGATGATCGAGGCTATCCAGGCGATGATGATGCCTCCGCCACCTTCTCTGCGGCCGCCTCCACCTCCACCGAAGATGAGAGCGTACCGCACGAAGAAGAAGGCTATCGTGGAGAGGAAGCTGGCGATGGTCATCACCATAACGTCCCTATTCTTCACGTGGCTCAGCTCGTGGGCCAAGACCGCCTCCAGCTCGCTCCTGTTTAGCTGGCGCCTTATCCCCGTGGTCACCGCCACCACGGCGTTGTTTGGGTTCCGGCCGGTGGCGAAGGCGTTGGGCATGGGCGAGTCCACCACGGCCACCCTGGGCTTGGGCAGGTCGGCGATGGCGCAGAGCCTGGAGATCATCTGGTGGAGTTCGGGCTCTTCGCTCTCGGAGACGATCTTGGCGCCGGTGGTCATCAGGACGAGCCGGTCCGAGTAGAAGTACTGCAAGAGCATGAACCCGCCCACGAATATGAGCATGGTCATCATGCCCGCGCCCTGGTAGGCCAGGAAGGCCAGGAATGTGAGGTAGACCAGGGCCAGGAGAAACATCGTGAAGATCATCCTGAACTGTAACCCGCGATCTTGTTGCCATTTTCTTTTCATGGTTGGTTGACACCTTTGCTATGAGGTTTTGTTTCTTCGGATTTAAGGGGTTTGATTGGAGACGACGAAGATCCGACGGATCGGCCCTGGCGGTCGGGATCACAGGCGATCAACAAAAATTAAAATATGCGAATTTATTATTCTAAGACGCCTTCGTCGCCACCACGTCGATGATGATCCCGTAGACGATGCCCGCCGCGATGATGACTGCCGCGCTTTCTATGACTCCTGTGGGGATCGCTATGGCGGCGCTCACGATAAGACCCAATACCGCCCCTCTCAGCGCCGGAGAGATCTCTATGCCGTCCGCGATACCGATCACGAAGCCCAGAATGACCCTGTTGTAGAAGATGGAGGCCAGGATGGGCAGATGGGCACCATAGGCAGCTCGCCGGGGATGTGGTCCACAGACCCGTATGTGCATATGCCCCCGAAGAGGAGACCCAGCGCGGTGGATATCAAGACTCTCTTCGTATCCATGGACGTGGTCTTGGCTCTCTCGATATATTAATTATATGCCCCGGACCCGTGATCTTCCATAGGCCTTTGACGGGGGCGGGCGAACAGAAATGAAAAACAGGCCCCGATAACCTTTGGTCGGGGCATATCCTAACAAGAAAATGTTCGCTTACGCTCACATTTACTTGAGCACATAAAGTTATACTTTATGTACTACAAGAAATCAGCTTATGAGCGGGAGTTCTCGCAGGGTGAGGACCGAAGTCACGTTATCATCTTCGCCAAAGATCTGGACGATCATGCCGTTTACGAAGGGAACTACTTCCTGGTTGAAACCACGTGTCTCATTGTTGTAGTAATCTACCATTTCCTTGTTATCTTCTGTTATTACGGCCTCTTCGCCACCCAGCGCAAAGTAAAATTGTGCTAGGCTGCCCCCTATCGCATTCGCCTGACCTAAATAGTAGCCAGCATCATAAAAGCCTTGTCTGTAGTCATCCGAGAACACAGGTGCGTTCTCGTCTGCTGCACTCCCCACACTCATCGCACCGAATATCAACAATCCGGCTACTAACCCACACTGCACAATTCTGTTCATATATACACCCTTTAACCGGTATTTATCGGAGCCCCTTAAAAACTCTATCGGTTTTCCGCCACAATTACGAGCACCTTCTTTTGGTGGTCGCCTCGTCCTGGTCGACCGTATCCTGGACCCGCGCTACACGGACCCGGACGAGCGCCCGCGGGCATCAGACCACGTTGCCGCCCGGATCTTTTTCCGGAGATGTTATCCTCGGAGACGATAAAGGTTAAATGATCCTCCGTGATCTATCCATCGAGGACTGGTCTATGGATAAGTACGAGAAGGTAATCGCCCTCGCCAGACGGCGGGGCTTCATCTGGCCCGCCTTCGAGCTTTACGGCGGTGCGGCAGGCTTCTACGATTACGGTCCCCTGGGTGCACCGCTCAAGAGGAAGATCGAAGACCTGTGGAGAGAGTTCTTCGTCATCAAGGAAGGCTTCTGCGAGATAGAATGCCCCACAATCGGGGTAGAAGAGATCTACGTGGCCTCCGGCCACCTGAGCGGTTTTTCCGATCCTCTGACCGAATGCAAGGAATGCGGTGAGATCTACCGGGCAGATCATCTGATAAAACACATCATAGAGGTGCCCGACGCTCTTTCCGGCGAAGAG
This sequence comes from Methanothrix sp., assembly GCA_030611205.1. Classification (GTDB taxonomy): domain Archaea; phylum Halobacteriota; class Methanosarcinia; order Methanotrichales; family Methanotrichaceae; genus UBA204. The sequence continues at coordinate 10,934 of JAUWQF010000029.1, forward strand.
ATCTACACCGTGATCAAGGAGAACGATATATTCTGTCCCGAGTGCAGCGGCGACCTTTCTCAGATCTACGAGTTCAACCTCATGTTCAAGACCACTATCGGGCCAGGATCCAAGCAGGCGGGCTACCTCCGTCCCGAAACGGCCCAGGGGATGTTCATAAACTTCCCCAGGCTATTGCGCTACTACCGCGACCGCCTACCCTTCGGCGCGGTCCAGATAGGAAAATCCTACAGAAACGAGATATCGCCCCGACAAGGGGTGATCCGTCTGAGAGAGTTCTCTCAGGCAGAGGCCGAGATATTCATCAACCCCAAGGATAAGTCTCACCCCCGGTTCGACGAGGTGGAAGACCTGAAGCTGATCCTTTACTCGGAAGAGGACCAGGAAAAAGAGGGCGGCCAGCCTCGGGAGATGACCATCAAGGAGGCGGTGGATAAGGGGATCATCGCTCACCAGATTCTCGCCTACTACGTGGCCCGCACCTACCAGTTCCTCATGGAGGCAGGCCTCTCCCGCGACCGTCTCCGGTTCAGACAGCACAAAAAAGACGAGATGGCCCACTACGCGGCAGACTGCTGGGACGCCGAGGCTTCTCTGGAGCGTTTCGGCTGGATCGAGCTGGTGGGGGTGGCCGACCGGACCGATTACGATCTCCGGTCGCATATGGCCCAGAGCCGGACTAACCTTACGGTCTTCGTGCCCTTCGACAAGCCCAGGCGAGAGGAGAAACTGGTGGTCAAACCCGACATGAAGAAACTCGGCCCCATCTTCAGAAACAAGGCCAAGGCGGTGGCTGAGGCCCTCAAGTCTCTGGATGCGGAGGAGCTGGAAAAAGAGACCATCTCTGTTGTGGTGGACGGCGAGACGGTGGAGATCGGGTCAGACCTGGTATCCTTCGAGATGGTGGAAGAGACGATCCGGGGCGAGGAGATCGTTCCTCATGTGATAGAACCTTCCTTTGGCATAGACCGGATCCTCTACACGGTATTGGAACATTCCTGCTATGAAGAGATGGTGGATGAGGAGACCCGGACGGTCCTCAAGCTCCGGCCGAAGGTGGTCCCCATCCAGGTGGCGGTCCTGCCCCTGATGGATAAAGACGAGCTGATGGCCCCTGCCAAGGAGATCACTGATGCGCTGAAGGCGCGGGGGATCTACGTGGAGTACGACTCATCGGGAAGCATCGGCAGAAGGTACCGGCGGAACGACGAGGTGGGCACCCCCTACTCCATCACCGTGGATTACGAGACCCTGGAAGACAAGACCGTCACCATCAGAGATCGAGACTCCATGGCCCAGGTCAGGGCGGGCGTTGACCAGCTGCCCGATACGATCCCGGCCCTTCTGAGAGAGGAGCTGGAGTTCGGCGAGGCCGGCGTCCCTCTGCGGTCGTGATGCTTCCCGATATGCGGCCCGTCCTGAAGAGAGAGGCGGAGAGGAAGCTGATCCATCTCACCGGCCTCACCGTACCCGTGTCTCTCCTCCTCCTGGGGAGGGACATCACCGCTGTTTTGGTCGGCCTGGCCCTGGTCGTCGGTCTCATCCTGGAACGGGAGCGGCTGCGGGGTAAGATCAGGATGCCCGCGGTGAGAGATCATGAGAGAAACCGGGTGGCAGGTTATATTTACTACATATTGGGATCACTGCTCACCGTTCTCGTATTCGAGCCCATGATCGCCCTGACCGCCCTCCTCATGCTCTCTCTTGGGGACGCAGCCAGCGGGATGGCGGGCTCGGCGATCAGAGGCTCCAACGTACGTGTCGAGGGCGGGAGACGACTCAAGCCCTTGCCGGTGATGCTGACCATCTTAGGCGTCTGTCTCATAGTGGGTTACCTGTCCTCAGGGCTGACCGGCCTCTCATTTCCGGTCTATCTGGCCGGGGCCGCAGGAGCCACCGTGGCGGATGCTGTGCCCATATCCTACCGCAGAAAGTCGATCGACGATAACCTCACCATCCCCCTCTGTGCAGGAGGCATGATGGCCCTGGCGTCTCTGATATGATCTTCGGATACCATCCTCTGCAGAAAGGTTTTTTAACGTAATAGAGAAGTAACCTCTGTAAGACGCAAGCAACGATCTGTACATCTGATCGGCTACGTGAAGGTTCCCGGCTCATCCTGAAAACTGAGACTATCAGGAGACCGACGCCATGCGTTGCTTGTTATTTGAAACGGAGGGATGATATGAACATAGTATTACTCGGTCCACCAGGATCTGGAAAGGGCACTCAGGCCAAGATGATCGCAGAGAAGTATGGCGTGGTCCACATCTCCACAGGTGACATCCTGAGAGAAAACGTCAGAGGCGGCACCGATCTGGGCAAGGAAGCGAAGACGTACATGGACGCAGGCAAGCTTGTTCCGGACGAGCTGCTAATCAACATAATCAAGGACCGCCTCGCCAAGCCCGATGTGGCCGGAGGTTACATGCTGGACGGTTATCCCCGTACCACCCCCCAGGCAGAGGCAATGGATAAGATCCTTCCCGAGCTGGGCCAGAAGATAGACGTAGTCGTCAACATAAACGTTCCCGACGACGAGCTGGTAAAGAGGCTGGGCGGCAGAAGGATGTGCCAGTGCGGTGTTAGCTACCACCTCAAGTTCAACCCCCCCAAGAAAGAGGGGATCTGTGACGTTTGTGGCGGCGAGCTTTACCACAGGGGCGACGACAAGGAGGAGGCTATCCTCAACAGGCTGGAGGTCTATAAGACGCAGACCCAGCCGCTGATAGACTACTACAACACGGCGGGCATCATCGCCAGTATAAACGGCGCTGGTGAGATCACCGAGATCTTCGATGAGATCGCCGTGTCCCTTGACAAGCTGTGAACGACCCCAAACCTTATTTTTTAGTCATTCTGTTACATGACGCTAGACATGACGCTAGTATACTCGCTGGGAGGTTCCGTCCTCTACCAGCAGAGCCTCCAGGGGATCCAAAAGTTTGCCGCAAATCTCAAGCAGATCGCCAGAGATCATCAGGTCTACGTGGTGGTGGGTGGAGGCAAGATCGCCAGAGATTACATCGAAACTGCCCGCTCCCTGGGGGCGGCAGAGTCCTTCTGCGACCTGTTGGGGATCGGTGTCACCAGGCTCAACGCCAAGATCCTCATCGCCGCCCTGGGCGAGTTCGCGGCACCCGAACCGGCGGAGACCTATCCTCGTGCTCTGGAACTCTCCGCAGGAGGGAAGATCGTGGTCCTGGGGGGGATGCAACCGGGCCAGACCACCGACGCGGTGGCCGCCTTACTGGCCGAGTACGTCCACGCCAAAAAGCTGATAGTCGTCACCTCGGTAGACGGGGTATATTCCGCAGACCCCAACATCGACCCCGGTGCTCAAAAGATCAGCCGGATGACCCCCGCAGAGCTGGTCAGCATATCCATGGGGACCCGGCTCCGGGCAGGGTCCAGGTCGCCCGTGGATCCGCTGGCGGCGAAGATCATCGAGCGCAGCTCCATCCCTACCGTTGTGGTCTATGGAGATGCAAAAAACTTGAAAAAAGCGTTTGAGGGGGGCCACACAGGCACAGAGATCTCCTAGATCTGGATCAAGGTGCGTATCAGATCTTTGGCACTCACGACCCCCCATGGCACCCCAGAATCGATGACCACGAGCTGGTCCGCACCGGCATCGTCTAGCTTGTTTATGGCGTTGTAGACCAGATCGTCGGCATCGATATGAAGGAACTCTCTGGACATGAATTCCTTTACGGCTTGATTTGTTCTGCCATCGACCGCCGCTCTGGCTACGTCGGTCAGATTGATTAGGCCGCAGCGGAGACCGGCTTCCTCTACCAGAGCCTCTTGTGCCTTGGCGTTCAGCATCGTGCGAGCCGCATCCCGTAGGGAGGTCTCCGCGTCGATGATAATCGCCTGGCGGGCCACGGTTCTCACCGCATCCTTGGGGAATGCTATCATCTTGTTTATGTCGAAGATCAGCCGGTTGGCGATGTCGTCCCTTCCCACGATCGAACCTCGGATGTAAAGCTTGTTCACCGGGGTAGGGCCGATCTCGATATCGTCCCCTATACTGAAATCCTTTGCGTTCCCGATAATATTAACGACCCCGTTACAGGTGTTTGGGTTCATGACCGTGACCAAGCTTATCTTGCTGGCAGAGACGCCCTCCACGACTGATCCGTTCTTGGATACCGGCACGTCGACTTCGTTCTCGTTGGTGACCAGGTCGAGCACCTCGTAGGCGTCGGCTGTGGCCCGGTAGCCTCCTTTGGGGCCGGGAACTCCTTCCACCAACCGGAGGGCTTTCAGAGACTGCATCTGGTTTCTGACGGTCCCGGGGTTGCGATCTATCATATCGGCGATCTCTTCGCCCTTGATGGCTCGCTCCTCTTTGCGTTGAATATTTATCAGGGCGGTTAATATACCCGTTTGTACTTGTGTGAGTTCCATCTCGATCGGGCATCGTTCATCATTAACGAATATATATGTATTGATTGCACGATCGCCGATTGGAGATTTGTTAACGATTATTGTGGGTGCATGGGGCCAACTTGCAACATTATTGAAACAGATCTTCATTCAACTTATGTAAATGGTGTACAAATTTTATGGAAGTTTTTCTTATTTTATATGACATATAACATTGTGTACTCCGGGCAAATCCGACAGAAGGGTGGATTTACTCGCTGATGACAAACTATGTTGATCTTTTTCAGCGCAGAGGACATTTTTTGCGGCCCCCGTAGGGGAGTCTCGCCATCCGTGTCCATATATTCTTTATCGGCTCCTCCATGACGTTGCCCACCCCCCGGGGAAGACATGCACAGGGGTAGACCTCCCCGGAGGGCGTTATGTGCATCCAGTTCCGGCCGGCGAAACATCCGAACTTGTCGAGGGCGGATGGCACAGAGAATACCCGAGGGGCAGGAGCGCTTTTCTGAAAACGGTCCAGGGATCTTTTGTCCTCCTTCGAGAGGATGATGCCTGTTTTTCCCTCCCATCTGCCCACCGGGACTACCTCGAAGAATGTGAGCTCATGAGCGCCCAGGGCCCTGGCCAGCCGGTGAAAATCTTCCATCTGAGAGACGTTATCCCGCCGGAGAACCACGTAGAGGTCGACCAGCAGTCCTGCCTCCAGAGCGTTCTTCGCCGCCTCCACGGCATCATGAAAGGCTCCGCTCCGTCCCCTCATCGAGTCGTGTTCCTCTGCCACCGGGCTGTCCAGACTGACGTTGACCGCGTAGAGCCCGGAGGCTTTCAGCTTCCTTGCAAGCTCCGCGGTGAAACCGGCTCCCGAGGTGAAGATGGCAGATATGGCTCTATCGTCGACGGCGCCGACCAGCTCCGGCAGCTCTTCGTAGGTGGTGGGCTCGCCCCCGTCGAATATCACCAGGGTGGTGCCCAGGTCCAGGACCTGGTCTATCAGGTCTCCAACCAGCTCTGGCTCCAGCCGCATGTGGTGACCGGTGTCGGGGAGGGCGCAGTGGGCACACCGGTTGGGGCACTCCTCGGTTATGGATATGGTGACCTGGTCTGGAGTCCTTATCCTCAGGGATGACTTGAGGTAGCTCCTCACCAGCCTATCGAAGGCCCTGCAGGGCACGGGAGGGATCCAGGTGGAGAGATGGAGCGCATCTCCTGCGAGAGCCGGGACCTGGTCGTCCATCATCCTCGCCGCGGCCTTTATGAAGGGCAGGTACGCGAGAGGACCGCTCGACTCTATCTTGATCCTGTTATCCTCTACGACCGCGGTCGCCTTGAGCAGGGGGTTGGCAGATAGGGGGTACCGGGCCTGGGCTCTCCGGACTCTACTTGTAGACTTCATCCGGCTCGAAGACCTTCTCTCCAACCACTTCGCCGTCTAGGGTTCTGTAGAAGCAGGACCGGTAACCCATATGACAGGCGCCTCCATTTTGTTCCACTAAGAGGAGGATGGCATCCTCGTCGCAGTCGATCCTGATATCCGTCACCGTCTGAACATGACCCGAGGATTCGCCCTTCAGCCAGAGCTTCTTCCTCGATCTGCTCCAGTAGTGGGCCTTCCCTGTTTTCACGGTTCTGTCGAGAGCCTCCTGGTTCATGTAGGCCAGCATCAAGACCTCCCCTGTCTTCGCGTCCTGGGCTATGGCTGGCACCAGCTCGTCTTTGAGGATCATGATCGAGGGTAGGACCTATATCCTATAAAAGCGGTATCCGGACAGGATGGACCAGTGCATCCTCTGCAAGGGGAGGGGGTTCTGCGGCAGACCGGTCTGTCCCATATTGAGGCGGTTCAAGGAGATATCCAACCTACCCAAGCTGGGCAAGAGCGTGGAAGGATACTCTCCGCCGGAGGTCTTCGTGGGAAGGCAGGGGTATCCCGTGGTGAGCGCAGGTCCTATGATACCCATCCAGCAGGATATGGACCTCCAGCTGCACCGGAATTGTTCCGGCCTATTGGGGATGGATGTGGGGGTGATCGTGGCTTTGCGGTCATCGGTGGTGAGGTCCAGCACCAGAGTCGGGGTGAAGGAGGCCAAATCGCCGGGGAAGATCCTGCAGAAGGCCCAGGAGATAGCCATGTCTTCTGTCCCGGTGGGAACAGAGGTCACCTTCGTCAAGCCTCCCCGAGGCGTCCTCCGCTTCGACGGGATGCTCATGCCCGCCGGGCCGGTAGGCACGATCGAGGACCTGGTGATCACCACCAACCCCGTCGTGCCTCGCAAGGTGGACAGGATCCTGGAGGACGACCTCAAGGCGGTCCAGGCCGCTCACGAGCTTTATACATCAGGGGTGGACGTGGGCGACATATCCCGTTTCCTCTCCCTGGGCCTGCTGGGCAAAAAGAGAAAGCTGGTGCCCACCAGGTGGTCCATCACCGCCTCCGACGACATGGCCGGGAAGCTCTTGACCGGAAAGGTACTGGAGATGCCCTCGGTCAACGAGTATCTTCTGTACTCGGGAGAGTGGTTGGGCAACCGCTTCGAGGTCCTCATAGCGCCCGGGGCCTACAGCTACGAGCTGATCGAGATCTGGCTGTCCGGGTCGGTCTGGTCTTCGGGCAAGACCTGGATCGGGGCGGACGGTGAAGGTCCGGGAGGGAAGAAGGGCTACAGCCACCTGGCCGGAGGCTACTATGCCGCCCGTCTTGCCCTTTTGGAGCGGCTGGCGGCCATGAAGAGGCAGGGCTCGGTCCTAATGGTGAGGGAGATCTCGGAGAGCTACTGGGCTCCCTTGGGCGTCTGGGTTGTCAGGGAGGCCGCCCGGGCCGCCTTGGCCGAGACGCCCATGAGGTTCGAGCGCATGGAGGAGGCTCTGCTGGAGATGGAGATGCGGCTCAGAACGCCTCCAGGGGAATGGAAGGCAAAGTCCGGTACGATCGGCGGCGCCACGCAGGTGACGTTGGCGAGCTTCTTCTGAAGGACATGCTATGTGAATGCACCCAGCTACGAATATACCCAGCCTTACCCCGCCTTGGATCCTCACCGAGATCGATCTCTCGCCGATAGGTGATACGTACATGACCCCGCCATCGTTTACTATTCTTCATCCCCGGGAGCGACCTCGGCGGTCCTGGAGGTTTCATAGCAGTTATCATAGCACTCGCCTTCAGTTGGAAGAGGTGCCCTGAAACAGCCATGCGCCTTACAGATGCAAGGCCCATTGCTCAGATCCCTGCACGACGGCGACCATCCCCGATCCGTTGTATTATAGCTGCAGTTGAACCGGCCACCTTCGGGCTCTAAACATTTACAAAGACAGTTCAGGAAGTCCAGATTTTTCCGTTCCCAGTTTATATTATCTCGATCTACCTCAGGAGCAGTTACATAATTCCATCTATTCTGAAGATTGATCTCAGATAGCTTTTTTCCTTTCAGTATAGACCCGAGAAGACCATTTATGTCATTTATTGCCGTTGCTTTATGGACTTCTGCCTTGGGCAAGAAGAGAACACCGGTGCTAAGATGTCTTCGTATAAAATTTTGCTCCTCATCGGTTACCGGGATGTATTCTGTTTCATCTTGAACCTCGAACTCCCTGGCCATACATCCGCCAACTACGACAATACCCAGTTTAGGGGGGTTTTCAATACCAAAATACTCCCAAAAACGTCCCCACTGTACCGTTTCGCCACCAATAGCGAAGACACTCGGGTTGGAATGCACCGATAGAACAAGAACGTCTCCATCCTGCAGTAAATTGAGGGTCTTTATTATCTCTGTCTTATCATCGGAATCCGTATGTACGTCCAACTGATCTGTAATGGGCTCGGTTAGAGGTTGAGTGCCAGCATAGCCGCCCCTGTCGGTTTGTATAGTAATACCTGCATTCATAGCCAACGCAGCTTGATTTACTGTAAAAACGAAGAAAACTACGGCGATGAATATCAAAACCTTTTTTGATCGCCTCGGCATGCGTATACATTTTGTCATTACTATAATCCTCACAAATTTTTATCTGGGGGTCCCCATTAGATAGTGTAAATATCACCTTATTATAATTTCGGTCCATATGGCAATGCCTTTTCGATAGGTTGATGTTTTTTGGAAATCTCACCACATACATGAAAAATGAAAATTGATATGCATAGGCAATCCCGATCGTCATTTCATTCTTCGCATGTGGGCCGCGGCTCATGGGAGTTTCCGGTGAAATGCACAACCCAAACATCTTTATCGAAGTTGTTGGGTAAGTATAGATCATGTCCCAGTCGGAGAAATACTTGAAAGAGGCCTTCGCGGGCGAGGCCCAGGCAAACCGTAAGTACCTTGCCTTCGCCGCCAAGGCAGACCAAGAGGGCTACTCGCAGGCGGCCAAGCTCTTCCGGGCGGCGGCCGAGGCGGAGACGATCCATGCAAACAACCACCTCAAGGCTCTCGACGCCGTCAAGGACACCGGGGATAACCTACAAGAAGCGGTAGTCGGTGAGACCCAAGAGTACAAGAATATGTACCCCGTGATGATCGAGGCGGCCAAGGCCGAGGGAAACAAGTCTGCAGAGAGAACCTTCCGGTACGCCAACGATGTGGAGGCGATCCACGCCCGGCTCTATCAGGATATGATGGACAACCTGGAGGCGTCTAAGGAGGATGATTACCCTTACTACGTCTGTCCCGTTTGCGGGATGACGGTGGGGACGGAACCGCCCGAGAAGTGCCCCGTATGCGGGGTGAAAGGGTCGAGGTTCAAGAAGATCGAGTGACCTCGGTCGCTTTTTCCGCTTTTTTCCTAACGCCCGAGCGGCCCCGCGTCCTCGAACCCCTCTCGCTGACCGGTCCCCGCCTCCCTGGTCAGCTCTTCCGGATGGTAGAGGAGCTTGATCACGTTTTTGGCGTGCTCTCTGGTCCTCTGCTCCGCAAGAGAGGCCAGCTCACGTTCGTCTCCTGCCTCGTCCTCGTGGACGAAGACCTCGATGATGTGGGTGTTGGTCATGAGCTGGGCCATGATCAGGCCCGTGGAGGCCTCGTGGGCGCAGGTCTTGTCGATCTCCTGGGGGCCTGGCATCCCCAGGGCCATCACCACGTCACATCCTTCGAGCTCGATCAGCCGTTTGGCCGCCACGGGCAGGTCCTTCACCCCGGGCACGGTGCGCCTTTCGACCTGGGCCGAGCATCCCCGCCTGAGCTCCCGGATGGCGGCCCGGGCCATGTCGTACCGGG
>JAUWQF010000110.1 GCA_030611205.1 Methanothrix sp.
CGCAAATCGCCGGGCTTGGACTTTATCTGCTACGGATAAAGCTTTCAGCCACGGCCCATAATCTGTTTGGTCATCCATGTTAATATATAGGGCGTCCCATCTTATAAAGATTTGCTATTTTATTTTCCGGCAAAGCCTAAGCTATTGGGCTCGTAATTGACCGAGCCACTGAATGCTCCAATCTGCATAGCTCCATCGCGCTGATTGTTGTTTACCGGCACCAGAGGGCGGTTGACGGAAAGTTGCAGGTAGTTCGCACCCAACCGATAGCGCTGAGTATCATTATATGAGAATGTTCGACCCTGGAGCAACTTGTCATCGGAAAATTCGATCCCGGGAACGATGCTGGCGGGACAGAAAGCCGCCTGCTCTACATCGGTGAAGAAGTTTTCAGGATTGCGATTGAGGACCATTTTGCCCACCCGCATCAGTGGGATTTTATCCTCAGGCCATGTCTTTGTGGCATCGAGTGGATCAAAATTTTGTTTCAATTCATCAGCAATATCCATCAACTGGACATTGAGTTCGTACTCAACCTCTTCGCCACGGGCAATCGTATCGTAGAGGTCACGAGTAAGGTAATCGGGGTCGACACCAGCCAACCGGGTTGCTTCATGACGGTCAATGTTATGTACACCCAATTTCGGTTTCCAGTGGTATTTCACATACACCGCCTTTCCCTCTGCGTTCACCCACACATAGGTATTGACGCCAAAACCCTCCTGCATACGGTAGCTTTTTGGTGTCCCGCGATCGGAAAAGAGCCAGGTAATCATGTGGGTTGATTCCGGTGTCAGGGATATAAAATCCCAAAAGCGGTTATGCGCGGAAGAGGCCGATGGGATATTGTTATCCGGTGCGCCCTTGAAGGCATGAACCATATCAGGGAACTTGATGGCGTCCCGAATGAAAAAGACAGGCAGGTTGTTCCCTACAAGATCGTAGTTACCGTCCTCAGTGTAGAACTTAACGGCAAATCCGCGGGGATCACGTACTGTATCAGCAGAGCCACGGCCTCCAGTTACAGTAGAAAACCGTACAAACACAGGCGTCTTTTTCTCGGGGTCCTGGAGGAATTCCGTCTTCGTATAAGGTTCCATGCTCTTGTAAACCTGAAAGTAGCCGTGTGCCCCTGCTCCCTTGGCGTGAACAACCCTTTCGGGGATACGTTCCCTGTCAAAATGAGCCATCTTCTCGATAAACTGGACGTCTTGTAACAACACAGGACCGCGTTCGCCAACGGTCAACGAGTTCTGGTTGTCCGAAACCGGGACACCCTGGTTCGTGGTCAAATATATTTCTTTTTCTTCTTTCATGATGTCATCCTCCTTGGACACAAAATTTTTGGCAGTGTGCCGTGTTTTCTGTAATTTTGTGTACCCTGTATCCTTACATGTTTATTCTACGTCCATCCTTAAATACCTTCTACCCGTAATCCATTCTTCATTGATATCCATCAGTATCGAGACCGCCAATCGCAGAAGCGACGCGTCATCCGGGAAAGCACCAATTACAAGACTTCTTCGTTTTAATTCTTTATTGATCCTCTCCAACGCATTTGTCGTCTTAATTCTTCTCCAATGAGGTTTTGGGAAGGCTTTGAAGATTTCGAAAACTCTCGCCGCCACCACGACATTATTTAGAGGCGATTTAAAGGCCGGACCCGATTATGGGCCGCATGTGTGGGCCATTGAATAACATCTGAAAAAACGAACACATGCGGCTCATTTTTGGGATATTAGCCACTTGATCGCAAGTTAGCGATTTTCAATAATTCACGAACACGACCCGCTTATGAAGTAAATTGAATTCTCATAAAATACATTTCCATCCGAGATACCAATGATCAGACACGGTGGCAGAGGACCTGGTGATCTCGCCCTATATTCACCATCACAGGTTCCTTATTCTTACAGACCTCTTCTGCGAAGGGACAGCGAGAACAAAAGACGCATCCACCATCCCCGTTATTCACATCATCCTCAGGAACATAATAGTCTTCCGCCGATTGCTGAGCGAGCAGCTCCCTGGTGTAGGGGTGCTCTGCATGATCGAATAAATATTCCGTATCTCCCACCTCCAGGATCTTGCCGCCATACATCACAGCCACCCTGTCGCTCATGTACCTGACCACCTCCAGGTCGTGGGTGATGAACATGATTGTGAGCGCAAGATCGCTCTTCACGCCGTTCATCAGGTTGAGGAGCTGCGCCTGGACGGAGACGTCCAAGCCCGATGTGGGCTCGTCCGCAACCACGAAATCCGGGTTCGCCGCAAGAGCCCTGGCCAAGACCACCCTCTGGTTCTGTCCACCGCTCATCTGGTAAGGGTAACGATTGACGTGTTCCGGGCTCAACCCCACCGTTTCCACCAGGTCCGAAACCCGTTCACCGACCACCCTTCTGCTCAACCCCCCCCGAAGTCTGAAAGGTTCTGCGATGCTGTCACCGATCTTCATTCTTGGGTCTAAGGATGAATCGGGGTCTTGGAAGATCATCTGCATGCGGGGCCTGAGCTTTCTGAGCTCCTTCTTTCTCAGTTTGGTTACGTCGACCCCATCAAAAATTATCTTGCCCGAGGTCGGCTCGATCAACCGCAATACCAGCTTCCCGACGGTTGTCTTTCCGCATCCGCTCTCGCCCACGAGGCCCAGCGTTTCGCCCCGGTTTATGCTGAATGAGACATCGTCCACGGCGGTTATATAGTTCTTTTTAAATATGCCCCCCGATGAGAACCGTTTATTGATACGGTGCACCTCAAGCATATTGGAAACACCTCACCCGACGCCCGTTTTCCTTCTGGATCATGGGCGGATCTTCTCTTTTGCAGAGTTTCATGGCACGATCACATCGGGGGTGGAACTTGCATCCCGATGGCAGATCGATCAGAGAGGGGCCCATGCCAGGTATGGGCTTCAATCCTCGAGAGGGAAGAGAGTCGAGAAATCCCTTCGTATAGGGGTGCAGTGGATCGTTCAGCAGATCTTCTGTCCCGGCGATCTCCAGGATCTCTCCTGCATACATCACGGCGATCCGGTCGCAGATCTCGGCAGCAGACCCCAGATCGTGGGTTATAAACAGCATCGACTTTGTTTTTGTCACCTCTTTGATCAATTTGACCACCCGTCTCTTTATGGTCACGTCCAGTCCCTTGGTGGGTTCGTCGGCGATGATCAACGAGGGATCGGATGCGAGCGCCATGGCGATCATCGCTCTCTCCTTCATTCCGCCGCTGAACTGGTGGGGGTACTCCTTGGCCCTCCGGGCGGCGGATCTTATCCCCACCTCCTCTAACAGTTCGACGACCTTCTTTTTGGCACGTTCCTTATCTAATTCGCTATGCAGCCGGACGGCCTCTTCGATCTGGCTTCCGATGGTCAGCACGGGGTTCAGGGAGTTGGTGGGGTTCTGGAGGATCATGACGATCTCTCTGCCCCGAATGCTTCTCATCTCAGCCTCGTTCAAGGAGAGGAGGTCTCGTCCGTTGAACCTGATCGTTCCCTCGATCTTGGCATCTCCGGGAAGGAGCCGGACGATCGCCATCCCCAGCACCGTCTTCCCGCTCCCGCTCTCTCCGATCAGTCCGAGGTTCTCCCCCTCCTCGATATCGAGATCTACCCCGTTGGTAACTCTTACAACGCCGTCGTCTGTCGGGAAGCGAACTCTCAGGTTGGATATCTCAAGATGGCTCATCTCGACTCCTCAATGGGGTATCTCCTTTCTGAACCTGGGATCCATCTCATCCCTCAAACCGTCGCCGAGGAAGTTGAACGCCAAGACGGTGATCATTATCGCCAGCCCGGGGAAGACCATGATATGGGGCGCTTTTCTCAGAAAGAGACGCCCACTGTCGAGCATAGATCCCCATTCCGGGGTGGGTGGCTGCACGCCAAATCCAAGAAAGCTCAGGCCGGCGGCGGCGAGTATGGCGTAGCCGACCCCCATGGTGGCTATCACGATCACCGGCGAGATTATGTTCGGTAGGATATGCCGGGTCAGTATGTAAACATCACCGGCTCCGAGTCCTCTCGATGCCACCACGAACTCTTGATCTTTTATGGAAAGTATCGAGCCTCTGACCACCCTCGCATAGCTCGTCCACTCCACGGCGATGAGTGCGATCATCATATTGGTCAACCCGGGGCCGAGAGCTCCTGCCAAGGCCAGTGCGAGAAACATGCTGGGGATAGCCAGGAATCCATCGACAAGTCGCATGATCACCTCATCGACGAGTCCGCCGAAATATCCTGAGGCCGTGCCCAGAACGAGACCGATCAGAAGTGAGGCGCTTATCACCGTCACGCCGACGAGGAGGGAGACCCTGGTACCGTATATGACCCTGCTCAATATGCACCTGCCCAGATGGTCGGTTCCGAAGGGATACTCCTTCGATGGCGGTTCGAGCCGGGCCCCCAGGTCGGCCTCGGTTGGATCGTGGGGTGCGACCAGAGGGGCAAAGACCGCGATAAAAACGAGGCACATGACTATGGACATGCCGATTAAGATATTCCTGTTCTTAGTCCTTAGCCTCATAACGTATCCTCGGGTCCAAGTAGGTGTATGATATGTCCACGATTAAGTTCAATGTAACGAAAATGACCGCTATGAAGAGGATTGAGCCTTGTATCATGGTGTAGTCCCTCTGATATATCGAATCTACCACCAGTCCTCCGATCCCCGGCCACCCAAATATCCACTCGGTTACTACGGCACCGTTCAGCAAAAAGCCGAGGTTGAGGCCCAACATGGTCACAACAGGGATCAGGGCATTTTTCAAGGCGTGCTTTCCGACCACGACCTTCTCAGAGAGACCCTTTGCTCTGGCGGTTATTATGTAGTCCTGGCTCAACGCCTCCAGCATGCTCGACCGCATCAAGCGGGTGGTCACCGCAGCAGAGCTGGTTCCCAATGTAATCGCAGGCAGGATCATATGTCGGAGGTCTCCACCGTCGCCGTATCCTGCAACAGGAAGCCAGTCCAGATAGATGGAGAATAACAAGATGAGGAGGAATGCCTGCCAGAAGTTGGGGATGGAGACGCCGACGAGGGCGCCCAGCCTGCAGAGGTCGTCGGTAGCAGAGTTGTGCTTTATAGCCGCCAGAATGCCGAGGGGGATGGATACGATGACGGATATGAACATGCTTACAATAGATAGCTTCAGCGTGGCCTTAAAGCTCTTAAATATGGCATCAAATACGGGTCGTTCTGACATGTAAGAGTACCCAAAGTCGCCGTGCAGTATGTTGTTGAGCCATCTTAAGTACTGGACGTAGATGGGTTGATCGAGCCCCATCCTGACCCGGAAGGCTTCGACGGCCGCAGGACTTGGGGTGCCTTCGGGACTTGTCAGAAGTATCTCCGCGGGATCGCCCGGCGCGAGATATACCATGGAAAAGCTGATTATGGAGACGAAAAGCAGAGCAGGTATAATTAGCAGGGTTCTCCTCGCTATATACTCCAGCATCTTTGCATCACCTTTTGTTCTAATACATGAAGTATAATTTTATGTGCTCAAGTAAATGTGAGCGTAAGCGAACATTTTCTTGCTATCCTTCACCAAGCGTGGTTTTTCCCCAATCATCAGAAGGCGTTCTACTTCCCATTCCGTAGATACAACAATCTAACATTTCCATAAGGATCCTGACTACTGTACGCTGATATAATACGCTGCTATAAATATCTACGCGCGGCCTTCATCTCTCTGCAGGGGACTGGCCTGGTGATGCTCATCCTGTGAGTCAGTCCGATAACGAGGATGATGCTCCAGGCGCTTCGCTCGAAGATGGAGACCATGACCACGTTGGATCTATGTAATTTATGCAATAGGCAGTCCAGACTTCAGTCGATCCTCTTAACCGATGATCTTCGGTCTGCCCTCAGTATTTTTCCCCCATCGCCAGGAAGAGCGGGTCCTTATGGGCTATCCTGTAGGGGAGGGGGTTATGAAGGTTCTGGAACTCTTGGACTTCTTTCAGATATACTGTCGAGACGTTGGAGAGACCTCTATCTTCGAGTAGGGCGCGAACCCTGTGGGGTTTCGTATCGCCATAGAGGGGCAGCTCGCTGCGTATGGGCTTGTAGTACTGGCCGAAAACCGAATAAAACAAATGACGTCTTCTGTCGGTGATGAGGGTGATAGCCTTTGATAGACCGCGCCGGAGGCGCATGGCGAGGGCGGGATCGAACCAGGCACCATCTATGGCCAAGATCATCCCGTTCGGCTTCAGAACGCGGACCCATTCATCGATCGCCATCTGAGGATCTGGGAGGGTCCATAGGAGGTATCTGTTCACAAGCAGGTCGAAGGATTCATCATCGAAGGGGAGGGCCTCCGCATCACCATGGCAGAAACTCACCTCCAGGTCTCTCGCTCTGGCGTTCTCCTTGGCCTTATCGAGCATACACTTTGATATGTCCACACCGGTTACCTGGTGGTCCATCTCGGCGAAGATGAGGGCGAGAAAACCAGGACCTGTTCCAACGTCCAGGACGTTCAAACCTCTGTTGCCGTTCAAGACCTGAACAGATCAGCTCTTCCCCCCTACATATTCCGCCCTGAATGTCTCTGCTAATCCACTTTCGCAATCAAGCGACTGTTTTCTCTTCATTTCTAACCTCAATTTCAAACCGAAATGTTTATCTCTTCGTAGGGGCAATCCCCCCCACATGGTAATAAAACGCAAGAAAAAGAACGGTCGTATTTATCTCGAAGAATACAAATCCATCCGCGTAGATGGTAAAGTCAAAAGTGTCTACGTGAGAAGTTTAGGACCCGAAGAACCTGCCCTACCTTCAAAACCAAAACCAAGGACACTGGAGCGTTTGGAACATGGTCGATCTCATAGAGCAGGTGCCGTTAGCCTCCTCCGGGAGCTTGCATCACAACTCGTTTTTGTCAACACCATCGATGAGATCTGCTGCGGAGAATCAAACATAGAAGGTCCCACTCCCGGAAAGCTCCTGACCACATGGGCAATCAACCGCGTCTTGGATCCCATGAGCAACACCATGCTTGAAAACTGGATCCCCACAACAGATCTACCCAGACTGATGGGTCTTGAGATCGCTGATCTCACCAGGAACTCATTT
>JAUWQF010000153.1 GCA_030611205.1 Methanothrix sp.
TTTATGTGCTCAAGTAAATGTGAGCGTAAGCGAACATTTTCTTGTTGTACATAAAGTATAACTTTATGTGCTCAAGTAAATGTGAGCGTAAGCGAACATTTTCTTGTTGTACATAAAGTATAACTTTATGTGCTCAAGTAAATGTGAGCGTAAGCGAACATTTTCTTGTTGTACATAAAGTATAACTTTGTGTGCTCAAGTAAATGTGAGCGTAAGCGAACATTTACTTGTTCATGCGATCTACATTAAGATCTCCATCAAGGCACTGTTCCAGCCCTCTGGCCCCACACCGCCGGCGCGCGTCACGTCTATCTTTATCCTCGGCTCGTAGGTCTTGTCCGGTTTCTGAACCAGGACCGGCACGTCTACCGCCTCCAGCATGGGCAGGTCGTTCAGGCTGTCTCCCAGGCCTATGGTGGTCAGCTCGTCATATTCGTGCCTGAAGATATCAGTCAATATAGAGACCGCTTTACCTTTATCGTTGTCGCCCATTATGTGGTTGTACCGGCCCCCGGTGGTATAGCCCAGGCCGCGGTTCTGGATCTCTTCTAAGACCTTCTCCGAGCATCTCTCGTCCTTCGAGACTATCTTGAAGGGCTCGTCGTACTCTCTCTCCTTGGAAAGTTCCGCGGACTCGATGTCGAGGCCGGAGTCCTCCGAGACCTCCTGGGCCGTCATATCCCCAAAGCCCCTTATCTCGCACTCTGTGGCTCTGGCCACCTCTCTCAACACCTCTCTGAGCCGGTTGTAGGGAGTTCCCAGCTCAATTACCAGATGCTCTCCGGCCTCCTTGTCATGCTCGAAGGGCGCGGCGAAGTAGCCTTTGGGCACGAAGATGGCTCCGCCGTTCTCGCTGATGAAAGGGTCTGATATATCTAGCTCCTTTTTGAACTTCTCAATCTCCACCCTGGTCTTGCTGGTACAGATCACCAAAGGTACGCCTTCTCTTCGCAGCAGCTCCAGCGCGGGGCGTGCCGCGTCATACGAGTACGTATCATGATCTAGCAAGGTTCCATCCATATCGGTGAATACTACGTACTTCAACTCTCCTTCCTCCGGTGACAAATATGGAAGTCTCAGCCTTCATATACCGACTTCTCGTCCTCTATTATTGAATCCACGAGCTTTCTCCTCAGATATGGTATGGCAGAGGTCGCCCTCCGCCAGTCAGGAATATGGGCCAGCCGGGGCGCGGTGAAGCACTCCTGGCCCGCTTCCAGTATTATCGTCTCGAAGGCCTCGACGAGGCTCTCTTCTTCATGGCGGTTGTAGCTCAACTGGTTGCAGACCGCATCGGCGTGGTACTGCCTTATGGCGTCCTGGGCCTTCCTCCGGTAGATCACCCTGAGGCTGTGCAGGAAGGGTGGCGATATGTCCAGGGCATCGACCTCGACCAGGGCCTTGAGGAGGGTGATGAGGATGTCGCTGGCCATCTTGAGCAGACCTCCCGACCGGCTCGATCCCAGCTCCTGGTGTTCATGTTCGAAGAACCCCAGATCGGTCTGGCATATCCTCTTCTTCGCCGCAGACCTGTAGACCTCGTAGAGGGTCCCCACCTCCAGGCCCCAGTCCATGGGCGTCCTGATGTTGAGGGCCAGGTCTGAGGTGAGGGCCATCTCTCCCGAGAGTGGATACTTAAAGCTGAGCATATACCGGGGGAGGTCCATGGCGCAGTCGGTCTTGACCATCAGGGCCTCGATGATCGGCCAGACGAAGAGACGGGTAGTCCTGCCGTAGAAGGTGGGCGGATCGCCTCCTATCCTCGCGTAGTATCCCTTGTTGAAGAAGTAATCCAGAGCGGGGTTCACTAATGGATAAGCCAGCTTCATGGGCATCTCGTGGGAGTAGTTCACGATGTCTGCGTCGTGCATCACTATGGCATAAGAGTCCAAGGACGCCGCTCCCATGGCAAGCCAGCAGTCTCTCCCTTTTCCCTGGGTGGTGATGTCTATGCCCTCGAGGAGCAGGTCGTCTACAATCTCCATCACGTTGGGGCTGTTGCACCACATAATCCGGTGGGGGATCTCCAGCTTTTTGAAGAAGCGAGTCACCTTGATGAACTCCTCTTTGGACTCGGCGTAGAGCGCCACCGTGACCTGGCTCAGGAAGTTCGTCTGGTTGAGCTCGGATAGTATGTGGGGTAGGGTTCTCTGTTCCATCTCCCTGAAGGCTACGGGCAGGACCAAACCTACCGGTCTATCCTCCGAGAACGCCTCCAGGAGCCTAATGGTCTCGGCCTTGTCATAACCAAAGTCGTGAATGGTGGTTATCCACCCTTGATCAAAATCCATCAGATACCTCTGTCGTTATTTGGGTTAGCAAATAATACCGCGATATTATCTCAAAGTATCTTAAAGTCTTTCTATATCCTATTTGGCTTTTTGGATTGTACATAAAGTATAACTTTATGTGCTCAAGTAAATCCGACCGAAGGGAGGATTTTCTTGTTGTATATAATGTGTAACATTGTGTACTTTGATCGAATCCGACCGACGGGAGGATCCACTCGTTCTCCCTCGTGCTTTGCCACCCCACCGGACCGCGTTGGGGGTTGCAGACGGCTTTTATACCAGAAGCCTATCCTCCCATCGGTGACGTTATTTGATCCTCAGGACTCATTATTCGGGTGACATACGACCGGAGATGGCCGGTGCCGAGGTCTCCCTGGCAGGCTGGGCACATGAGATACGAGATCTGGGCGGCATATGCTTTCTCGTTCTGCGTGACCGAGAGGGCTTCGCTCAGGTGACCCTGGTAGCCAAGAAAGTGGATAAAGGTCTCATGGAGACGGTGAGGCACTTGAGCAGAGAGACCATCGTGCTGGTGAAGGGGAATGTCAAGGCCGAGCAAAAGGCCCCCCGAGGCTACGAGATAATACCCACGGAGATCAAAGTCCTGAGCAAGGCCGAATCTCCCCTTCCCATGGATCCCACCGGCAAGGTGGGGGCGGATCTGGACACCCGGCTCGACTCCCGGTTTGTAGACCTGAGACGGCCTTCGGTTCTGGCCGTATTCAGGATAGAGAGCGCGGTGATGCGATCTCTCCGGGACTTCTTCTACGAGAACGGGTTTATCGAGGTCTGTACCCCCAAGATCGTAGCCACTGCTACCGAAGGCGGGACCGCGCTCTTCCCCATCAGCTACTTCGATAAGGAGGCCTTTCTCAACCAGAGCCCCCAGCTCTACAAGCAGATCCTGATGTCAGCCGGCCTGGACCGGGTATTCGAGATAGGGGCCATCTTCCGGGCCGAGGAGCATGACACCAGGAGGCATCTCAACGAGGCGGTATCCATCGATGTCGAGGTGAGCTTCGCGGACCACCACGAGGTCATGCGCCTTCTCGAGGAGGCGGTGGCCCGGGCTTACAAGTACGTCTCCCAGAGCTGCACGAACTACCTGGATGTTCTGGAAATCGAGCTGGAAGTCCCAAAGACGCCCTTCCGGAGGGTGACCTACACCCAGGCCCTGGAGATGGCCAACGAGAACCGGACGACCGAGATCGAGTGGGGCGACGATCTGGACACCGAGGCTGAGAAGACCATCGGGAAGGCCGTGGGCGAGCACTACTTCATCACCGAGTGGCCCACGGAGATCAAGCCCTACTACACCCAGCCCGAGGAGGAGAGGCCGGAGATTAGCAAGGGTTTCGATCTGATGCACCCCAAAATGGAGCTGGCCAGCGGTGCCCAGAGGGTCCATGACTACGATCTGCTGGTGAAGAGGATAAAAGATCAGGGCATGGACCCCGACGGGTTCGAGTTCTACCTACGGTCCTTCATGTACGGCATGCCTCCCCACGCGGGCTGGGGTCTGGGACTGGGAAGGGTGGTACTGACCATGCTGGATCTGGAGAACATCAGGGACGCCGTGCTATTCCCCAGGGACAGGAGACGGTTGGTGCCCTGAGAGGCCGCCCACCCTCTTTTGATTTGTTATTGTACATATTGTACATAAAGTATAACTTTATGTGCTCAAGTAAATCCGACCGAATGGAGGATTTTCTTGCCGTCTTTAATCGACGAGTCCCCCTTCGCGTCTTCGCGTCTTCGCG
>JAUWQF010000082.1 GCA_030611205.1 Methanothrix sp.
CACTAGCAAAGGGGGTGGGGCTAGACATGTCGGTCAAGTAAGCAACGAGATCAAGTACAAGGTCATTTTCGAGCCTCTTAATATCAATGTGCCCGATGTCTCTGTGGTCATGGGTCAAACGGCGATCTTGGTGGCAGATGCGAGCGGTGGTTGTGACAGTGGCCAGTATACCTACCAGTGGTACCGCGGGATGTCCTCTAATAAGGACATGATTATCAAAGACGAAGCGGACAGCATGTTG
Source organism: Methanothrix sp. (assembly GCA_030611205.1). Taxonomy (GTDB): domain Archaea; phylum Halobacteriota; class Methanosarcinia; order Methanotrichales; family Methanotrichaceae; genus UBA204. The sequence goes on from JAUWQF010000082.1 coordinate 242, forward strand.
TACTTCAGAGGTGTCGGTCTCGATGCAGCTGGTAACTATACATGCAAGGTGACGTGCCCTGATGGGGTCGAGGCCGAAGACTGGAGCCACTTGAGCGTCGTGCCTCCCGGTACTCTTAATATCACGGTGGACGATGTCGATGCGGACATGGGCGAAACGGCGATCTTGGTGGCAGATGCAAGCGGTGGTTGTGACCCTGTTTTCTATACTTACCAGTGGTATCGCGGGAAGTCCTCTAACAAGGACATGATCATCAACGGCGAGACGAACGACACGTTGTACTTCAGAGGTGTCGGTCTCGATGCAACTGGTAACTATACATGCAAGGTGATGTGCCCTGGCGGTGCCGAGGCCGAAGACTGGTGTCACTTGAACGTCACGCCCCCTGATCCTCTTAATATCACGGTGGACGATGTCACAGCGGGTATTAATGAAACGGCGATCTTGGTGGCAGATGCGAGCGGTGGTTGTGACCCTGTTTTCTATACCTACCAGTGGTACAATGGGAAGTCCTCTAAAGATAGCTGGATCATCGAAGGCGAAACGAACAACACGTTGTACTTCAGAGGTATCGGTCTCGATGCAGCTGGTACTATACATGCAAGGTGACGTGCCCAGGCGGTACCGAGGCCGAAGACTGGGGGCTTCTGTGCGTCCGTCCCTGAGCGTGGGAGAACCCCCTGGAGGGGGAAGGGGATGCCCTAAGAAATAAATGGTTGAGTGAGGTGTTATCAGGGCCATAACCGCCTCTCGGTTATGGCCGTTTTTTTTTGTACCCTATGTTCTTCAGATTCCCTGCTAAACTGCCTATCCGACGTGTTTAAATAACCACCTAGTGTCGTGTCCACCCTGTAATGTCGTAATGTATATAATAGATGATCTCCATAATTAATCTTGGCGGATTGATTATGAAGATATACACCGTGACACTTACCAAAGATGAGCGCGAAGCTCTTGGCGCACTTACTTCCAAAGGCAAACATAAATCACAGAAAGTCCTCAATGCTTTGATCCTACTCGGATGCGATGAGGGTGAATATCAGGAGCGACGTTCAACCAACGAAGTAATGGCCCAGGTCCTGAACATAAGTATGAGAAAGATCGACCGCGTGAAGAAGCGATTTGTCGAGGAAGGTCTCGAGGTTGCCCTCAACGGAAGAAAGGGAAGCCGCATCTACGCTAAAAAAGCTGACGGTGATTTTGAAGCCCATTTGGTTGCATTGAGTTGCAGTGAGCCACCCGAAGGCTTTGCGAGATGGTCCCTGAGGTTGTTAGCCGACAAGGTTGTCGAGCTTGAATATATTGATAGCATCTCCCATGAAACGATACGCAGTATCCTAAAAAAAAACGAAATTAAGCCCTGGCAACGAAAAGGATGGGTAATTCCACCAGAGCAAAACGCCAACACTGTTTGCGAATATGGAAATGGTGTTGGATGTTTACAAGCGTCCGTTTGATCCACGATATCCAGTTGTGTGCATGGACGAATCCCCAAAGCAGCTGATTGCAGAGATAAGAACTCACATTCCTGCTTCGCCCGGACATCCGACCATGTATGATTATGAATACAAGCGTTGCGGCGTATGCAATATTTTTATCGCCTGTGAGCCGTTGGCAGGAAAGCGCATGGTGAAGGTTACCGAAAGAAAAACAAAGCAGGACTGGGCCCATTTTTTGGAAGAGATCGCAGACCAATACGAAACCGCGAAAAAAATAACGCTGGTGATGGACAATCTGAACACACACGCCCCCGGATCGTTATATGAAACGTTTCAGCCGGATAAGGCAAGGGCAATATGGAACCGATTCGAGTTTGTGTACACCCCGAAGCATGGGAGCTGGTTGAATATGGCCGAGATTGAGTTGAACGTGCTCACGAGCCAGTGTCTAAACAGAAGAATCGATGACATTACGGTTGTCAGCAAAGAGGTAATGGCATGGCAGAATTTCAGAAATAACAAAAATGCGAAAGTTAATTGGCAATTCACAACCGAGGATGCTCGGATAAAGTTATCACGGCTTTATCCGACAATTGAGAGTTGACACGACACTAGCGATTTAATTTGAAACTGGCGAAGATGGGTCATAACGCAAATCGCATATATATTTATGGAGACGGTGAGACTTTAGCGGCAGATGCAGGCGTGCCTGACGAGGGCGCCGCGCTGGATGTCCACCACCTTCCGCGTCTTCGCCATCTTACTATATCCAACCCTCACAGCTCGATCGCCATCATATCATGCCCCAGAGGCCATCTCTTGACCGCGACCTCATGTGGCGGGAACAGATGGCTTATGTGAGTGAGCACCAGCTTTCTGGCGCCCAGCCTCTTGCCCAGCTCCACGGCCTCGGCCGAGTTCATATGCTTATTGAGGGTGTACCCGGGAGGCATGATCCCGTCGGCCACCATCAGGTCGGCGTCTCTCATCAGGTCCAGGCTCTCCTCGGGGATATCGATATTGGTATCTCCGGTCACCACCAGCTTCTTCCCGTCCTTTCTTACCAAGACCCCCGCCGCCTCGGTGAGGGGTGGGTGGTTCACCGTGAAAAGAGTGAACTCCATCCCCGCCAGGTCGAAAGGCTCTCCTGCCAGAACCTCGTGACGGACCGGCTTGAGAAAATACAGGTAGTTGATTATGTAGTCCAGAGTCTCCCCCAGACCGTAGACAGGAACCCGGTTCTGGACCCGGTGAAAGTCGCCGAACCCGGCGTAATGATCGTAGTGAGCATGAGTCCAGATGACGCCGTCCACATGACTGATCCCCTTCCTGATGAGCTGCCACCTCAGATCGGGGCTGGTATCTATCAAGACGGTCCTGTTATCGGCCTCCACGAGCACCGAGAACCTGAGCCTGCGGCTCCCCCCCCCACAGAGGGCATCCAGGCAGGTAGGGCAGTTACATCCGATCTTAGGGGTACCTATGGCGTCACCGGTTCCCAGAAGCGTCACGATCATCGAGCGCCGCTCCGCCAGTGATCGGAAATCCTCCTGTCGAAGTCTTCTATGGCTCTCAACAGGTCCAGATGATCTATCGACTTTTGGTCGTTCAACAGGTTGTTCAGCACCGCATCCCTCACCACCAACCTAATATCTGACCCGGAGTAGCCCTCCATCAGCTCGGCCAGCTCGCTCGTGTTCACGGAAACGTCGATCTTGCTCAGAACCTTCTCCAGGATCTTCTGGCGCATCGCACTGTCGGGAAGGGGGAAGCTTACCACCTTATCGAACCTCCTCCAGGCAGCATAGTCCAGGAGCTGAGGATGGTTGGTGGCCGCTATCAGAAGAACTCCGTCGTCCACGAGACTGATCTCATCGATGGCCTTGAGCAGGGTATTCACCGCCCGCTTGATGGCACCGTGCTCGTCGGATGTTCTGGTCTTGGCCACGAAGTCGAACTCGTCTATGAAGAGTATGCAGGGGTTGAGCCTCTTGGCCAGCTCGAAGACCTTATCGATGTTCTTGGAGGTCTCTCCCAGGTACTGGCTGGTGATCATGGATAACCTCACCTCGACCAGGGGCAGGCCGAACCACCGGGAGAAAGCCCGAGACGTGGAAGTCTTGCCGGTCCCCGGCGGTCCCACGAAGAGGAGCTTTCCGATCTCACGAAGCCCCACCTCTTTGAGGTAACCCTTATACTCCAACGCCTTGGCCAGCTTCTTCATCTCATTTATCTGCTCCTTGGTGAGGACCAGGTCGTCTATGCTATCTCTCACATCTTCGGGAGCCTTGATATGGGCCAGGTCGAGGAAGTCCTTCGCATTGTCGAGATCTGCCGACATCTCCCGGATCACGGCCTCGATCCATTCCCGATCTGTCAAGAGAGGAAGGTTCTTCCTCTTGGCCTCCTGGTAGCTCACCTCCAGAGAGTCGTAGTTCTCGTAAAAGTAGGCCAGAACAGGGTTCGACCTGATCTCTTCGATGGTATCTTGTTTGGCGAACCACTTTGATCCGACGTCGAAGACGGTCAACTTGAGCTGGGAACCAAACTCTTCTCTATTGACAAAGGGCAAAGCCCGGACGAGTCCTTTGACGTCACTCAAACCGTATATCTGCTCCACGTCAGAGTCGGTTACGTAAACGGGCCGCTTGACGCTCTTGGAGACGGGATCGAAGTAATGCTTCCTGATCTTCGGGGGAAGATCGTCCTCGGTCAGATCCTCTGACCCGTTGTAGATATCTACCGTAAGCAGCAGTTCAGCCACTGCCAGCTCACCAGACGTTTCTGCACCAGCACCCATCTTAGAAACTCCATAGGACTGAAGGTCACTAATGAGCCGCAGAGCGTGATAAACTTTTCCCATCGCAACGCGTCGTCAACTTTATCAATCATTAATACACTCAATCCCCGGATCGACCACTACAACTGCAATTTGGTGATTTAAAATGATGAATGCGTGGGATCGCTTTATTTGATAGCGTCCATCTGCTGGATACGACGCTTCGTGACGGTGAACAGACACCAGGCGTATCATTATGCCTGGATGATAAGCTAGCTATCGCCCGAAACCTCGATGCCATCGGCATAGACGTGATCGAAGCAGGATCTTCGGCCACTTCGGAAGGGGAACGAAGGTCCATGAAGGCCATCTCGTCCGAAAACCTGGAGGCCGAGATCTGCAGCTACGTCCGTGCCGTTACCGGCGATGTGGATCTGGCTCTGGATGGTGACGTAGACTCGATACACCTTGTCATACCGGTCTCAGATCTTCATATCAGGACCAAGCTCAAATGTGACAACCCGTCGGTAGTGAGAATCGCGGCGGAGGTCACCGAGTACGCCAAGGATCATGGCCTGATCGTGGAGTTGAGCGGCGAAGATGCGAGTCGTGCCGATATCGATTTCCTCGTCACCCTCTACGAAGCGGGGATCGATGCAGGTGCGGATCGGCTCTGTTTCTGCGACACCGTGGGCGTCCTGGTACCGGAGAAGAGCTTTCAGGTCTTCGAGAGGTTATCGAGCCTTGCCGTGCCGGTCAGCGTCCACTGCCACGACGACTTCGGCCTGGCGACCTCCAATACCATCGCTGCTCTGCGCGGTGGGGCCTCTCAAGCCCATGTTACCGTTAACGGTATCGGAGAGCGCTCTGGAAATGCCTGCCTGGAAGAGGTGGTGATGACCCTGGAGTCTCTCTACGATGTGACGACGAGGATCAGATGTGAAGAGCTGTACCCCCTCTCCAGGATGGTCTCTCGTCTCACCGGGATCCAGGTGGCTCCCAACAAGGCCATCGTGGGGGAGAATGCCTTCTCTCACGAGGCAGGGATACACGTTCACGGGCTTCTGGCCGACAGCTCCACCTACGAGCCACTCCGACCAGAAACGGTGGGCAGGAAGAGACGGATCGTCTTGGGCAAGCATGCCGGAAGAAGTTCTGTGGAGATGGCTCTGAGAGAGTTCGGGATCGATTGCGATAAAAACCAGATCGCAGAGATCGTGGACAGGGTCAAGGAGCTGGGCGAGAAAGGTAAACGGGTGACGGATGCAGATCTTCAGGCCATCGCCGAGATGGTACTCTCCATCCAGATGGAACCCAAGGTCCGGCTGGAGGAGGTAACCGTGGTGGGCGGCAACAAGGTCACCCCCACGGCCAGCGTGAGGTTAGTGGTCAACGGATCTGATGTGTTGGAGGCGGGAACCGGCACCGGTCCGGTGGACGCGGCCATCAACGCTATCAGGAAGGCCGTATCAGGGGTAACGGATGTCCGTCTGGAAGAGTATCACGTCGACGCCATTACCGGCGGCACCGACGCGGTAGTTGAGGTATGGGTCACCATGGCCATGGCCGACAGGAGCATCACCGCCCGGGGAGCAGGCGCGGATATAATCATGGCTTCTGTGGAAGCCGTGCTGGAAGGAATTAACAGGTTGATGCAGCTTGAGGAGGAAAAAAATGCGTAAGATGAGCGGGGCGGAGGCTATACTGGAATGCCTGAAGCTGGAAGGTGTTGAGATAATATTTGGGCTTCCGGGTGGCGTACTTCTACCTCTCTATGATGCGCTTTACGATTCTGATATAAAGCACATACTGGTGCGACACGAACAGGCAGCTGCGCATGCGGCAGACGGCTATGCCAGGGCCACGGGCCGTGTAGGAGTATGTCTGGCCACCTCCGGACCGGGGGCAACGAACCTGGTAACGGGGATAGCCACCGCCTACATGGACTCCGTCCCCCTGGTAGCCATGACCGGCCAGGTGCCGACCAACCTTATCGGTAAGGACGCCTTCCAGGAAGCGGACATAACGGGTATAACCATACCCATAACCAAACACAGCTACCTGGTAAAAGACGCCAAGGATCTGCCCCGGGTATTCAGAGAGGCGTTCCACATCGCCAGGACGGGACGACCGGGACCGGTACTCATCGATCTGCCCAGGGACGTGACCGTGGGCGAGCTGGACTTCAGCTATCCCGATCTGGACCTGCCAGGCTACAACCCGACCATAGGCGTCCATAAGCTCCAGATCAAGAAGGCGGCTCAGGTTCTGATGGAAGCGAAACGTCCTGTGATCTATGCCGGCGGCGGGGTGAGGTACGCGAGCGCCAGCAAGGAACTCCTGGGTCTCGCGGAGAAGGTGAAGGCTCCGGTCACTACTACCTTGATGGGAGTGGGTTGCTTCCCCGAAGATAACCCGTTATCCTTGGGGATGCTGGGGATGCACGGGACCAAATACGCCAACTACGCCATACAGGAGTCCGATCTGATCGTGGCGGTGGGTGCCAGGTTCGACGACCGGGTGACGGGCAAGATCGCAAGCTTCGCTCCCAGCGCGACGATAGTACACATCGACGTCGATCCTGCCGAGATCGGGAAGAACGTCAAGGTGGATGTGCCCATAGTGGGTGACGCCAAGTCCGCCCTGAAAGAGCTGATCGAAGCGGTCCAGCCCAAGACCTGGTCCGCCTGGAACGACAAGGTCTCTGCGTGGAAGAAAGACCATCCTCTCTCTTACGAGAAGAGCGAAGATGTGATCAAGCCCCAGATGGTGATGGAGACGATATACGAGCTCTGCCCGGAAGCCATTATCGTGACCGAGGTGGGGCAGAACCAGATGTGGGCCGCCCAGTTCTTCACTCACAAGGACCCTCATAGGTTCATCTCTTCGGGCGGGCTGGGCACCATGGGTTATGGGTTCCCTGCAGCCATAGGGGCCCAGATGGCGCGGCCCGATTCTACGGTCTTCGACATAGCAGGAGACGGCAGTTTCCAGATGAACATCCAGGAACTGGCCACGGCAGTTCTGAACGAGATACCGGTCAAGGTGGCGGTTATGAACAACGGCGTACTGGGTATGGTAAGACAGTGGCAGACCCTATTCTACGAGAAGAGATACTCGGGTACCACCCTCGGAAACGTCCCAGACTTCGTCAAGGTGGCGGAAGCTTACGGTGCTCTGGGTCTCAGGGCTACCAAGCCTTCCGAGGTGGAGCCTGTTCTCAGGAAGGCCATAGGCTCCGACAGGCCCACGGTCATCGACTTTGTCATACCAACGGACGAGATGGTCTCGCCGATGGTGCCTGCAGGGGCGTCTCTGAGTGAGATTCTGGAGCTGGAGGGGTGAGGTTTGAAGCACACCATAGCGGCCATAGTTGAGAACAAACCCGGGGTGCTGGTCAGGATCGCGGGTCTCTTCAGCAGGAGAGGTTTCAATATAGACAGCCTGACCGTCGGGAGGACCGATAACCCCGACTACTCCCGGATGACCATCACCGTGAGGGCCGATGAGGCCGTCTTGGAGCAGGTGACGAAGCAGCTCAACAAGCTGGTGAACGTGATCAGGGTGAGCGAACTCAAACCGGAGAGTTCGGTGGGGAGGGAGCTGGCCATCATAAAGGTCAACGCCAAGAAGGAAACCCGGAGCGAGATAATGCAGATCGTAAGCGTCTTCCGGGCTACGATCATCGACGTATCGCCCCGGTCCATGATCGTAGAGGTTACCGGTAGCGAGGGCAAGATCGACGCCATAGAAAGGCTTCTCAGGCAGTTCGGGATAATGGAGCTGGCCAGGACAGGCAAGGTCTCGATGGTTCGTGGATCGAAGGTAATAAAGACCTGATCGTTATTTAATCTTCAGCAGGTATTCCTCGTTGTAGGAGGATTTGTGAATATGGTAAAGGTATATCGTGACGAGGACGCCGATCTGGGCGTCCTGAAGGACAAGACTATAGCGGTAGTGGGATATGGAAGCCAGGGACACGCACAGGCGCAGAACCTCCAGGATTCCGGCCTCAACGTGGTGGCGGCGGACGTAAAGGGATCTTTCGCCTGGAAGAGGGCAGAGGCCGATGGAGTTAGGGTGACCACCACCCCCGAGGCGGCCAAAGAGGCGGATATCATCCACATACTGCTTCCCGATGAGATTCATCCCATCGTATACAAGAAAGATATCGAGCCCTATCTGGAAGAGGGAAACGCCCTGGGCTTCTCCCACGGGTTCAACATCCACTTCTCTCAGATAATACCGCCCGAGAACGTCGACGTCTACATGGTAGCGCCCAAGGGGCCGGGCGATCTGGTGAGGAGGACATATGAGGAGGGGATCGGTCTGCCCTGCCTGGTGGCCGTGAAGCAGGACTACTCCGGCAAGGCCTTCGATATCGCCATGGCCTACGCCAAGGGGATCGGCGGTACCCGGGCCGGCGTCCTGGAGACCTCCTTCGAGGAGGAGACCGAGACCGACCTATTCGGAGAGCAGGTGAACCTCTGTGGCGGCATCACGGAATTGATCAAAGCCTCTTTCGAGACCCTGGTGATGGCTGGCTACCAGCCGGAGATCGCCTACTTCGAGACCTGTCACGAGGTGAAGCTGATCGTGGACCTGATCCACGAGGGCGGCTTGATGAGGATGTGGGAGAACGTCTCCAACACCGCCGAGTACGGCGGCCTGACTCGCGGGGACCGGATAATAAACGAGCAGTCCCGCGAGGCGATGGTAGATATCCTGAATGAGATCCAGACCGGGGAGTTCGCCCGGGAGTGGATCCTGGAGAGCCAGGCCGGACTGCCGGTGAAGAGGGCTCTTGAGAATAGAGAGGCCTGCCACCTCATCGAAGAGGTGGGCGCCGAGCTGCGCGCTATGATGCCCTGGCTGCGGAAAGAGTAAGATTATCTCTTGGGAGGGGATGTGGCATCCTGAGGAGGCGCCCGGGTGGCGCTTGTCCTCCGGGCCGTTCTGTTTTATTCTATTCCGGAGTTTATAAAATCCTAACCAAATCGCTGTCTGGCGGCTTGTTTTGTGTAGGGTCTAAAAAGGATTAAATACTATCATTAGAGTTCTGCCAGGCTGGCACCCAACAAACCAAGTACACTCAACCAATTTTGTGATGCATATAACTCAAATATACCGACACATATATTTACTAGTAGGGTCTAAACAACATCATGCATTTCAAGATCAAAACCATCAACAATCGCAAATATTTATACATCATCAAAAACGAACGTGTGGACGGTAAAGTCGTCCAAACTATCCAAAAATATGTAGGATCTGCAGATAAGGTATATCAGCTGATCACATCAAACAAACCAACACGCATTGCGTCATATTCATTCGGAAAACCTGCCGCATTCATTAAAGCTGCCGAAGAGACCGGTTTGATCGAAAGTCTC
>JAUWQF010000171.1 GCA_030611205.1 Methanothrix sp.
TCCGGCGTAGTCGAACCTTCAGCCAGGAGGCTGCCAGCCGGGGCGCGATTATGTGTAGATCCGAGATGTAGAAGAACAGGCCGACGTCCCTCAAGACGTCAGCTCGTTGCACTCTTCACAGCTCAGGTCGAACCCCCAGTCAGGAGGCGGCCACCCGGGCGCGGATATCTCGCCCTCGAACTCGCCTATTGTCACCGCCGCGCTTACGTAGACCGACCGGACAACGGTCCCGTCGACAGAACGAAAACTGACGTAAGCTTCGTTGACGAAGTGTTCTCTTTGGAGAGCCTCAGTTAGGACCCGTGACATCCTTCTAAGCAGAAAGCCACTCATCTCTATCGATCTTCGCCTTTTTCAGGATCTCTGCCAGGAGACCAACGCTGATACGTTCACCGTGGTGGGGGTTTGGGATACGTACAGATAAGCCTTCTTTGACCATATATTGATGACCCGAACCGGAATATGGTCCCTCAAACCCCAGCGTCCTCAATCGCCTGATAAGGTCACGCCTCCGGACGGGGGTGAGTTTAGACAACTGAAATTGGCTCCGTGGATACTTCTATGGTATGATCGGCGATCGGCGGGATAGATAGACCTAGCCTCAACCTGAGCACTATCCAGCCTTCGATCACGGTGATAAGCTCTTTGCGGCATTCTTCGATGGTCTTACCAGTAGCCCATACACCATCTAAGACAAGAACCTCTGCAAAGTACGGCTCATCATCTTCGATGACCTTATACTCGGTCCGTTCGAGGGCTGCTTCGATATACTCTGCAAACATGTCGGGTATCTATTACCTGCCTGATAGATTTAAAATCTTGCCGGTTAAGCCACGTCTGAGCTTGCCTTGCGGCCAATCAGGCAGCGGAGAAGGCTGTGAAGTTCCGGCCCCATTAAAAACAGATGTGCCGACGTCCCTCAGGACGCCAGCGTACAGGTACCTTCACAGGTCAGACCATTTGAGTATCCGGTATCGTTGAACCCCCAGTCGGGAGGCTGCCACCCAGGCGCGGATATCTCGCCCTCGAACTCGCCTACGTTCACCGCCGCGCTTACGTAGACCGGCCGGACGATGGTCCCGATCTTCTCCCGGGTGATACCAACCAGCGCCTTGGTCACGTTGAGGTGAGGATGATCGTACTTTGGTATGCCCTGGAAGAGGATAACCCTTCGCGTCTTCGCGTGCCCCCCACTTTCTGACTCACGCGAATACGCGAAGTCCCTCGTCGAAATGCATGCCATTGAAGTCAAAGGCAACAGACACTTGACGTTCCACCCGCAACCCGCGCTCTTCAAGCATACGCGCAAGGACAGCCTCATAGACCGATTCGGGTAATCCCGGCCCGAGATCCCGATGAAGGTGGAAAGCCGTATCCACCGCGACGGAAGAGACTTCTTCCACATTCATCAACGAGCCTCCGCCCTTCGCGCCTTCGCGTGAGAGCTTTTCCCCAATGATCTCATCGACGAGTCCCCTCCCTTCGCGCCTTCGCGTCTTCGCGTGAGATCTTTCCCCCGATGATTTCATCCAGCAGCCCCTCCGTCACCGTCTCCATGCCGAAAAGCTACCTGACGAAGACCGCCGTCACCTCCGAACGCAGGTGGTCTCTGCCTCTGATCCTGGTCGATCTCACGTCTGTTCTCACCGAGACTGGCCTCAGCCCCACGAAGAGGCCTATAACCTCTTTTTCGGTGAAGTAATGCGTCAGGATGCCCCGGCCGCGCCTGAAAGTACGCTCTTCTACCGGATAGCCTTTCCGGGATCGCATGTCATCTATGCCGAAGCCGAGAAAGAAGAGCCTCCCACCGGACCGCAGCACCCTGGCCGCTTCCGAGGCCATCCTGCGGCGGTCCTGCTCCGGGAGATGACCCATTACGTGGAAGGCAAACACGGCGTCGAAAACTGCATCCCGGAAGGGGAGGTTGCAGGCGTCCGCGGTCAATAGCCGCGCCGGGGATGCCGCTTGTTTTCTGCACAGCCTTACCGCCTCTACGGAGACGTCCAGAGCGGTCGCCTGCCAGGGCCGCCTCAGGATGGCTGAGAGGGTCTTGCCGTTGCCACAGCCCAGCTCCAGCACTTGCGATCCTGTGGGCAGGTCGGGCATGTGGGCTGGCGCGCCTTTCCACAGGCGGCCCTTCTCTCTGTACTCTTCTTCCCAGGCCCGGAGGTGTTCCGGGAGAGATGGGGTCACGGACGAGATCGAGCCGGATGGATGATAACGGTTGCGCAGTATTGCGGCGCCGTACGGCGGTGTCAACGCCGGTCTAAAATTGTCCAATTATGGCGGGACAAAACTGTCCAGTTCTACATAAGCCTTCTGCTCGAACCGATCACTTCACGCACTCAACCGGAGAAACTCGTAGGGATCACCCCCTGCCGTTTGCGTTCCTTTAGCCTGTAGCTATCCCCTTTTATGTTGACCGTAGTGCAATGGTGCAGAATCCTATCGAGGATAGCCGCCGCAATCACATGATCCTTGAATATGTCACCCCATTCACCGTACGACTTATTTGATGTGAATATCGTCGAGACGCGCTCGTACCTTCTGGAAATGAGCTGAAAGAAGCAATGAGCACCATGATCATCGAAGGGAAGATACCCCATCTCATCGACGATCAGCAATTGAAACTTAGCTAGCCCGCGAATCTTCTCCTCAAGCTTCTTTTCCCTGTCCGCCTTGGCAAGACGCTCGACCAGGGTCGAAGCATTGGCGAAATGGACCCCGAACCCGGCCTCCGCGGCGGCCATTCCCAATCCGATGGATAGATGTGTCTTGCCCACCCCAGGAGGTCCGAGGAACACGATGTTTTCCGCGTTGTGGGCGAACTTGAGGGAAGCGATATCGTTGATCACAGCTCTGTCAAGGGACGGCTGAAACTCGAAATCGAACTCATCGAGCCTCTTCTCCACGGGAAAACCAGCCATCCGCATCCTGAGAGCCAGAGACCTGGCCTCCTTGCTCTGGACCTCTTGAGCTACCAGGTAATCCAGGATCTCTATCGTGGATTTGCCGTCGTTTGCCGCCGCCTCGAG
>JAUWQF010000042.1 GCA_030611205.1 Methanothrix sp.
ACGTAGGCGATCAATCTCGTCATTGAGGATAGTTCACAGCCCATATTTATATAAGAGTTGTCCTCACTAGCCTGATCATCTCAAAGGTTGAGAGCATCGTCAAGTATAGTCATGAACCTTAGACTTGATACAATTAGCAATAAAAATTTCCGAGGGCGTTCTAGACTCGTATGAAACTGTTGATGAATCGATTCTATTTGATGTCGCGTGGACAATTGCCGTGGATACCGGATGCACTGGGTTTGATTCGTACTTTATAGCATTAGCCAAAATAAAGAGTGCGGTCTTGCTTACCGATGATGGTGGTATGCATTTTCGCGCAACAGAAGCCGACGTTGATGCGATATTGGTTCGAGACTCGGATCTCGATAAGATCGAAGACCTCCTTGAAGCTACACTGTAGCTCGCCTTCCTTTCACTCGATCGGCCATTCTGGTATGGTCTGATCGATCTCTGCCATCAGGACCGAAGGTGGTGGTCTCCAGGTCGCCCATTCAGGGCTGAGGTCGAATCCACCACAACTTCTTAATATCGTTCCAGATACAGCATCTTTCGGAGATCTGATTATGACCGAGGCTCCCATGATCGAGGCGACTATGATCGAATCGAACAAAAACGCACGCACCTGGGCCACCTTCTGCCACATCAGCGCCCTCTTCACCTTCGTGGGGATACCCCTGGGAAACATCCTGGGGCCGCTCGTGGTCTGGTTGCTCAAGAGGAACGACTACGCCTTCGTGGACGACCAGGGAAAAGAGGCCCTCAACTTCCAGATATCCATGACCATCTACGGGATAATCGCCGGGGTACTGGCCTACCTCGTGGTGGGCTTCTTCCTGCTGGCGATAATAGGCATCGTGGACCTCGTCCTGGTGATCATGGCCGCCATGAAGACCAACGACGGCGAAGGTTACCGCTATCCCTTCACCATCAGAATCATCAACTAAGAGGACCGGCGCAGGAGGGGACACATGAGCTCTTTCTGGTTTGTACATAAAGTATAACTTTATGCGCTCAAGTAAATGTTCATGATACCCAGTCTCATGCCCGAAGAATGAAAATCGGCAGGCACATGCAGCCTGGGTCGTTATTTTCATGGCAAGCCAGGAGGCAATTCTGGACGGGTATATGTACCAAGAGGATGGGTAGACAAGAGGGTGAAGATAAGTATTGATGGAACCAATTAATGTCGAAGAATGAATTATAATAATACACGGATTTCCCTAGGGAAATCCTTTTTACCTGAAACAAGTATATTCAGAAAAAGAAGAAACATGAGGTTGAAATCATGGTTATCGATAAAATCTATCCCAATCCCACTGTGAAAAGAGTAATATTCCAAATCACGTTTCCAGATTTATTCTATTTAGAGAAAAGAATAGGAGATATCCAAGAACGCATTATGAGAGAGTTTCCCGAATCCAAATTGCTACTAAAGAGTAGAATTTGGATCACTGATACTGGTCCAGAACAGAGGATTGAAATTCCCCCAGATGAAATAGAGAAAAATGTAGCAAAAAAAATATGGCAATTTGAATCAAGAAATAAAGCAGTGCTGAGCATTGCTCTTAATTCATTAGATATAACGTCGGAATTCCATAAGACATATAGACTAGGCAAAGATGATAACAAAAAATTCAGGCACGCAATAGAGTATTCGGTTGGCACATTCTTGGATATAGTTAAACTACCAATAATCAATAGAGTCGGGTTAAGATATATTGATTATTGCCCACTACCAGATAATACCAATGAAACATTAAAAAAATGGTACAATACAAAATTCCCTTTGGATAAGTTTGAGATCGCAGATGCCACGACTATAGCATTTAAAACGATAGTCAAGAGAGGTAAATATAATTTAGGTTATGTCGAAACACTACAACAAAAAAATGGCGAAAACAAGCTAATTCTTGATTTTGATGGATTTGCGACGAATATAGAAGCATCGAATTATCTACAAATTACAGATGAGCTACACGACCTGATATCCAAGGAGTATGAATTAACTATACGAAGCCCTGTTTACGATTATATGGACCAAACCGGAGAGGAGTGATATGGATCAATCAGAGACGTTTAACTTAGGTGAACCTATTAGAACGGGAGTCGAAAAAGAGGGTTCAATTTTAGTTTATCCAGTTGATAAATATAGAATAGAGGTAAAGCTGGACCCAGAAGGTAAATTTCTTGGTATAACTGGTATTAGTTTCAATAAAGATTTCCTATCATCCAAGCGAAAGGAGTACCTTCCACCACTTTTTAATTTGGACGAAGCATATCCAGAAGAACCTTCGGAATAGCTGGAATATTATGTTCTACACAGATAGTCCTAGCAATTTTCTAAGGATGGGAGACATTGTAGAAGGATATGTATCGGCTGTTCCTGAAATAAAAGAGCCAATTAAAAACAGTTTTATAGATTACAAGGTAACGGTAGAACTTCCTAAACTTCTTGTAATCATCACTCCTTGCTGTTCCATCGGTGATAAAAAAGTTTCAGTGGTGCCATTGGAAGAGGTCAGAAAAAGGAAAAGCCTTTTCGAGGTTCCTTATTTAAGAGCAGATATGACTAATATTAATAGGATAATGGAACCTGAAAAGTCACTTTCGTCTGAAAATTGGAAGAAACTTAAACCAGATGAAAAAATTGCGATACAAAATAGACCAATTGAATATGCATTTGAACCGCTTTTTGTCTATGCAGAACATGATAAACTTCCTAAATATACAGTGAGATTGAGAGGCGGAGATAAAATTAAGTCCGGCTATTACATGATCGATTTTAGGAAAGCATCTAGAATGAAATGTGATTGCATAATTTCACCTGAAAATGAAAACGCCTTTACCGATGAAATACAGGAAAAACTTCTTGATTCTAGGAAATTAGAACTCTCAATTGACACTCGTGAAGAGTTGCGAAAGAAGATTGCATATTATTACCGTCGAGTTCCTAAAGAGGATAAAGTCGATTAACACGACGGCTTTAGGTGCAACCCCGCGACTTTAGGTGCAGAACAGATTTTAAGTGCAAAGCCCATTTCCTAGAAGTTCTTTTATAGCTGGAAGAATAGAAGCTGGTCTCCGGTAGATCTGGTATAGCCGCTCTGAAAGCCGTGTCGTACCGGCATCGGAGGCGAGAGATCATCGTTAAGACGAGGTGAGAAAAGCATGTCCTTGATCGGCTGGGTGATAGGTAGCTTGGTTGTGATCCTGATATTCGCCATGCTCGTGGGATGCTTCGGGGTATTCTTCTACGACCAGGCGTCTTCGGGAGCGAAATCGGTCCATTCGTCTCTTGTGCAGCTTAAAGATGGGCAGAAGAAGTTCTAAAAAACGATCCTGCGCCCACAACTACAACCTGCGTCCAAGCGAGGATCGGACTGCCATACCGGGGTCTCAGCCCTCGAACTTCACATATTCTTCAAGACCACCTTCGCCGTTGGCGTAGGCCTCGTGCCAACCGGACGGCACCGGCATCTCCGCGTAGAGCTTCTTTCTCCTGGCTTCCAGAAGACGGGGCTTTGCCCCCATGAACTCGGCGGCAGAAAGAACCTCGTTATCGGAAACCTCGTTGAGCCGCTTCAGCCACCGGTATCCTGCCTCGGACCGGAGCAGGTGATGATCCAGTATCAGGGTCTCCACTTCCCTGGCGAGATGCTTCGCGTTCTGCCAGGCGTCTCTGCGCTCGTCCTCTTTGAGGCGAGGCAGGTAAATCGGCGGTCCGGAAGCCAGAACCACGGTAGGCTCCCAGGCGATTATGATCGAGACCGCCCTTTTGTCCAAGAGCTGGATGTCCGAGGCGTGGACGAATACCTCGTCGCCTTCCTGGATCCGGGTCATCATCACCGTCCCCAGGTTAGATCTTCGTGAACCGTGCAACACCGGCGGGGAGAAGCTCAGGACGCCGTCGGTCTGCTCATCAGAATCGGGCAGGAGACGGCCCAGGAACTCGGACAAGTCGATCCACCGCCGGACGGCCAGCTTGGAGAGGTCGTGGGACCCCTTGCACCACAGCCTGACCCCCGTCAGGGGCGGGATCTGTTGGAGGGAGAGCTGGTAGGGGTTGGCATCTGCCAGGGGCACGTGATCGCCGTGGTAGTGGCTGATCACCACGTCGGTGGCCTCTCCCAGAGCGGCTATGATCTTCTTTCTCACCTCCGCGCCCACCGCCACCTGATGGGGATGGGGGAGCCGACCATGCCGGAGGTACCCCAGGGCTACTCCGGGGTCGATCACGATCTTGCGGTCCCCTACTTCCACCGCGCAGGAGAGGCCTCTGACGCCGAGAGACTCGGTGCCCAGGATCTCTATCCGCATGCTATCCTATTTACCCTCCTTTTGCAGAAGCCTTTTCCGTTTTTTCGTGCCAGTGGAGGACATACCCGGGAGCTAAACTGGTTCATGCATCAAGGCTCTCAGGACCTGTCGGAGCTCTCCCACGCTCATCTGACCTGGCGCGGTCTCTTCCCCCACATGACCGTAGGTGAAAACCGATCCGTAGATCGGAGCCACGGCGCGCAGATGGCGTCCGGCTTCGCCCATACCGATCACACAGAGAGGTCTTCGCGTCTCCAGGAGCAACCTCAGCAGATCCAACCCCTCTTCCAGGCCGGGCGGGGTCGCCGCTATCTTGGCCACATCGGCGCCCGCATCGAAGATCTCGTCCCGGAGCGACCTGAGCTCGTCGAGGGTGGGCATGGACCGGAAGTCGTGGTAAGATACGATGACCGGCGTCTCGACGTCGTCTGTCAGCCTCTCCCGCAGATTTGATCGCAACTCCACGTCCACCAGGTCTGCCCACCCGGCGGCCTCGATGAGGAGCTCAATCCTCTCTTCTTCGCTCCCCTCGAAGGCGCCGCCCTCCTCTCGCATCCTGTTGGTGGCGATCACGGGCAGAGTGGTAACCTCTCGCACCCTCCTGATCGTCTGGAGCGGGTCACCCTTTGTCAGATCGAGCCTCACCTCCACCAGGTCGGCGCCCAGCATCTCGGCCTTCCGGGCACCATCCACTGCGTCACCGCGGAGGGCGGCCACGATAGCCGGAGCCTCGATCCGGACCTGCCCCATCTCCAGGATCCAGTTTCTCATATATTTTGTCATCTCTCCACGATGCTCTCCTCGATCTTCATCCCGAAGTGCCTGGCCGTCCCTTCCAGATAGACCATCACCTCGTCGCCTTCCTCCAGATCGGTGACGGATCTGGGAACGCCGTCTGATCCCACCAGCTTTATGGTCTCCGCGTTCTGGAGCAGGATGCTCAACCTCTCGCCCTCCAGCTCGGCTTCGATGAGCATCAGAGGTCGCTTCTCTATCTTCACCCTGCCCACGACCGCGTTCTGGCTCTCACCGTCTCTGTCGACGATGGTCACCTCGTCGCCCGCCATCAGCTCGGAGAGGTACCTGGTCTTCTCTCCCACCTTGATGTAAGCATGAACCGCGCCCGCGTTCACCCTGAAGGGACGGGCCGCCACGTAGGAGCTCTCTTCCGATTCGCTGTGCACCAGGAAGAAGGCCTTGGACTGGGACCCTACCAGCATCCCCTCACCGGGATGCATCAGGGTGCAGGTATCCACGCAGACCCGGTCTCCCATCCCCACGGGTCTTATGGCGGTTATCTTGGCCGGGGCCATATCCAGCCTGCTCATGCTCGACCGCTCTACTACCACCTGGACCCTCTTTATCTCCGAGATGTCGGCGGTGTCCAGGAGAACCCCGTCGGAGCCCTGCTCCAGGGTGGCCAGGGCTACCTCAGCCTCCTCCGCGCTATTCACGCCGCTTATTATCTTGACCTCCACGCCATGCAGACCGGCGATAATGTTCTCCAGGGGTATGACCTTCCAGTCGGTCCCCACCACCAGGAGGTAATCTACGTGTTTTCCCAGCTCTACGGCGAAGTTCTCGTACTCCTTGTTCTTGATCTCGACGTAGCCGGCCACCGTTCCCTCTTCGGCCTTCACCAGGTTGATATCGATGGAGGTGCTGAGATCTTCCGGTAGGGGGGCCGATCCGTCGCCCTCGCCACCGCGGCCGATGATCAGTATATCTTCCGAGTTTCGTTCGTTGCCGAAGCAAGCCACCTTTATGCCGCCCAGTTTCCGAACCTGGTCGGCGTGTTCCGGTCTTACTACTACGCAGTCGAACCCCGACTCCAAAGCGGTGGTGATTCGGGGCTTGAGGGCCTCCCAGGCCCCGTCCCAGGCCATGAGCCACTTCTCCTTCATAACTCACGGAGTGTAACCTGAACTTACTAATCTCTTCTCATCGACGATCACACTTTTCATTGTATATAATGTATAACATTATACACTCCGAGCCGATCCGACCGAAGGGTGGATTTTCTCGTCCCGGTCGGGAACTCCTTTTAAATGAAGGGGACAAAAGGTGGGCAAAGACCCAGGAAAGGTGACGGCCAGTTTCTGCCGATGGAATCTTAACAAGATATGTCGGCATCCTTCTTGGCCATGCCGTCACCGGATCCCGGTATCGATATGGAGGCGTCATAAAGATGAAAAATGGCACCATGCTGTGGATATCCTCGTTGCTCCTGGTGGCCCTGATCCTAATCCCATGCGTTCAGGGAGCGTCCGAGGAGACGACGCTGAGAATAGGAACGACAAATAAGGTGGATTCTGCTAGCCTGGTTGGAGACCACGCCCTGAGCGTCTTCGGTCATCTCTCAAACCCACCGTTGGTGGGGGTAGACGAAGACGGGTCGGTGGTGGGGCTGACCGCAGAGAGCTATGAGGTTTCCAAAGACGGCGAGATGTGGAAGTTCTACATAAGCGATAACCTGTACTGGAGTGACAGCACGAAGGTCACTCCTGAAGATGTAAGATTCACGATAGAGTACCTAGCAGAGAACGATAAGAGCCTAGGCTGGCTCAAGGAGACCCTCGTAGATACGTCTGTGACAGATGATGGCGCCGTCGTCATCGAACTGGGTGAACCTCATATGAGGTTGAACAGGGAGTTCACGACCCACAACATCCTTCCAAAACATGTCTGGGAGACGATAGACAATCCTGAGGAGTATACAAACGAAGGAGGGTACGTGGGGTGTGGACCCTTCTACATCAAGGAGATTGACCCAACGGCGGGGATCGTCTGCTTCGAGAAGAACCCTTACTGGAGGGGGAAAGAACCCAGCATCGACTCGGTCGAGGTTCACATATACAACAACAGGGATACCCTCTCTCTCGATCTGATGAAGGGCGAAGTCGATGCCTACTATGAGTACGCAACGACCTATCCCTATGCCAACATCAAAACACTTGAGGATACGGGGATGTTCGATTTCGTCGAATGGGAAGACGTAGGCTTGATGATCTTGGGCATGAACCTCCAGAGAGAACCCATCTCCGACCTTGACTTTAGGCGGGCGGTCTCCTACGCTATCGACTACGATGAGATAGCGAGGATCATAGGTCTCGGGTACGGGGATGTTCCCAACAGAGGTCTCGTCTCCCCCAGCATGATGTACTTCAAGGATACCGAGAAGCTCGAGTACGACGTCGCCAAGGCCGGAGAGATCCTGACCAATGCAGGGTACGCAGATTCGGACGGCAACGGCCTGCTCGAGGGTCTGGATGGAGAGGATATGGAACTCACGCTGCTGGTGAGGTCTGACAAGCCCGATTACCTCAGGACGGCAGAGCTGGTAGAGGATTATCTGGAAGATCTGGGCATCGATGTAGACCGGAGGGTGGTAGAGAGGAACACCTGGGTCGAGATCAAGGACGAAGGCGAGTATGACATGACCATTACGAGGACCACATCCTATGGCATGTCCATGTGGGCCGACTGGGGCACGGGCTACATTGATAGCAGGAAAACCGGCATGGGCGTCCTCCACACCGTAGACGATCCGGAGTTCCACCAGTTGTGTGACGATATAATGGCGACCACAGATGAGGACCTGCTGGAGGAGTACGGCCACGGCGTCCAGGACTATTACGCAGAAAACCTGCCGGCGATAGGCCTCTACTGGAGAAAGATCGTGGTCCCTTACAACAACGCCTGGACCGGATGGTCTTCGGATCCTGTATTCGGGATATACAGGCTCGATACATTCTTGAACGTCGAGAAAGCGTAGCGACACCCTGGATCTAGATCAACCGAGGAGATCCCATAACGGGTCTCCTCTTTTTTTTATAGTACATGAATTATAACTTTGTGTGTTCAAGTAAATATGAGCGTAAGCGAATTTTTTTTACTCGTTGACGGAGGTTTTCGGTAACCTATGTGATGAGCCTTTCCAGCTATACAAAGAGCAAAACCCGCGAGAGGGACGTTGTATAGGCTCGGGTGGATAAGTGCGCATCGGATATAACATAGAGCCGCAAATCTTTTATGCAAAAATCAACTAAACATAACAAGAATGGATGGTTGAAACAATGAAAAATATCTGGAGCGTATGGATCTTTTTGCTGTTCTTGCTCTCCCTAATATTGAGCACGGGCGCACTGGGTGCAGATGATGCCGATGGGATGACGTTGAGGATCGGAACACCGAACCTGGTCAAGTCGCCCAGCTTAGTTGGAGACTACTATATGGGCATATTTGCTCATCTATCAAACCCACCGTTGATGAGAGTGGCCGAGGACGGAACGTTGGAAGGCCAAACCGCAGAGATGTATGAGGTATCAGATGACGGTAAAACGTGGAAGTTCTACATAGATGATGATCTGTACTGGAGTGATGGCACGAAAGTCACGCCCGATGATGTAAAATTCACAATAGAATACTACACAGCGAACTCCGTAATTGGTTGGCTTGAAGATCTGCTTGAGGAGGTATCGGTAACCGATGACAACGCCGTCGTCATCGAGCTGAGCGAGCCGTATGCAACGTTGAACCAGGAGTTTGTAACCTATAATATCCTTCCAAAACATGTGTGGGAGGACATAGACGATCCCAAGGAGTATACAAACAAGGGTGAGTACGTAGGATGCGGTCCCTTCTACATCAAAGGTACCGCTCTGGAGGCGGGGGTGCTCTACTTCGAGAAGAACCCTCACTGGAAGGGAACACAGCCCAACATCGATTCGGTCGAGGTTCACATGTACAGCAACATGGACGTGCTCTCCATAGCTCTGAAGAGAGGTGACGTCGACGCCTACTACAAGTATGGAAGGGGCTATCCGTATGCTAACGTCCGGGCGCTCGAGGAGGATACGTTTGATTTTGTCGTCACCGATTACACAGGCTTAACGTTTCTGGGTATGAACATCCGCAAAGAACCCCTCTCCGACGTTAGCTTCAGAGAAGCGATCTCCTATGCCGTAGATTATGATGAGATAGAGAGGATCGTGGCTCTTGGATATGGAGGGGCCGCCAACAGAGGCTTTGTACCTCGGAGCATGGCTTATTTCAAGGAGACCGAGCAGCTTGAGTATGACAGCTCCAATGCCAAAGAAAATCTGGATGATGCCGGATACGTGGACTCGGATGGCGACGGTCTCCGCGAGGATCTAAATGGAGATGATATGGAGCTCGTTCTACTGATAAGGTCCGACGACATGGATTATCAGAGGATAGCCGAACTTCTCAAGGAGTATCTGGGCAACGTGGGCATCGATGTAGAGATCAGGATGGTGGAGCGGTCTACCTGGTTCGATCTCAAAGACGAATACAACTATGACATGACCGTTACAGGTACTACCCCCTGGGGGATGTGGATGTGGGCAAACTGGGGGACAGGTTACTTCGATTCCAGGAGAACCGGCCGCGGTGTCCTTCATACTATCGACGATCCCGAATTCCACGCGTTATGTGATGATATCATGTCGACCACAGATGAGGGCCAGTTAGAAGAGTACGCCCATGACGTTCAGGATTATTACGCCGAGAACTTGCCGGGGATAGCTCTCTACTGGGGGCAGTATGTGACTCCCTACAACGATGACTGGACGGGATGGTCTTCGGACCCTATATTTGGCATATACAGGCTCGATACCTTCTTGAACGTCGTGAAAGCGTAACGATCCCCTGGATATAGATCAACTGAGGAGATCCCATAAGAGGGCTCCTCTTTTTTTATAGTACACAAAGTATAATTTTATGTGCTCAAGTAAATGTGAGTGTAAGCGAACATTTTTTGCTCGTTGACGGAGGTTTTATAATACCGGTATACCCTTATAACGAAGGCGCTTTACTTTATGTGAATTATATAATGGTGGTTCGATGTTCATCGCGAGAAAGAAAGCCATCCGGTACGTTATGGCCATATTCATAATATTCTCCTTGAACTTCGCCATTCCGAGAGCCATGCCGGGCGACCCGGTGATGAACCTCTTGGGAGAGGACGTCATCGTAAGCGAAAGCTCGGTCGCAGAGATGAGAACGAAGATGGGCCTCGACGAACCTCTGTACATCCAGTACCTGAAGTACTGGTCGGATATCTTTCACCTGGACCTGGGATACTCCTACCACCTACATTCTGAGGTCTCCAAGGTTCTCTTCACCAAGATGAAATGGACCCTCTTGCTCGTCGTCCCCACCATCATACTGGGTGCAGTCATCGGTACTCCCCTGGGGGCCCTCGCCGGCTGGAGAAGGAAAGATAGCAACGAGAAGATCATGACCATGAGCTTCCTCTTTGTCTACTGCACGCCACCGTATTTCTTATCGATACTGTTCATATACCTCTTTTCATTCAAGATCGGCTGGTTTCCTCTGAAGGGTTTCTACACCACCGGCACGCCGGGAGATATAGTATACCATCTATTCCTGCCCGTCACCGTCATGACCCTCTTCGCCGCATCGAGAAACTACATGATAATGAGGGGCAGCGTCATACAAGAGATGCAGATGCTGTATGCCACCTACGCCCGGGCGAAGGGGCTCTTCGGGAGGGAGATCTTATTCAGACACATATTCAAGAACGCATCGCTGCCCATAATCACCCTGGTGGCCCTGGACTTCGGGTTTATATTTAGCGGGGCCTTATTTGTTGAGATCGTATTTTCCATGAACGGCATGGGCAACCTGATCTACGATGCCATCCTCGCCAGGGACTACCCGGTACTCCAGGGCTCCTTTCTGCTCATAACCGTAATGGTGGTCTTGGCGAACTTATTGGCCGATATACTGTACGGCCTTCTCGATCCGAGGGTAAGGTGGCAGGGATGAAGGGTGCGGTATGTTCCCGGATGGGCGAGATCCAAAGAGGTGCCTCTTCTCTGAGCAAGCTGGGCGCGGCGCTCTTCATGCTTTTTATAATCATGGCTGTGTTTTCCGGACAGATCGCCCCTTACGATCCATGGGCGAGGTTCGAACCCTATTCCCCACCAAGCCGAGAGCATATACTGGGAACGAACGATATGGGCAACGATATCCTCTCGGAGCTGATCTGCGGATCGAGGGTCTCGATTGTCGTCGGGTTCGGTGCCGCCATCATGGCGGCGTTGATAGGCGTCGTGATAGGCCTTTTGGCCGGGTATTTTAGAGGGCCCGTAGACGAGATCTTCATGGGGGCGACAGACGTCTTTCTCATGATCCCCACCATACCGCTCATAATAATACTGGCGGCATTTATGAGGCCCAGCTTCTGGATCCTCGCCCTGATCATGGGATTCCTGTGGTGGACCACCATGGCCCGGGTGGTGAGGTCGAGGGCCTTGCAGATAAGGGAGATGAACTTCGTCGAGAGCGCCAGATCACTGGGTTTCTCGGATTTTCATATAATCTTCTCAGATATATTTCCTAACGTATACAATGTGGTTCTTCCGAAGTTCATGCTGACGATAGCCTCCGCCATGATCGCCGAGGCCTCGCTATCTTTCCTGGGGCTCGGAGACCCCTCGATGAAGAGCTGGGGGATGATGATAAACTTCGCATTCTCCAGGGGCGGTTTCTTGAACGGATACTGGTGGTGGTACCTGCCCCCTGGATTATGTATAACGTTCGTAACTATTCAGGCACCCTAGCGAGCAGCTCAAATGAACCCTGAAGCATACGGGGTCTTTGGTGTGCTCTTGGACAATAGCCCAATTATTCAACCGAAAAATTAATATTGGATAATAATCATATACATACTTGGATGTCGGAGGGGGTAAAATCCGGTTAGTCCTAAAGGAATGCAACGATCGGGATAGTTTGGCCTTATCATCAGATCCAGGCAAGACCCCCTACCCAAGTCGTGAAGATATTTTGGCGATCTATGATGAAGGACCTGAGGCGGTTGTTACACTCGTCGTTGAGCTGACAACGCGGATCGCCGAACTTGATGAACGAGTGGGATCGTTGGAGACCAGACTCAACAAAAACAGCCGCAACAGCAGCAAACCCCCTTCAACAGACCCACCCACAACAAGACCTAGAAGTCGACGCAAGAAAAGCGATCGGCCAGTGGGTGGTCAGAAGGGGCATACAGGTCATACCCTGAAGATGGTGGACAACCCAGACCATGTCGTCGAGCACCAAGTATCAATATGTGATGGATGCGGCATGTCTTTGGTAGATGTACAAGCTACTGATTGCGAACGACGACAGGTGTTTGATCTACCACCTAAGATTGCAGTCGAAGTAACCGAACACCAGGCTGAAACCAAAACGTGTCCCACATGTGGCCATCTCAACAAGGCTACCTTTCCCGACAAAGTTCAACAGCCTGTACAATACGGACCTCATCTGAAGTCCGTGGCTATCTATCTGAACCAGTACCAGCTCATACCCTACGATAGACTCCGCGAGCTGTTCATCGATCTCTTCCGCTATGAACTGAGCCAGGCCACATTAGTCAACGCGAACCGTGCCTGTTACAAGATCCTAGATCCTGTGGAAAAAGAGATCAAGCAACGACTGATTGATTCGCCTGTAGCTCATTTTGATGAGACTGGCATGCGCATCGAAGGGAAACGGAAATGGTGCCATGTGGTCTGTACGGAGACTTTAACCCACTATGCAGCTCATGATCGTCGTGGTTCTGAGGCAAACAAAGCGATGGGCATCCTGCCAGCATTCAAAGGAATAGCTGTCCACGATGGTTGGAAACCCTATTTCAAGTTCGACTGTCTGCATGCTCTTTGTAATGCTCATCACTTGAGAGAGCTGATCGGCATACAGGTGTTGGATGGGCAGCAAACGTGGGCCAATAATATGATAGATCTGCTGCTTGAAATCAAGAATACTGGGGACGAGAGAAGATCAAGAGGTCTATGGTTGAAGCCTTCCGAGATCAAGAGGTTTGAAGGTAGATACGATCGTATCATCCTAAAAGGCATGCTCGAAAATCCACCGCCTGTGACCTCCACGACACAAAATCAACCCAAAAAGCGTGGTCGAAAGAAGCAGACTGCGGCTAAAAACCTGCTGGACAGGTTGTCAATATACCGGCAGGAAGTTTTAGCGTTTATGTACGATCCGGAGGTTCCGTTTGATAACAATCTGGCTGAGCGGGATATCAGGATGATGAAAGTCCAGCAGAAAATATCGGGCACGTTTCGGAGTTGGCTGGGCGCTGATACGTTCTGTCGCATCAGGGGATACATATCTACCGCCAGGAAGAACTCTATTTCTGTCATCGATGCAATTCGGGGTGCTCTTGAAGGACGGCCCTATATACCTCCATTAGTTAGCTCTTAGACAAGTCCTGGTTCCTGGGGACGTCTCGGATGGAGGGTACATTTTATGGCTGTGTGTGTGTGAGGGGGGCTGAATAGTTACTAACGTTCTTCGTATCTTCTGTCGTCCTGCTGAGCTTCGCTGTCGAGGAGCGGGAAGATATGACGATGAGGATCGAGTGATCTCATGGCCCTGCTAAAAGTCGAGAACCTGTCGGTGAGCTTCGAGACCGTTCTGGGGACGGTCAAGGCGGCGGACGACGTATCCTTCGAGATAGAGAAAAACGAGATCCTGGCGCTTGTAGGTGAGACCGGTTGCGGAAAATCTGTTATCGCCAACACCATACTGAGACTCTTACCGAATAACGCCAGAACAGAGGGCAAGATAACCTATGGAGGGCAGGATCTCCTCAAGATGAGCGAGAAGGAGATCTCGAGCATAAGAGGAAAGGAGATATCGACCATATTCCAGAACCCCTCTCTTGCGTTGAACCCGGTCTATCCCATCGGATGGCAGATATCGGAGCCCCTCCGAGTACGCAAAAGGATCTCCAAGAAGATGTCGCTCGAGATCTCGGAGAAGCTTCTCGGGCGGCTGGGGTTCCGAGATCCTGCCCGAGATATGCAGATGTACCCCTTCCAGTTCTCCGGCGGCATGAACCAGAGGGCGATGATCGCGGCGTCGGTGGTCCTCGGTCCCAAGATCATCATCGCCGACGAACCGACAACAGGTCTCGACGACGATCTGGTAAGGGAGCTCATCGAGGAGATCGAGTACATCCAGCAGATGAACCGCTCGTCGATACTCCTCATAACCCACGACATAAACTTCGCAAAGGCGCTATCGGACAGGATAATAATCATGTACTCAGGAGATATCGTCGAGGTCGGCGCGACAGAGGACTTCTTCTATGAACCGCTCCATCCTTACTCGAAAGCGTTGCTAAAAAGCCTCCCCGAGCACGGGTTTTTGCCCATCCCAGGGTCTTCGCCTTCCATGATTCACGAACCCCCTGGGTGCAAGTTTCACCCGAGATGTCCGAGAAGGATGAGCGGTTGCGCCGTCGAAAAACCGGAGATGTTCGGGTCCGGCAAGAGCATGGTAAGGTGTCTCCTATTTGCCTGAATGCGATTGCGGTCTCCAAGACCTACGACTCCGGTCTGATATTCAAGAAGTACAAGAAGGTCCTCGACGGCGCGTCCTTGGAGATCGAAGAGGGTAAGACCTTCGGCCTGGTGGGTCCTTCCGGCTCGGGGAAGACCACCCTCGGGAGGATAATGGCCGGTCTGGACCGGCCTTCGGGAGGGGACGTATTATTCCACGGAAAGAAGATCGCGGAGATGGACAGAACCGGGTATTCCCATTTTAGAAGAAGGGTGCAGGTCGTCTTTCAGGACCCGGAAGGTTCCCTGAACCCGAGAAAGAGGATAGAGACGGCCTTCGACGAGGTGCTCAGCCTGGTCAAGGTGCCGAAAAAAGTGCGGGAAGAGAGGACGCTGGCCATCATGGACGCCGTCGGGCTCTCTGAGGACCTGCTCTGCCGGTACCCAAACCAGCTATCGGGAGGGCAAAACCAGAGGGTGGTGATCGGGAGGGTCCTGCTCCTCGATCCGGAGGTCATCATCCTCGACGAGCCTACCTCCGCTCTCGATATATCTGTCCAGGCGCAGATATTGAACCTGTTAAAGGACCTGCAGAAGCAGAGGGGGATTGGCTATCTGCTGAGCGCGCAGGCCGGCGAGGGCGGGAAGTTTATGGCTCAGGATGTGGGGGTCATGAAAGAGGGCAGGCTCGTCTTCAGATGAGCCACCGATTGCGCCGTCCGTTGATCATGGGGAAGGGCTCTGTCCGTCCTGAGGCCGAGGGGCCTTGATCTCAGGGGCTACGTCGGGATCGACCTCGTCATCGTCGTAGGCCTTTCGTGGGTCGTGGGCGTGAACCCTAGGCCCGCCACTTCTATTGTCGGGATCGTGAAGGTGAAGCGTGAGGGGGCTTAGGATCGTGTGCACCCTTTTAGGCGGCTCTGGCTATGCCTTAACGGCCGAGAGCGAGAAGGGCGTTGTCCTTGCTGACCGCGGTTGTATTCAGATGGGGCTTGATCTGCATGGCCACCTCATATGCCTCACGTGCCTCGTCATTTCGACCCAGAGTGTTAAGGGAAACTGCCTCGTTGTACCATGCCTCTGCATAGTCAGGCTTGATTCTTATGGCCTCTTCGTATGCTATCAGCGCCTCGTCATTCCGGCCTAGATCGGAAAGGACGAACCCCTTGATGTTCCAGGCCTCGGCATCGTCTGGCTTGATTCTTATGGCATCGTCGTATGCTATCAGAGCCTCATCATATCGGCCCAGCATTAAAAGGGCGTTCCCCTTGTTGTACCAGGCCTCGGCATAGTTGGGCTGTATTCTTATGGCCTCGTCGTATGCTATCAGAGCCTCATCATAACGTCCCAACAGACACAGGGAGGGCCCCTTGTTGTACCAAGCCGCGGCAAGGTAGGGATAGATTATTATGGCTTCGT
>JAUWQF010000076.1 GCA_030611205.1 Methanothrix sp.
GATTATTCTCTTTGCTGGATTTGGGAGAATTTATGCCAAATTAAGTAAATCAATAGCAAGAGCGCTTATGTTTTGACAGGCCATACATTGATTGGGTTGCTTGATATTGTTTTTCACTGCATCTTTGAAAGTCAAGTCAGACTTTCATACCTCGACTCTTTCACCGGAGTTTAGAAACATGCTGTAATATATATCAAAACAGAGTGGACTATACGGATGAGATCGATATATTCTCATCCGCGTGATGGACATCTGAACCAAAAATCGATACCATGCGAAACAAAAGTATGCGGGGGACGGGATTCGAACCCGCGAACTCCTACGAGACAAGGCCCTCAACCTTGCGCCTTTGACCTGGCTTGGCAACCCCCGCTTTAATAAGCTTAAGCTAACTCGCCGAGCTTCTTGCCAAGCAACCTAGCCCGATCCCCGATATCCTTCGCAGCTCCCGCTACCAGATCCCGTGCAGAGATCGATCCGTCGGTAACGATCACCATCACGAAGGTGTCGGCGACGGGTACAACCTCGATCGCCTCTGCATCGCACTCCTTGACGCAGAGCTTGCAGAGGTTGCAGCTCATGGGATCGGTGACCTTGACCCTGCCACCGTCCATCTCCAGCACGTCCCGGGGACAGACCTCGACGCACCTTCCACAACCGTCACATTCACCGATCGTGATCTCGGACAGGTTCTTGTAGCCGCAGCGCGTCCCGCCCTGCCACTTGGCATGGGTCGATCCGCTGTCTAGAGTGATCATTCCCTCGACCACGAGCTTCTCCCCCTCACCCAAAATCACTATGGGGATATTCTCATAGGCGACCTTAACCCCCGGGTCTTCGTACCTGATATCCCCTGAGTGGACGGTACAGGGCCCTTCAGCGCTGAGCATCATGGTCACCTGGCAGGCCGGGCACCCTGCTCCTTCACATTCGCAATCATCCCGGAGGACATACAGATCCAGATCCTCTGTCTGAATGGGTATCAGGCCCAGCCTCAACGCCATCTGCTCGTCGAAAAGAACCGAGGTGTTATCATATATATTTATCTCATCGACAGCCAGCGTTGGGACCTCAGAGAGAGATGCACGCCTTATGGCGTTGGCAAAGGCTGGGGTCACGCCTTTGAGGAGGAACCTGATCCTCTTCTCGCTCAGCTCTATCAGTTCCACCTGCAAGGCTACACCCTTCGGCCCCTCTTACCACCAGACGGTTTTGTGCCATCATGGGGGATCGGGGTCACGTCTTCGATCCTGCCGATCCTTAGACCTGCCCTGGCCATGGCCCTGATAGCGGCTTGCGCTCCGGGTCCCGGGGACTTCTGCCGGTTTCCTCCCGGTGCTCTCACCTTGACGTGTACGCCGATGATACCCTTGCTCTTGGCCTGGTCGGCTATCTGGGTCGCCATCTGCATAGCCGTGTATGGCGAACTCTCGTCCCTGGCCGCCTTGACCACCATGCCGCCTGATATCTTGGCTATCGTCTCTGCACCTGTGAGATCGGTTATGGTTATAAGTGTATTATTGAAAGAGGCGTATATGTGAGCAACGCCCCATTTTCCCTCTGCCATGGTTATCCTTCCACCTTAGATATTCTGGTGAGTCTTTCCGGATGGTTTTCCCGAGTCATCGGCGACCCCCGGTAGTAGTCAATGGTCATCTCCTCACCCCGCCTTACATAATATCCGGGGATTGTCACCTTCCTGCCGGAGACCTGTATGTGGCCATGTGTTATAAACTGCCGGGCCTGCCTCATGGTCTTCGTCCACCCCTGCCGGTAGACCTGGGTCTGAAGCCTTCGCTCCAGGAGGTCTTCGATCTTCATGGAAAGCACCGAGTCAATGTCGCTCTTCTCGCCCAGCATCCCACAAGACTCCAGATGGCCGAGTATTTCTCTGGTCTGCACACCTGCGGCTTCATCTCCGCGGGCGGTGGCCGCGAGTAGCACACGGCTCACGTGACGGTACTTCCTGATAATGCTCTGCGCCCTCCAGAGCTCTCTCTTGTTGCGCAACCCGTAGGTCTTGATGAGCTTCACCTCCTGGGCGATCCTCTCTGCCTCCCAGGGGTGACGCGGCGTATCGTAACACTTGCGGCTTTTACCAGGGTATCCCATATCCGCCTACCCCCTCCTCTTTCTGCTGACGCCCACAGTGGCACCTTTCCGTCCGGTGGACCGGGTACGCTGGCCTCTCACTCGCAGACCGCGCTCGTGTCTGATACCCTTGTAGCTCCTGGTTTTCCTCATTATGTCCAGCTCTTCTCTGCGGGTGAGCATCAGGTCCGTGCCCATCAGGTGCTTATCTTCTCCCGAAAGAAGGTCTTTTCTGCGGTTCTTCATCCACACAGGGAGATGTTCATTTGCCGCTTCTACAACCGTCCTCAGCCTAGAGATAGTCTCATCGGAGAGTAGGCCTAGCGTCTCCGATGGATCTATCTCTGCTTGCTGGGTCAACACCGCGGCGTTCCGCCTGCCCACGCCTTTGATGCCGGTGAGCGCCATCTGGACAGATCTATTCCCGTCCAGGTCGGTGTTCAGTATCCTAACGATATACTTCAGCTCTTCATTATCTTCTGCCAAGTTAGTCCTCCAGAAAGTCTGGAGCAGCCCCGGAATGGGTCCGGCGCCGCCCGATCACCGGCGATGCCGGTGGGGCGAATATAGTCAGTTAAATCTAAGCGAGAGATACGCTCCTGCTACATAAGACTTATGATGGCAAGAGCACCTCAGTCCCCGACCTCCACCTCCGCCCCCAGGCTGGCCATCTCCCGGAAGAAGCCGGGATACGATATGGAGACCGACTCGGCGGTGTCTATGGTGGTACTGCCAGCTTCCAGCCCCGCCACGGTGAGAGCCATCACTATCCGGTGATCGTGGTACCCGCTCACCTCGGCTCCGTGAAGCTTGCCCCCTTCTATCACCAAGCCGTCGGGCCGCTCCTCGATTTTCGCACCCATCTTTGAGAGCTCCACGGCCATGGCCCTGAGCCGGTCCGTCTCCTTGTGCCGCACGTGCTCCGCGTTCTTAATCACCGTCCTGCCTTCTGCAACAGCTCCCAGAACCGCTATGGTGGGAACCAGGTCAGGGGTCGGACCGGCGTCCACCTCCACACCCCGGAGCTCGCCACCAACGATGCTGAGCACCCCTTCTTCTCGGTCCCATGAGATCTCCGCTCCCATCCTCTCCAGGACATCCACTATCGCCGCATCTCCCTGTCTTGATGGGTGGATCCCCCGGACGGTCAGCCGGGAACCGGTAACCGCCGCCGCGGCCAGGAGATAAGAAGCAGACGAGAAGTCCCCGGGCACGGTGTACCTCCTCAGATCGTATCTTTGACCTCCTCCGATCCGGAACACACGGAAGTCCGTCTCCATCTCGACCCCTGCCTGGCCCAGCATCTCGAGGGTGATCTCCACGTAGGGCCTGGATTTCAGCTCCCCGTCGATCGATATCTTCGTCTCGTTCTCTGCCAAGGGACAGGCGATGAGCAGGGCGGAGATGAACTGGGAGCTGACGCTGCCGTCTATCCTGGTATTTCCTCCCAGTAACCTTCCCCGGATGACCAGGGGCGCACAACCGTTCTTCCTCACAGAGAAGGCCTGGGCCCCGTCGAGCTCGCTCAGCGCATCGAGGAGAGGTGCGTTGGGTCGTCGTCTTATGGAGGCGTCACCGGTCAGTACCGCACCCGCGGTCAGGGCGGCCACTGCCGAGACCAGGCGCAGAGTGGTCCCCGAGTTCTTTACGTCGATCACGTCTTCCGGGGTCGAGGGCTCGCCACTCACCCCCGTTATTTCCAGGTCTTCGTCACCTTCTTCGATCCGGGCACCCAGGGCCTCCATCGCAGAGACCGATGCCCTGGTGTCCGCGGAGAGGAGGGGGCGCCGGACCAGACCTCCAGGACCGAGGGCGCTTATTATGATCGCCCGGTGGGTGTAGCTCTTGGAGGGTGGCGCACGGGCCTCGCCCGATACCTCAGATCGTTCTACCGATGCT
This sequence comes from Methanothrix sp., assembly GCA_030611205.1. Lineage (GTDB taxonomy): Archaea > Halobacteriota > Methanosarcinia > Methanotrichales > Methanotrichaceae > UBA204. Next base: position 3,991 of record JAUWQF010000076.1, read on the forward strand.
ATCATCGTACCGAGAACTACCGATGAGTATAAAAAACCGAGCCGGTCTGGTGGTTGCGGGAGATAGCCTCTGCCAGGCTTACCACCTCTTCGGGGGTCAGGTTCTCCGGCCTCTTATCCAGCAGGTCCGACTCCATGCAGGATATCGTCTCCGAGGAGATCCCCATAGCGGCCAGCGACTTCTTCACCTTCTTCCGTCTCTGCGAGAAGAGACCTCTAGTAAGGTCGACGAAGATGCGCTCGTCCACTTCCGGCCTATCCTCCCGGGGGCACAGCCTAACTATGGCCGACTCCACCCTTGGCCGGGGCCAAAAGGCGGTTCGAGGAACCCGCTCCAGGATCTCGGCCTCGGCCCGGAGGCCGACGTTCAGCGTGAGCCTACCGTAATCTTTCGAACCGGGCGGTGCCACCAGCCTTTGGGCGAACTCCCTCTGGTACATCAAGACAGCTACCTCGAACTCTCTCTTTAGGATCCGGAAGGTCATCTTGGAGGAGATCTGGTAAGGAAGGTTAGAGACCACCTTCTCATACTCGGGAAGGTCTACGCGGAGAGCGTCTCCCCTTATCACCGAGACGTTGGGAAACCTGCCCTCCAGAGCAGCAGCCAGCCTGGGATCGACTTCTACCGCCACCACCCTGCCTGCCCGTGCCGATAAAACCTCGGTCAGGTTGCCCGTGCCGGGGCCGACCTCCAAGACGTTGTCACTCCCCGTCAGATATGCGTAGTCTGCGATCCGCTCGGAGATCCTTCTGTCGACGAGAAAATGCTGTCCTTTCTTCCTCATCGCTTCCGCGGCTCTCGGGTGAATATCCTGTACCTGATCCGGCCGTCCATCAGCTCTTCTTCGATACGATTGGAGATGAGCTTCTCCGGGTTGTAGACCCCTTTAACCCGCTCGGTCAGGTCCTGGAAGCTCTTGAACGGTCCTTTCTTCCTCTCGTTCAGCACAGACCACATCAGCTTCTTGCCGATCCCCGGCAAGAGCTCCAGAGAGTGCATCCGGGTGGTCAGCGGTCCTGCCTCGTTGAAAAAAGTAAGATAATGCGCCTCTTTTTCTAGGATTATCGCCTGGAGGATGTAAGGGAGCTCGACCTTGGAACCCTTGGTGAGTTCGGCATAGCCGATCCTGGAGTTGACGTGATCGATCTCTTTCCGATCGCCACTGCCGATATAAACCTGGGATCCTATATTCAGCACGATATTCTCTTTGGGCGTCATCTCCATCAGAACGAAGTTGTCCTCCCCCACCGCTTGGACCAGAGGTTTCTTCTGGTAGCTGCTCATGGCCCCGGATACGTGCCCGTAAGGCAGGTAATCGAGAACCCAAGCTGCTTTTTCCCTTCGCGGAGGTCTGCCCAAAGCCATCCTACTATCCTCTCAATACGATGTCCAGTATGCCGTCCATGTCTTCGTCCGCCAGCGTGAACCGCTCCTTGGCGTAGACGGCCCTTATCTCGTCTCGATTCATGGGCCTGATATCGGCGATCTTCAGGGCTATCGCTGGGGTTATCTTCTCCAGCTCCAGCAGTTCGTTGACCATGGACCTGCTTTCTTCGGCCATCCCATGAGCGAAGATCTCGACATGTTTGATAGCCCTTCTCAGCTCGTAGCTTAGCTCCTCCTCACCAGAACGCCGGAGTTTGACTTCATTCAGGATCTCTTTGACTTCGGCGAGGCTGAGACGCTCTTCGCTCAAAATTTTCTTGATTATCATATTATTTCTGAGGCCTCAGGTGCTCGGGAAGGGCGATGACGCTCTTCATAGCATTTCCGTCTTTCACTCTCAGTATGAAGGCTCTGCCCCTCCGCCCAATTACCTTGCCGGTCTTACCGTGGAACTTTGGGTTGGGCATCCCTTTATGCCTGCTGGGATCCAGGACGATGTGAACCATCTGACCGTCGCTGAAATCCTGGATCGCCCTGCTCACGGGGGATATGCCCCGCTCTCTGACAGACTTTTTCAACTTGTCTTTAGTCTTTCTTCGTATTCCGTGTGACTTGGGCATCAGCCTCTCCACCTACGTTTATTACGTCCAGCTCTGCCACCTTAGCGTCGAATCCCAGGACGCCTGCCAGGCTCGGCTTCGTCCTGCCTTGGTCGCCGGAGACCAGCTCTTTTATGTAGAGACCGCTGGAGCCGACGACGGTTATCCTGGCGGTCTTGCCCGCGATCTTCTCCAGCCTGGCATCATAGACTTCTCTCGTCCGGACCTTATCAGCCCTTCGGTGAGCGACACGATTTGGTGTACGTTGCTTGACCAGACCAACCAGTTCGTTTATAACTGATTTAAGCTTTTCTTCTGGTACATCGTCCTCGAGCTCCACCAGAACAGAGTAGGTCTTCTCCAGAGGAGCCTTCTTCAGGTGCTCTACCATACCTTTGTCCGTGACGGCCAGGTCCCGCACCTCGACCTTCCCACAGGCACGCTTGTTAATCTCTTCTTCGAGCTTTGCCAGCTCGATCGTTCTTATCCTGGGCGCGACCGCTTCAACCACGAAGGGTCTGCCCGTCCCCAGCATCCTGGCATCTATGTCTTCCCGTCCCGATCCGTGAAAGACCGTGTCGTCGCATCTGGCGGCTTCGATCACCGGGTCCCTTATCAGCTCGTCCACCGATTCCGGATACTGCCTGCCTGTGTAGTTGCAGATCTCGCAGCCTTCACCATGACACTCCCGGCAGGGCCACCGGGTCTGGGGGAAACCCCGTGCCAGCTTCCTGTACCTGCCGTATATATAGAGAGAAGATGTCTGGACCTCCACCCGGTCTTTTTCCAGGTTCAGGAGCACCACCACGTCCGGAGAGTCGAAGCTGACGGTCTTCCCGGTCTTCTGGGAGACCAATTTTCCCACCTCCCGGTTCATCTCCGATTTCATGGGCTCGGCGCGTTTGGACATGCCGTCTATCAGGAGCAGCTCTTCGTCCTCCGCCAAAAGACCGCTCAGCCTGGTACCTACCAAAAAGCTCTCGTACTCCTGGAACCGGAGTTCGCGAACCACCCTCTCCGCCCAGGAGTCCAGCCGTTCCGGGTCCATCTCGCCCAGACATACCCAACATCTCTCGGGATCGCCTTCATGGCCTAGGCTCAGCCTGGCGTGCCTTGAGCTGGGGGCGAGCTCCTCCAGGAGGGGCAGACCCGACTCATCTTCTGATCCTGCCATCGCCAGGACAGTCTTAACGGCGCGACCCCGTTCTGCGTTGGTGAGACCTGTTGAGAGCATGGCGAACTGCCGTCCCAGGCAGCTGTCGCAGATGGGACCGAGCCGCAGTATCCTTCGCGCGGTCTCTACCAGCTCTGCAATGTTCTCGTTTCCTTCATCCTCACTCATAACCACGTTCAGCCTCGGTTCTATCCAGCTCGTTGTTTATCAGCACGATACAGTGATCCGCATGAAGGCTCGCCGGTCCTGCGGAGACGATCTTCGCCCCCAGGGACTCCAGCAAGGCCTCGTCATCCTCGTTCACCCCGAGGTGGTCGCCCAGGACGAAGGTGGCATCTCCACCGACTTTCTGTTCCCGGAGATCAGCACCGTCCTCTCTTAAATAATAGATCGTATCACCCCGGAGGACGGCAAGGTCGGCCAGGCCTCTTGTGCGGACGTAGATGCCTGGGGTGGATCTTTGCCACCGATCTGTCGCCTCCAGGCCGAGGGCCTTCTTCAGCAGTGCCGCGGTCGTCCTCTCGTCCGGGTTGAGGTGGCGGAGGTCCCGTCCTCTGAGGCAGACCGTCTTGGGGTCCTCGCCGCCACGGAGCACCAGGAATATCCTGACGTCGTGCCTTATCCCGTGGGAGAGGACAAAAGCTGAGTTGACGCACCGGCAGAGGATATCTAACCGTCCTGAGGTGCCCGGGATGTCTTCCAGGGAGAAATCTGGGGTTGTGGTCGCCAAGTTTCCCACCACGACGAAGTTACGCATGGCGGAGCGTGAGAAGGTATGATAGATCCTACTTTCGGCCGCGCTCAGATCGTTATCGTCTTTACAGACGGGATCGGCTTATGTAGCAATATATAATATGGAGAACTCTAATTAGACCAGGTGATAACTTGAGGACGACTATATTATTGCTGGCTGACATCTGTCTGGCCGATCCGAATGACGGAACGGGTGGAGAAGATATTCCAGTACAGGATAGTGGCGATCTCTCAGAGATGAACACCAGCTTTGCCAGGGTACCCTGCGTCGATGTAGCCACTACGGTGGGGCACTAAATTTTATGTCTTCGAAGATCTTCGGCCCGGTTCCCGTCTGCGTCGGCAGCTTTTCAGGAGCAGGGAACGTGGGCAAGCTGACCACAGATCGCATCTGCGCCTCCCTGGGATGTCAGACCCAAAGATCGATCGTATCTCCAGGTTTTCCTCCCCAGGTGACGGTGACGATAGACGGTCAGGTCAGGCTGCACCAGGTGGAGCTGCGGTCCTGTCCCGGACGCGAAGATCTCCTCTTCTTCAGCGGTGATACCCAGTCCCTCACTCCGGAAAGCATGTACGGCCTGGCAGGAGAGATCCTGGAGGCCGCCCGGTCCTGGGGGTCCATGGATATGATCACCCTGGCCGCCTACGTCGGCCCCTCGGAGGATGAGATCTTTGGCGCGACCACAGACCCCGGTCTTGCCGAGAAGCTGGAACGAAGCGGGATCTCCCTGCTCCGAAACGGCATCGTCGGAGGGCTCAACGGTATCCTGGTGGGTCTAGCTCCCCTCTACGGTATGCGAGGGGTACCCAAAAGATCGAATTCGAAAAAGACATTCTTAGATTTGACGAAATATGGAATATTCAGATCAATATAACCACACACCGGGCGGGAACGTTCGGAACCAACGACGCTCGCTCGTATATTAGCTACAAATCTCCCTACGGAACGAGGATAAACAAGACGCTGCCCATCCCAGACCCCATAAACGTAACACGCCCGTTACATCTCGAGAACATAGCGCCAGAAAGTGCGGCCGCCTGTACAGAGTTCAATTACACGATACGTTTAGAGCATACCGGCTGCCTGGACGTACGCAATTTGACGATATGTGATAAGTTACCGGAGAAGGTCTCTTTTGTCTCTGCCTGGTGCAACGATCCTGACCTGGAGCCGGTATATGACCCCGATACGCATTCGGTATCGATAGATACCATAGAGTCTTTCAAGCGTGGCGATGTTATCGTCTGCGATATAACCGTCCTCCCGGATGAGATGGCCAGCGGAACTGTTTTAAATACTGCGTCGGTAACGTTCCTCAGATCGCAATGCCTCATAGAGGCCATAAACATAACTGAGGTAATAAACAATTCAGAAATATCGGTGACAAAGACCGCCGATTATGGACCCTGCACCGACGGCAAAGTCGCGAGATCTGGAGACACCATCACCTACACCATCACCGTCTCCAACCCAGGCAACATCAACCTGACCAAGGTGAACGTCACCGATACCCTGATCGATCTCAACTATTCCTCCGGTGACGTCGGTGATGACGGATGGCTCAACCCCGGAGAGTCCTGGACCTACACAGGTACTCACACCGTCACCGAGAAGGACGTCTGCGATTCCATCAATAACACCGTCACCGCCAACGCCACCGACGCCTGCGGTAACGTCCGGAAAGATGAAGCGAGCTACTGTGTACCTACCAACTACACTTCGGCCCTCAACGTCACCAAGACCTCGGATCACGATCTCAGCACTCCATCACCAAAACCGGGCACGAAGATCACTTACACCATAAACGTCACCAACAAGGGCGACGTCAACCTGACCGATCTGAACGTCGCCGACACCCTGATCGGCCATCTGACCGATCATTCCGGCGACGATAACAATGATGGTTGGCTTAACCTCAGCGAGGTCTGGACCTACAGGGGCATCTACACAGTCACCGAAGACGATGTCTGCAGGCATTGGGTCAACAATACGGTCACCGTCAACGCCACCGACCCCTGTGGTAACGTCCTGAAAGCTGAAGCAAACGAGAGTATACCTGTCGCAGGGTACGGCGCACTCCTCACTATCGATAAATGGGCCAATTACGGCTCCAGCCCCGACAAACCGCCAGGAAAACCGGCAGGACCCGGTGATACCATCAACTATACCATCACCGCCACCTGCGCCGCGCCCATCAAC
>JAUWQF010000041.1 GCA_030611205.1 Methanothrix sp.
TGTGGTCTACGGCCTATTCGGGTTGGCCTTCCTCGTGGCCAACTTCGGGCTCTCGCTCTTGGCAGGCTCGATAATACTGGGTCTGATGAACCTGCCTACCATAATCCTGACCAGCCAGGAGGCTCTAAAAAGCGTCCCCAACTCTCTGAGGGAGGGTAGCGTGGCGCTGGGCGCCAGCAAGTGGCAGACCGTCCGGAAGGTGGTTATACCCTCGGCGTTGCCCGGGGTGCTGACGGGTCTGATAATCGGGGTGGCACGGGCAGCAGGCGAGACCGCGCCGATCATGTGGACGGCGGTGACCTTCTCCGCCACACCCGTCCACAAGATCTATGGGGTAGTACCCGATGTGACCCAGCCGGTGAACAACCTCTGCTATCATCTTCTTAACCTGATATACTTCTTGGGTGCATGGGACGTGGAAACGAATGCTTGGGGGACTGCTCTGGTTCTCCTGATGCTGGTGTTGAGCATCAATATAGTGGCCATAGTGGTGAGGAACCACTACCGCAAGAAAATAGCGTGGTGAGATGCGAAGGGGGTGACTGCGCTCTTGGGATCCTGATATATCTTCGAAACATCTGGAAGCTTCGTCTTATTCACCCAGTGTCTCTTCGATATTCACGAGGCTTTCCAGCAGATCGGTGCCCTTCTCGGTTGTTTCGTATAATATCCTTGGACCATGCTTCACGTCGAGGAGGCCATTTCCGACTAACGTATCCAGATATGGGTTAACCGTCTTGAAGTTCAGGTTGGACTGGTAGACTACCCTCGTCTTGTTTGCGCCGCTCATACATACATTTAGGATGGCGGCCATAATCTGAATCTTGTCCCGTCTCATATTATCGTATCCCAGCAAGTTTGCTTCCGAGAAGCAACTCTGTTTGGGGTACTGCGCCTTTATAAACTTATCCTGACGAATAATCAGTATCAGCACCACCACAATTACAATAATCTACATTTCAGTGGTATCAGTGGTATATGCCATATTATACTCCACAAGCCTACGAGAGGGGACCAGAGAGGACGCTTGATGGTGAAGGTTGTTGGAAGGCGGGGAAAGTCTTGCCCCCATCTAGTTCTTGCGCAAGACAAGCGGCGGCCTTCGGTATTCTTGGCCGCGATGTTCCTGCCGGTCTCCGTCGAGACCATTCCGGGGTGTCGTGACATCAGATTATTGGTCTGACGCGGAGGATCGACCATGTGCGTGCCTTCCCCGACCACCGTCCGCGAGCGGTCCTGGAGGTCGCCCAGGAAGACCTCAGGCTCACCTGCGAAGTGCCGAATATCAGAAGAACCTCATCAGTTCTTCTGCGATTATCTTGTACCCGCTCTCCGCAGGATGATCCAGCCCGGGCAGGATCAGTGACCTCAGGTCTACGCCATCGCTCGTCCGGTCCATCCATGCCCGGTAAACATCCACGAACCCCACGTCCATCTCCTTGGCCACATCTTCCAGTACGCCGTAATAATCCAGAACCTGATCGCGGTAGTAAGCGGTCAGGAGCGGTTCGGAACCGAGCAGCAGAACCTCGCACCCACACTTCTCGATGATCCTGTCCACGATCTCGATTATGTTGGACTTGAACCGGTCGAGGCCGAGCCCGAAGTACATATCGTTTATGCCGAAGTTCACCGTGACCAGATCCGGACGATGAGCGATCACCGATTGGTCTAACCTGTAGAGGCCGTCCAGAGACGTTTCACCGCAGATGCCTGAGTTTATCAGGTCGACCTCTGTTTCGGGATACTTCTCTTTGAGCATCTCCTTCCAGAAGTGGTCGAAACCCCGTGAGACTGCATAGCCCGCGGTGATAGAGTCACCGAAGGTCACTATCTTTACGTCCGATCCCTCGGCTAAGCGGGCCGTCATCCGTCTGGTGAACCGGCTCACATCATATCCGCCCATGCTCGGCCCTTGACGCGAGCCCTGATCAAGTTATCCTCTGGATGGCCTCCTTCATCTCTCCGACCAGTCTTTCCAGCCCCACCAGGTCGCCTCTCGCGATCAGATCCACGCACGCCGACCCCACGATGGCGGCATCTGCCCCGGATCGGATCACCTCTGCCGCCTGCTCGGGAGTGGATATCCCGAAGCCCACCGCCTTGGGGACGTCGGTTTTGACCCGATCGATCAGGTCTTTTGTCTCGTCCAGGAGGTCTTTGCGCGCCCCGGTGACCCCGGACCTGGCCACCAGGTAGACGAAGCCCGAGGTCTCCTCGACGATGGACTCGATCCTTTCGGGAGGCGTGTTTGGAGCTACCAGATATATGAGGTCCAGATCCAGCCAGGTGCAGGCCTCTTTGAGGGGTCTCGCCTCTTCCATGGGCAGGTCGGGTACGATCAAACCGGTTATGCCGCTGGAGGCACAGTCCTGGACGAACCTCTCCACGCCCCGGCGAAAGATCATGTTGTAGTAGCCCATGAAGACCAGAGGCACGTCCGCCTTTGTTTTTGAGATCATCTCGAAGTACAGGTCGGTATTCATCCCGGCCTTGATCGCCCTTTGGGACGCGGCTTGGATCACCGGGCCATCGGCGATGGGGTCTGAATGGGGCAGGCCCAGCTCTACCACGTCGGCGCCGGCGCGGACCAGAAGATCCACTATACGAGGAACAGATTGGGGGTCCGGGTCGCCGGCGCAGAAGTAGGTTATGAGCAAAGGCCGGTCTTCGAAAGCCTCAGAGAGCTTCACGTTGCATCACCGTCCCCAGGTCTTTGTCTCCCCTGCCGGACAGGTTGATAACGGCCAGGTCCCCCAAGGACCCCGGATCCAAGAGGGCATAGCCCACGGCGTGGGCCGACTCCAGGGCAGGTATGATCCCTTCCAGTCTGGAGAGCACCCTGAACCCCTCCATGGCGACCTCGTCGTCTGCAACCTCGGACCTGACCCGGCCGATATCTACCAGCCGGGCCAGCTCCGGCCCTACTCCGGGATAGTCCAGGCCCGGTGCCAGGGAGTGGGACTCCAGTATCTGGCCGTAGGGGTCCTGAAGGATCTTGGAGAGCGCCCCGTGGAGGACACCATCCTCGCCGACCTTCAGAGAGGCGCCGTGGTTGGCGAACTTGCTGGTGCAGGTAAGGCCGGTACCTCCTGCCTCTACCGCGATGAGGTCCACCTCGTCTTGGAGAAAACCGGAGAAGATCCCCATGGCGTTGCTTCCTCCACCTACGCAGGCTACAATAGAGTCGGGAAGTCTTCCTTCTGCCTTCAAGATCTGATCTCTGGTCTCGGTCCCGATCACGCTCTGCAGGTCTCTTACCATGGTGGGGTAGGGATGAGGTCCGGCGATCGATCCCAGGAGGTAATGGGTATCCTCGTAGCTGGCCGCCCAGTCCCTCAGGGCCTCGTTTATGGCGTCCTTGAGCGTCCTGGATCCTGTAGATACCGGCACCACCTTCGCCCCCATGAGCTTCATCCGGTAGACGTTCATCTCCTGGCGCCGGATGTCCACCTCGCCCATGTAGACCATGGTCTCCAGGCCCAGGTTGGCGCCTGCCATGGCCGTGGCCACCCCGTGCTGGCCTGCCCCGGTCTCGGCGATGAGCCTGGTCTTGCCCATCGTCTTCGCCGTAAGTGCCTGGCCCAGGGCGTTGTTCAGCTTGTGCGCCCCGCCGTGGACCAGGTCTTCTCTTTTCAGGTACATCTTGAGGCCCAGCTTCTTGCTGAGCGACCTGGCCAGGTAGAGGGGGGTAGGCCTGCCTGCGTAGGTCCTGGATAGCTCATCGTGTATCTTATTGAACCCGGGATCGGTCTTCAACCTCTCGTAAGCCTCCTCCAGCTCTGCCAGTGGCTGGACCAGGGTTTCGGGCACGAAGCTGCCCCCGTACCCGCCGAAACGCCCTCTATCGACGATCAAATAATCACCAATGTACAACTTAGTACTTCAATGTATAGAAAAATGCATCATATATAAGCTTTGTCTGGGTTGTTTGGGGTGTATAGTCTCGAAACATATATCGTTTCGGACGAGCTTATCGGCCACCAGCGTCGCCCCAGGCTTGGCTCAGCACAATCATTGGCTCCCGGCGCCCAATTGCCGCAAGGTGAATCGGTGTCGACGAGTCACCGATCGCCTCTGGCATAAGCAATATCTTTTCCTAAATCAATTTCTGTATAGTGGCGGTGTATCTTGCGTTAATCAGGTTTATCAATATTCTGCCACCTACCATATTCGTGTGATTGAGCTTATGGAGGAAGACCGCAAAGCTATGGGGTTGATGGCCAAATAATTTTGTCCCAAGGCCCTGATGGTGGGCTGCTTTATTATACTAAGAGGGCGGGTGGTCAATATCTAGAACGTAGTGTTACTGGACAGCCTCTATACCATGAGAACGCCTCACGACTTAAATAATTTTTCATATATTCTTATCGTTGGTGAGCACATTGAAATCAGAGAAAAAAGATAGGATGATCAGAAAGCAGAAGTCTCGCGCTATCCTTGCCAGAAACAAGAAGATCAATAAAATAAATATATTCATACTCGGTACCGGGCTGCTGTTCATTTTTCTTGGGTGGAATGAGGTCGGCCCTCTCGTTATATGGTCAGGTGTTTTAATATTTGTGTATACACAACTATCAAGCATCATTGCGCGCCGCACCTGACCATAACCATCATATTGAGATTATATGGGCAATGGATAACAACAAATTAAAAAAACCCGTTTAATTAGCAGCCTCACATATATCCCTGCATGTCCACAGGGCACGAGACGTGGTGCATCTTGGAGGTTCCAGTGAAATAACCAGGTCCATTGTCATGGAGATGGACAGATCTTATGATATCTGCCTGATCTCGGAACTGTATGAGATAAACCCCTTCATGGACCGGGTGCATTTTGTGAAAGGAAGTCCTGTAGAGAAGGATACGCTGGTTAAAGCTAATTTAGGTGCGGCAGAGCATGTGATCATCGCAACCGAGGATGACAGCACAACCATACTTGCCACAGCGCTCGCCAGGGAATTAAATCCTGCCGTAAATATCATCGCCACCATCGTGTCCGAGGAGAAGAGCGGGACGGCAAAAACAGCAGGAGCGAATCATGTCATCAATACCGATACCGTTACAGGGCGATTGCTTGCTTCAGCTGTCTGTGAACCAGGAGTGGTAGACCTGATATCAGATGTCACCAGTTCCCTTGCAGGACATGATATCATTGAGGATGATTTCCCGGAAGAGATGTATGGGGAAAGGATCCGGGATGTCATTATAGACTTGAGGATGGAGAAGGGCATGACCCTCCTTGCGGTGAACAGGAACATGGAAAATATAGCGAATCCACCGCTGGATATGGCTATTGAGAAAGGAGATAAGATGGTTGTACTGGTTGATACAACCTCTTGCAGAGATATATCATAAAGTGTCCCGTGATCATCTATGGGTCGTGTCCCTAATCTACTGAACAGGCAGTCTGAAAGTCATCAACGCTTTAAGGGTCCAGATATGGTTTGTAAGTCCTTCTGCCATGGCTGGAGTTCGCCGCAACCACCCGGCGCCTCGTAGGGTCGGCGCCCAGCTTTCGCTTGTTCTTCTTGTGGATGGCCAGTAGCTCGGAGACGTCCAACCCGTAGCAGCCCAACACTCGCCCCATTCTGGTCAGCGATAGCGAGGCGCCCGGCTGGCGCCGGGAGATGGCGCCCAGGAATAGGTTGAGATAGATGCTGGGGCGCGAGTTTATAGTCGGGGTGGGTCAGCCTAGAGCCTGCTCCACGATCCCGATCTCCTCGTCGGTGAGGCTGTAGAGCTTGTAGACGATCTCGCCGATGAGCCGGCCGGTCTCTTCGATCCGCGCCAGGAGGGGTCGGAGCGTTGCCATCGAATCATCGTACTCCTGGCGTAGGTAGTCCTGGAACCCGGCGCCGCGTGGGATCGGCGCCCAGCCTCCGTTTGTTCTTCTTGAGGATGGTCAGGAGCTCGGGGAGGTCCAGCTCGTAGTAGGCCTGGAGCCTGGTCTTGTTGGCGAGCGCATCGACCTCTGCGCCAGTTTTTCCCTCTAGCTATCGGAGGGTGCTCTTGATCTCGGACTGCTTCTGCTTGTTGAGTTTCATCATCTGCCCGGCCAGGAAGGCCAGGTGGTCGTGGACCACGTCCGACTTCTCGCCCTCGGCGTCCTTGGGTAGGCAGGCAGGCAGGCAGGCTTCGGCGCGGGAGAGGATCTCTTCGAAATCGTGGGCGGTGGGCGGCGTAGAGGTCCTTGAGTTGGGGTGCCAGGGCGGCGCGCTCGGATTCGGGGGTGGTGACGGTGATGCGACGGATGGGGAGTTTAGAAAAACTTTTTATCCGATGACAACCTCTTTTTGATAGGCAGATTTGAGGAGGGAACTTATTGTCCAGGTCCTATCGGTTGGTCATGTTGATGGCCTGTCTCCTGGCGTTACAGGGAGCCTATGCTATCGACGTACATTTTTCGGCAAGCGACGGCGGAGGAGGGGTCGTGGGGATCCACAACTCCTACGATGTTGATGACGGTATAAGTGTGAGCGGAGAGTCCTCGGCGAGCTTCGACGACGGTTTGATGATGACAAACACCAGGTCCATATTGGGTCCTGGTGACGTCGGCGTGACTCAGGAATATTGGGGCAACGATTACGCCGGTATGAACTACGTTTATGTTAGAGATCCGGCGAGTACCAGAATGAGTGGCAGCACCACTCTGACCCCGGGGACGGCGTCCGCCTACCAGGACATGTCCGCCGGTAGTTGGGGGCCTATCATTGCTGTCTCCGGTGTCACCCGCCAGGACGGAAAGAGCGCCATGCAGTACGCGTCCGTCGGGTGGGGTTCTCTGGATACTAGACAGACCACAGTGGTCAACGACCGAGTCAGTGCTTCCCAGGATTCGCAGATTTGGGGGCTCGTTCCCACGGCTTTTGGCGCTGCAGGATACATGGATGCCAACGTTGGGCCTGGACGCGCCACGGTTGAAGGCGAAGGAGCTGCGGCAGGAGTTGTTGTGGGCCCCTTCGGTGGGATCGATTGCAAGCTGTCCGCCTACACCGGGAACAGCGCCGGTGCGAGCGCTGATATCAGAGAGGCTGTTGGAACAGTCGGCGCGGGCGCTGCAGCGGGCGCGGGCAACATCAATCTGGATATCGATACCACATCAGGATTTTATGTAGGGGGTGATACCGAAGCCGCTGCTATCGGGATGGGTGCATTCGGACCGAATAGCGTGATCAGCGGCGTTTTGAGAGCCGACACAGAAAACAGCGCTGCTGCGGTTGGAAGGGACATAAAAGCATCAGCTGATGAAGGTATAGCTGGTGTTCTGGCAGGCGCAGGCGGGGTCGGTGGCGGTGCTGACCTGGCAGCAGGAACCTTCGGAGGAGGAGCTGAAGGCGCGGCCTTCGGTGCCGTGGCAGTCGGAGCAGACAGCAACGTCGAGGTCGGCAGGGTAGCGGTCGGCATAGATGACGACGGCGTTGGAGTGCGCGGCAGGAATATTGGCGTTTCCGGCGATACCGGCGCCGGTGTTCTGGCAGGTGCAGGCGGTTTCGGTGGCGGTGCTGACCTGGCAGCAGGAACCTTCGGAGGAGAAGCTGAAGGCGCGGCCTTGGTCGCTGTGGCTGTCGGAACAGACAGCAACGTCGATATCGGCAGGGTAGCGGTCGGCGTGGACGACGATGGCGCTGACGTGCGCGGCAGAAGGATCGGCGTTTCCGGTGATACCGGAGCCGGTGTTCTGGCAGGTGCAGGCGGTTTCGGTGGCGGTGCTGACCTGGCAGCAGGAACCTTCGGAGGAGGAGCTGAAGGCGCGGCCTTGGTTGCTGTGGCTGTTGGAACAGACAGCAACGTCGAGATCGGCAGGGTAGAGGCTGGCATGGACGACGACGGCGCTGGCGTGCGCGGCAGAAGGATCGGCGTTTCCGGTGATACCGGCGCTGGTGTTCTGGCAGGCGCAGGCGGGCTCGGTGGAGGCGTTGACCTGGCAGCAGGAATCTTCGGAGGAGGCGCTGAAGCTGCGGCCCTTGGTGCTGTGGCTCTCGGAACAGACAGCAACGTCGATATCGGCAGGGTAGAGGCTGACGTGGGCGCTGGCGGCGCTGGCGTCTTCGGAAGGAGGATTGACGTCTCTGGAACCGGGGCTGCAGGCCTTGCAGCCGGGGCCGGTAACGCGGATATCTTCGGTACTGCAACGTGGCCACCAGCGATAATCCATGCACGTGCCGAAGGATCCGCCGTTGCAGCAGGCGGTCTTGTGAACGCTGGTGCTAGAGCCAGGCGCCTGGCCGCCTGGACATCGGACGGAGGCGCGGGTACGTTCGATAGAGGTCTGGTTGCTTGGGGTCTCGCTCATGGTGTGTGGCGCGGTAGTGGTGTGTGGGAGGTGCCCTAGATGAGACTCATCTACGTGGCGCTCTTCCTCGCAGCGCTCATATCGTCGGCCTCCGCGGTGTCCTGGACCGGCGGGGTTTACAACGTCACCGACGGCTCGTCCTGGTGGATCCACCGCCAGAGCGCCAACCTCAGCTTCGATCTGAGCAGTTCTGTGGAAGGCGAGATCGCTCCCATCATCGGTCCCGGCGGCCGTGTTCTGAGCTCCTTTCATGCTCATTACACTGACATCGACGTCAACGACGTCCGGCTGAAGGAGAGGACCGCAGCCCTGGAAGGGGTCTACAGCTCCGAGGACGAGATCAAGCTTCGGGCTGATGCAACTTCGAGCGTCAACATGACCGAGACCAAGCCCGCAGGAAGCAACGTCTGGACCATAACATTCGAGGAGAACTGGCCTGTCGCCCTCAACGCCAGCCGGATGATCGACTATACCGGGACTGGACTGAACGACCGGGACTGTGTCGGCAACAACCTGGACAGCGTTGGTGCCACGTTCCTCTATAACAAGGAGTTTTCCAAAGAGAGGACGGCCGGGCTCAAGCTGGATAGGATGAACGCCACGGTGATTGCCACCGACGATACGATCATCCGGGCGGACGTCATGCCCACCAGGTCCACCGACTACGGGCTCGAGTCTCACTCCACGGGGATCGCTGACCTCAGGTACAGGCAGACGTATCCCGACGAGACCGCCCACAACAGCGGCCTCGAGAGGTACTACGGCACCTACGACATAAAGAGAAATATCGAGATGAGGTCTGTCTACTCAGATCTGGTGAACAAGACGGACTGGCTCTCCTGTTGTATCGAAGGATGTTACGGTATGGATCCGGTGAACAGCGGCTGGTGGAGCGAGTCCGAGGTCTTCGACTGCGTATGCGGTTGAGGCCGCATTTTTTATTTATTCGATCAGTTTTTATACGGCTTTTATAGAGGTTCCTACATGACCCCTGCCCGGATATTCTTCGTCATCCATCTCCTTATCTCTCTGACCTGCCAGGCTGCTCTCTGTGATAGCTTCGTAACCCTGGCTTACGACGACGGCGAGGCAGAGGACGGCCTTTGGATAGACGATATGAGGGGGCACTCGGTCCTCTTCACCGCGCCCTGCGAGAACTGGACCCTCTCGGGGGTCGCCGTCTACGGCAAGCTCTCTCCCGAATACCGCTCGGATATCTTCGTGCTTGAGGTCTGGGATGAAGATCTGAATTTGGTCTCGAAGGTCATGGACAGGGCCGGTTCCTTCTTCGGCGACGAGTTCGACTGGGCGCTGGTGGACATACCCGACGTCGAGGTGTCCGGAGACTTCTTCGTCTCCTTCTACGAGTTTGCCGGGGTCTACGTCGGCATGGACCTGGATTCCGGCCCCGGCGGGTCGCTGATCGCCGCCAGAAACCCCAACAGGATACTGGAATGGGACGTTGAAGCGTATCGAGATAACCAGACTAACTGGATGATAAGGGCCGCCGGATACTCTCCCGCGCCCGATGTCGATCTGAACGTGCTCTCCGGGAACGCAAGCCGGGACCGGCCGGTGGCGGTGGATCTGAAGATCAGAGATCCTGACCGGAACCTCAAGAGCGCTCTGCTCTACGTGGTGAAGAACGGGTCTCGTGAGGTCGTCTGGTCCGATCTCAGGGAGCTGGACGGTGGCGATGCCGAGGTCCGGTTCTCCTGGCCCGGCACGATCTTCCAGGTCTCCGACGATCGATCTTCGACAGCTCCGGTCCTCGCCGTAGATACCGCCGGCCTTCCGGAGAACGCAAGCTTGTATCTGGCCTGCTACGCAACCTGCGCCCTGCAGCTGAGAGAGGGTGATCCGCTGATAACCGCTTTTGCCTACTTCGGAGACGACGGGAAGTTCAACGCGCTGACGGACGCTCTCGGACGTGCTCATTACCAGTCCCGGGACGTCCATAATATAACCTCGCCCGATGTCGATTATATGGACTACATGGCGAAGAACATCACCTTGCAGAAGGACGATAGCATGGTGGCCTTTTACAGGGTTGTGGTTCCCTCCGGTCCTCGAGAGCCATATCAGATGTTCCACCAGCCGTTTTTGCTCTCCAGGTCGCCCCTCTTCAATTACAGGCTCGAGCTGGAGGAGCTGGATGCGGATCCGGGGGCGTACCTGGCAATCGTCGAGGTTGAAGACTGGGCGTACAACACCGTCAGGGTGGAGGGATCGTCCAAAATCGAGGTGACATGATCTTCATGATAGATGACGCTCTCCAATCTAATGTATAACATTGTGTACTCCGAATAAATCCAACGGAAGGACGGATTTTCTCGTAGTACATAAAGTATAACTTTATGTGCTCAAGTAAATGCGAGCGTAAGCGAGCATTTTGGTCTGAAAATAGGTCCACATGACTGTCCATTTTCATCGTCATGGGTGGTCCCTGGGTCATGGGCGTTTCTTGTACATCTTTGAAATAGGAAACGAAGTCAAGGAAAAGGAGGGGGGGCAAAAGCCAGATGAAGAGGGTAGGAGGGAGGTAAAGATGGTCCGACTTTTGCCGTATGCATATACGACACTTGTCGAATATATGGTTTTCGGTCGATCTGGTGAACTCTCTGCGCGGTATACCAGCCCGGTTCACCATCCTCGATATCGTAAGATCTGACGATCAGAGATGTCAGAACGAGCTTAAGATTGACGCCGGAGGCGGCGTGTTGAGGCCGCCGGGGCTGTCAGCTCGACCCGGCTTTGTCTTCGCCGAACTCGTCCAGCAGCGCCCGGAAGCGGGGGTCGTCGTGGAGGAACTCTAAGTCGGGGTCCTGGCGCGCCCAATGCGGGTGCACCTGCTTATTCTCCAGGGCGGTCCTGAGCAGATTCAGCGCCTCGTCCGCGCTGCCGCAGACCGCCTCGAAACAGGCGCGGTTGTATTCGATTTGGTTCTTGATGAACTGGCGGGCAAGCTCGCATTGCTCGGCGCATTCTGTTTTCCGGCCGAGGTTTCGGTGGAGGGTGGCGAGGGATGTTCTGATCGTGGGGTCCTCAGGGTCTAGCTCGATCGCCTTCTCATAACTCTCCTGGGCGTCTTCGTGCCTGCCCAAGGCCCTGAGAGCATTGCCTTTGCTGTGCCAGAAATCGGCATTTGTCGGCTCCAGCTTGATCGCCATCTCGTAACTCTCCCGGGTGCCTTCGTAATTGCCAGCCAGATGAGAGCAAGGCCTTTGCCGTACCAAAAAATGGTATTTTTTGGATCCAGCTTGATCATCTTTTCGTAATACTTCAAAGCGTTTTTGTAATCGCCCAGTCCCATGAGAGCAATGCCTTTGACGTACCGGAAAACGGCATATTCCGATTTCAGCTTGGTCGCCTTCTCGTAACTCACCCGGGCCTCTTCGTGCTTGCCCAACTCCATGAGAGCCGCGCCTCTGTTGTACCAGAAATCTGCATTTTCCTGATCTAGCTTGATTGCTAGATCGAAGTACTCCAGTGCCTCATCGTGGTGGTTTTGGGCCCCGTGCATGTAACCTAGTCCGAAGAAAGCGTGAGGATAATCGGATTTGATTGCAATCGCCTGGCGGAACAGCTTTTCAGCCACTCTATATAGTCCTTTGTCGGTGTAAGCTATACCTATATTGTATAATAAACCCAAAAGACTTTTGTAACCTGGCTCCTCACTTGCGGCCTTGATGCAGTTCTTGCGGGCGCGATCCAGAGCCTCCGTACTCGTCGTTTGTGTATACTCGTGATAAGCATCCCGCGCTTCGGTGAAGTATTTCAAACCTTGCCACGTCTTTGAAGAATACTCTGACGATAGATCATGAGCGATCTTGAATGATAGATCTCTCACCAAGCTAGGGATATGCTCGTCTGCGACCTGATCACGACCCCTTATCTTGCGTCTGACGTCCCAGGCGCGGACGTTGTGATGCTCCAGGCAAACCACGAGAATGATCATCGATCCATATTTCTGCATGCTGCCGGTGATGATCTGTCCGGTATCACCCCATGGCCAGAGGACTTTGAGAGCGGTCAGCAGCGCACCGAGATGGACCGATGCCACACCAGGGACGGCGACGACGCCAACATCGGCGATGCTAGAGGTCAAGTTTTCGGGTGTTGGAGCCTTTGTAGGGACCACGCGGAACTGTGCCAGGTTTTCGCTTGCTAAGAGCTGTGTCATATTTTTAGGTGTTTGGGACTTTGTGGGAATCACGCTATACGGTGTCAGGTGTTTGAATTCTATCGATCCGAAAACGTCATCATACACATTGCGACGAATTCGGCTAATCCTCAGCAACTCGGCGGTGAGCAGATGAGAGATGGCCTCGCCGCTGTACTTATCCTCACCTTTGGCAACTTCGAAGGGCAGGATCCTTATGCGCTCATCCTTCCTGGACAGCCAGCAGACGAGCATCAGCAGTAGGACAAGAACGAACAGAACCCCGACGATCATGAGAATTGAAACCACAATGCTGCTGGAGGTGCTCATGAAACTTTCGAGAGTAGCCATCTTCTCGATGCCGATCACCCAAACCACTACCCAGAACGCCAGGGCTACCAGGGCGATGGTCACCACAATTACCTGGATCACCGCCAGAAAGATCGTCAGACCGGATAGCTTCTCCTCTCTCATCTCAGCCCACCTTCGGCGCCGCTCGGATCTATCTACTCCGGTACCTTATCTATTTTTTGATTGTACATTCAGGCCGAGATCGACGAGCCTGCTCCAGCATGGGCCGGACACACTTCCAGGCCGCGCATAGTGATGGACGAAGACGCCATCTATCCTCACTCGGGCTCGGTCATCAGGTCGAGCACCAGAGCCGCGCCCGGAGGATCACGTGACCCCCTTACAGAGCTCCCCTCGCTCCAGGTCCTCTCTGAAGTAATCCCTGGGCGTCCTCCTCCCGAGCGCCAGGTTCAGCTTTCTCTTGGCGTAGAAGGG
Source organism: Methanothrix sp. (assembly GCA_030611205.1). Classification (GTDB taxonomy): domain Archaea; phylum Halobacteriota; class Methanosarcinia; order Methanotrichales; family Methanotrichaceae; genus UBA204. The sequence goes on from JAUWQF010000041.1 coordinate 13,245, forward strand.
CACCAGCCGGAGCGATTCTTTGAGGAACCACTTAGGATATAGCTTCTTGATCTTGGTGTGCCGGAACCACTCGAAGTCGTAGTACCTGGCGTTCATCTGCCAGGTGATGTACTGGACCTCCTCGGCGCTGAGGTGCTTCGTCTTCAGGTTGGCATGAAGCCCGTCGTAGTACCGGTAGTCGTTGTTGGTGATCAGGCCCATCTCTTCGAGTTCGCGTCGCATCTCGGTCTTGGGATAGGGGGTGTTGATGTAGAATATGGGTATGTCCACCTTCAGCTTTTTGGCCAGCTCGAAGTTGGCCCATAGGTCGTCGGCGTCGTCTGCCGGGTTCCCTCCGATCATTCCTGCCGATACGATCATGCCGTTCTCCTGCATGTACCGCACCGCCTTGTCCGCGTTGTTGGACATGGTTCCCTTGCCCAGGAACTTCAGGTTCTCCTTGCTGGTGTTCTCGATCCCCAAAAAGACTGCGTCGAAGCCTGCCTCGGCCATCTTCTCCACCAACCTCCGGCTGGAGCCGATGCCCCTGGCCGAGGCCTGGACCTTGTACCTCAGATGATCCAGACCTGCCTCGATGATGGCCTCGCAGAGCCTCTCCATGCGTTTGACGTCCAGGGTGATGTTGTCGTCGGGGAAGAAGATCGACCTGGCGCCGTGGGCCTCGGCGTCCCTGATGTCATCCAGGATGCGGTCGAAAGGGTACCTCCGGAAGGATAGACCGTACATCTGCCGGATGCTGCAGAACTTGCACCCGTTGGTGCAACCCCGGCTCGTCTCCACCGAGTCGATGGGGATCCCAAAGCTCTGGAACCCATCGGTGATCAGACGAGAGTCCCGGTTGGGCAGCCTGATCTCGGATACGTCCAGTACGGGTCTTGTCGGGTTGTGAACCATCGTGCCATCCTCCCGGTACGAAAGGCCGGCGACATCTCTGGGATCATGGCCATCCTCCTTGGCCAGGATCAGCTCCCGGAAGGTACCCTCACCTTCCCCTCGGACGATGTAGTCCACCAGCCCCGCCTCGGCCTCCTCGCTCCGAGCGATCTCCTTGTAGTTGAGCGTGGGGTGGTAGCCACCGAAGACAGTCTCCGCACCGCTTTCCTTGGCCATCTTTGCGAGAGGCAGCATGGCGTGATACTGGAAGCTCATGCAGCTCAGACCCACCAGATCGTAGCCTTTTCTCAAAGTGTGGGCGAGGTAATCTTTGGGATCTTTCAGGGCGTGAATATCTGCCACGTGGACGGTACAGAGGTCGTCTATGTTTCCGGCAATGGATACCAGCCCGTAGTTAGGTATCCTGGCGATCCGGTCGAAGTCCGGTTGGACCACCGGCGATGAGAGGAGCAGCACCTTCATTTATTTCACGTCCGGAATTAAACGCACAAACCTATAGGCGTTGACCCGAAGCCGGGGCAATCTCGGGATCGGCCGGTTGCAGATCGCTCTCAAGGACCTCTCCGGAGGATCTTCCATGACCCAAAAGATGAGGACCGGTATCCAAAAGCCATGGCTTCTCCGGCTGGAAGTCGAACTCGTTCGCCCTGGTGATATAGGACCTGATCGCACGCACCCCGACAAGGCCTGCAAACCTGTAGGCGTTGGCCCAGACCCGGAACGAGGTCCGGATGGGGGTCAGCCGGCTGTAGACTTTCCTCAGAGACCTGTCCAGGATCTCCTCCATCTCCTCGGGCGGGATGTTGGGATGGTTCCAGACCAGATGTTTCATATCGAACTTGTGCCAGTCCTTCTCGAAGATGCCGTACCTCTCTTCGATCTCGTCCCAGAGCGTTGTCTGGGGCAGAGGGGTCAGGATACAGATCTGGGTGATATCCAGCTTCAGACCAGCCAGCTGCTTGATGTCGGTCTCGATCTCCTTTTTGGTGTCGTCTTCGAAGCCGATCATGTAGTAACCCACGGTTCCCAGACCGTAGCTCTGGAGAAGCCTGATCGTCTCCAGGACGTCCTCGGTCCCTTCTTTCTTGTTTATGGCATCCAGACGTTCCTGGTGGAGGTTCTCGATACCTATGGCCGCCCCGGCGAACCCTTTCATCTGCCTTCCATCCGCGCCCTGCCGCGGGTCCGGTCTCATCCTCATCTCCACCCATTCGTCTATCTTCTTGCGCAGATAGTCCGCCCTAGCCATGCACCCCCAGACCATCCCGTACTCGTCCAGGAGCTCCACCACCTGGTCGGCGTGCTTCCGTCTGGCGCCGAAGTTCTCGTCCTCGATCACCACCACGTTGATATCATGCTCTTTGTAGTAGGTGATCACCCTCTCCAGGCTCCCTATGGGCACGGGATGGGGGTGGTTGCAGAACTTGGGGGTCTGGCAGAACTTGCATCCCACACCGCACCCCCGGGTGGTGAACATGATCCCGTAGATGTTCAGCTTCTTGTGAAATGCGGTGTCCAGGTACTCGATGAGCGGCGGGTGAATCACGTCGTTCTTATCGATCTTCCGGTCGAAGTATGGTGCCACCGCCTCCTCGGCATATCCCACGAAGATCTTGTCGAACCGATCCTGGATCTCGGGGGTGAGGGCCCCGTAGTTGCCTGCCCAGAGCTCGCCGACCCCCTTCTTGGTCCGGGCGGCCTCGACCATATCCAGTATCTCGTGGGTCTCGTTGAGGTAGAAGGAGAAGCCCACCACGTCCCAACCCTCGTCCAGCCTCTTCATATACTCGTCCCAGGTGGGGTACTCCATGATCTCTATCTCAGGTATGTTCTGTTTGAGGAACCTGAGGCCGAAAGACTGGATCCTGGGCCAGTAGAACCTGAGCCACTTCGACCTGGCGTTGGCCCCTATGTAATCATAGAGTTCCGGGCTATTTTTGTAAACCGTGGTGAAGAGGACTTTGGGAGGCATGTATTGGCCATTCCATGCCAATCGAAGATTAAACTTGCGATACTCGAGTCGTCGACCACCCCTCTCCGATGATCTCGCAGACCCCGCTCTCGCCGGGCTCGTAGCGCCCCCAGCCCCTCCCAACGCAACCTATAATATCGGCGATCGGTCTTTTACGGTCATGAACGAGGCGGCGATCTCCTCGACCTAGTGTCGAGTCATGCGTAAAATGTCGTATCATGCACTTGTCATTCCCACGAAGGTGGGAATCCAGTTGGACCCTCAATCGAGGCTACTGGTATTTTATATGTTTTGTAAATATATCTGACGCCCCCACTACCTACTGT
>JAUWQF010000030.1 GCA_030611205.1 Methanothrix sp.
CCTGGCGCGAGACACCGGCGACCTCGACGAAGCGCGCCGCCTCCACGAAGATAGCCTGAAGACGTTCCAAGAGCTGGGAGACAAGAGCGGCGTCGCCAGATCGCTGCACAATTTGGGAAACCTGGCATGGGTCTCCGGCGACCTCGACGAAGTGCGCCGCCTCTACGAAGATAGCCTGAAGATATCCCGGGAGCTGGGAGACAAGAGCGGCATCGCCAATTCGCTGCTCGGCCTGGGAAACCTGGCGCGAGACACCGGCGACCTCGACGAAGCGCGCCGCCTCCACGAAGATAGCCTGAAGACGTTCCAAGAGCTGGGAGACAAGAGCGGCGTCGCCAAATCGCTGCTCAATCTGGGAATCCTGGCGCGGGACACCGGCGACCTCGACGAAGCGTGCCGCCTCTACGAAGATAGCCTGAAGACGTTCCAAGAGCTGGGGGACAAGGACGGCGTCGCCAGATCGCTGGCCCAGACAGCCCTCCTGGAGGAGAGGAAGGGCAACCTGGAGCGAGCGCTGGACCTGATCCAACAGGCGGAGACGTTGTTCATAGAACTGGGCAGCCCTGCGGCAGCCCAAGTCCAAAAGGTTCGAGAACGGCTGGAAAAGAGCATCCAACGTGGATAGAAACCAACTTTCAGGATAGGAAACGGTGAGGCCGAGTCATGATCCGCGTCGAGCGCGCCCAACCGGCCACCAACGCGGCGGAGTAGAACGAAAGCCCATTAATACCAGCTTTGTAGAGTAGGCCGCGAAGGCGTTATCATGATCTATTTCGTTACCGGAAACAAGGGCAAGTTCGCAGAGGCTCAAGCCATCCTGGGAGAGGTTGTCCAGAAGAATATCGGATATACAGAGATCCAGGCAGACGGCCTCGAAGAGGTCGCCATCTTCGGGATGAAAGAGGTACTGGAGCGCCTCGACGGCCCGGTGATGATCGAGGACGCCGGCATGTTCATAGAAGGGCTGAACGGCTTTCCCGGGGTCTACTCGGCCTACGTCTTCGACACCGTCGGGAACGAGGGCATACTACGGCTGATGGATGGCATGGAGGACCGGAAGGCGGTCTTCAGGTCGGTGGTGGGCTATGCGGAACCTGGCTCGGATCCTGTCCTCTTCAACGGCGCGCTGCGCGGGGAGATCACCCAGGAGCCCCGGGGCACAGGAGGGTTCGGGTACGATCCCATATTCGAGGTGAGGGGAAGAACCATAGCGGAGATGAGCCTGGAAGAGAAGAACGAGATATCCCACCGCGCCGTCGCCATCCGCGCCCTGAAGGAGTGGCTCGCCTCTCGGCGTTGATCAGAACCACTTCCTGTTCTTAAGGATGCATTTGGGCAGCATGCTGCTGTCGATCTCCTTTATTCGGGGAGCCTGGACCGCGGATATGTAGAGCTTCCGGCCCTGGACGGTCATCACCAGGTCGGTGGGCTTGGGCGGCCTGAGCCTGACCGGGAGAAGAATGGGGCCCTCGCAGGTGGTGCATATCCTGAACTCGGTGGAACTGTTCTTTATGTACTCCTCCATATCCGGGTCGACCTTGATGCTCATCCCGAGGAAAGAGGCGCTACCAGTAGAAGTATCTTTTATACCCCTGGTCTCCAAGAGATCCCCGTGAACAGGAAGAAGAGGATGCGGAAGGCCAGGGACATCGCCCGGCAGCGTATCGAGAGGCTCTTCGAGATGGCCGAGGAGGAGCACAAGTACCATCCGGAGAGGAGCGACAGGTACGTTTACCTGGCCCGGCGAATCGGGATGCGGCTCAGGGTCAGGATCCCCCGCCGCCTTAAGAGGAAGATGTGCAAGCACTGCCACTGCTATATCTCCCCTGATAGGTCCCGTGTCCGGCTCCGCGACGGGGTTTTGACGGTGACCTGTCTGAGGTGCGGTGGCCAGATGAGGTACCCCTACCGGAACTCAAGATTACCTTCTCATAGCACATAAAGTATAACTTTATGTGCTCGAGTAAATCCGACCGGGGGGAAGATTTTTCTCGGCTGATCTTGTTCTTCGATTTAACGCAAAGGCGCAAAGGCGCAGAGTCGCAAAGAGTGTTATCATTCTTTGCGTTCTCGTTCATCCCCACCGTCGAGCCGGCAACTTATAACTAGACCCGCCGCGTCTTTTGCTCAAATATGAAGATCATAGGCCAGGGCAGGCCCGGGATCTCGCCGGATGGGGATCTCCAGGCGGATGAAGGGCGCCCGGCAGGCGGGGGGTCAGGATCTCTGGAGAGGCTGCTCGCCGACGGTTCGGTGAGACGCCAGGTCCGCTGGAGGGCTGCCAGGGCCCTGGGCGATATCGGAGACGAGGGATCTCTCGGCGTCCTCTGTCAGGCGCTGGAGGACGAGAGCCCGGTGGTCCGGTGGGAAGCGGCATCGGCGCTGGGCAAGGTGGGGGGATCCCTGGCGGTCGGCGCCCTCGTCGGTGCCCTCGATGACGAGAGCTACCAGGTGCGGAAAAAGGCAGCCCAGGCCATAATCAGGCTAGAGGGCGTTCCCGGACCGGGAGAGAAGAACCTGGATCGATTGACGAAGCTCCTTCCTTCCAGGGCCGGAGCGGTGAAAGACGCCCTCGTCCGCACGGGTCCTCCTGCCAGAAGGGCGCTGGCTATCGCTCTCGAAGACGACCTGTTCTTCGTCCGTCAGGACGCGGCGCATACCCTGGCCTGCTGCCTCAAAAAGACGATCGAGGACCGGCCAGAGGGAGAAGCCCTCCTGGACCGGATGAAGAGCCGGAACTTCGGACCGGAGGAGGTCGCTTGTCTCTATAGCTTCAGGACCACCACCGAGGACGGCCTGGTGAAACGGGTGGAGTACACCAGGTTCGACGAGATCTCGGATATTATCTTGGGCCGGAGAACCTTGAGGTTGAGGCTGAGGCTATCCTCGCCGGACAAGAGCCCCATCCCGGCGCGGTCAGATACAAGATCGATCAAGAGCATCTCCCTGGAGAGCCTGGGCCTCGATGCGGACGAAATTGAGAGGAAGGGCAGAACTCTGGTCGCCTCCTGCAACAGGAGATGTCTGGCGATCAAGCTGGGCCAAGGCGGAGGTGACGGCGGCAGCGGCAGGCTCCTCGTCGAGGCCACGATCCAGGAGCATCTGAACTTGCACCGAGAAGGCCTCGGCCTTCGCAGCCTTCTGCCCAGGCCTCTGGCACCGGGCGGCGGCAGCTGTCTCTTCAGGCTCCGGGACTTGCCTCCGTCCACGAAGGCCGAACTGAACTTGGCCAGCGACCCGTACGCCATCTGCTACACCGCCGATGAGGGTTACTTCAGGTACCTGAACGACCCCTCCCTCTCCGCCGAGGAGACGGCCCGGGGCCTGGCCCTCTGCGCCTGGGACCTGGCGTCCCTGATCCGAAAGGGGCTGATCCATGACGCCCTCGTACCCCTCTTCCACAACCGCGAAACGACGGGCACCAGGCCCGACCGGGGCGCTTACCGGTGGTGGTCCATGATACCGGGCCGGCTGGACCGGTGGAGGGATTCCTGCCGGTACCCCAACCTCAGGGTCTCGGGCATCGCCGATTTCGAGCATATCTCGTTCCGCCCACAGATATCGGTCACCGAGCTCCGGCATCGTATGGGCGATCATCTCCTGAGCATGAGCCTCGTTTTGGGGAGTTACTTCAGAAACCGGGGATGGTTCGACCCCGATGCGATGAGCGCCGCGCTCAGGGAGATCTTTGGGACATACTACCGCGCCCTCGCCTCCGGAAGATCGCCTCTGGACGAGTGCGTCGACTGGGACCGCCTGGCCACCAGGATGATCGAAGAGATGGAGGGAGACAAGTACATGATCGCGTTGGTCCGGGGCGCGGGGTCAGGGGGTGGAGACCTGGAGGTCAAAAGCGGACCTCACCTGGGCCACTTCAGCGGGTTCTTTCCCATACCTGAGCTGATCAAGGCGATCCACCTGGCCTCTCTCTTCGCGGTGCTGGAGATGGATATCCAGCGACAAGTAAATCCGCCTTTCGGCAGGATTTACTTGAGCACATAAAGTATAACTTTATATACAATAAAAAAGGCAGGATTGGATGATGAAGAGTTCATGATGCTCTTGAAGGGGTGACCGATCATGGAATATATAATTTTAATACATCAGGCCGAGGAAGGTGGCTTCTGGTCCGAGGTTCCCGCTCTTCCGGGCTGCTACTCTCAGGGGGAGACCATCGACGAAACTTTGCTGAACATCAAAGAGGCTATCGAGGCCCACCTGATGGCATTTAAGGAGGACCTGGTGAAGGTCCGGTCCGCCTCCGGTGCCTGAAAATCCCTTTTTTACGTTTCCTCCCCATTTACTCGAAAAAGTCGGCCCCAGCCAGGACCGTCTCGTGAATTGCGACCGGATTCACGAGTCTTCATAGGTCGATCGCATCGACGCTCAAAGCAGACCTCCAGCCCCTTATGGGCGGCCACTCGTCCTCGCGGAAGGTGAAGATCCTCTCCTCAGCTTCAGCCTCACCGAGCTTGATTATGATCTTCTTCGTATCGATGGAATAGCCCTGGGGCCAGTCGGGGTTCAACCCCTCGACCGTCTCGATGACGATCGGCTGATCGGAGGAGAGTTCCAGATAATCCGTGCCTTCTAGCTCTGCCTCCAGGTCCTCGATCTCCACGATCCTCCCGGAGGCGTAGGCGATTTGGCTCAGAAAGGTCATCGTGCTGCTGTTGACAGTCCCGTAGCCCTCGGAGTCGGGCGCGACCTCGGTAAAGTTTCCGTTCCCGTAGTGGATCGTGTACGAGATTGCCGCGATCGCCGAAGGCTCGTCAAGTTTGGCCTCCCCGGCATCGGAGGATTCCTCTTTGATCCCAAGACACATCGCCATCGAGACGAAGACCAGAACCATCCCAAAGATGGCGATCTTTGAAAGTTTCATCTCCATTTTCATCACCATTTTCATCACCATTTTCATCTCCATTTCGAGATATCCCTTAAGTTTCCAAAAAGAGTTGGGGGCTCGGAAGAGCGAGCCCCTTTTCGACCTCGACACTTTTACCCAGGAAACTCTGACCCGGGATATTTCGACTTAGCTTGGGTTCTAGGTTCTAGGTCACCTGTCTAAGGGGTCCCGTGCTCAGGTGAGGTGTTAACGACACCTCTCTGAGGGGGATCGTTGAAACCATCCTCGACTCCTCATCCTTCATCCCCTTACCAGGCTCCTGAACACTGCTCCTGTCGACGGCCTTGCTCCTGTCGGGCTTCTGGAACGGCGTGCTTCCAGCCTTCGTCTTCAGGGCGTACATGTACTCCTGGAACTCGAACTGTCCGTCAGGGCCGGTGGCGTATCCTGAGAAGACGTAAATCGGCTCGGTCACGTCCTGCCTCTCGTCTCCTGAGGTCTCGTAGTAGGCGAGATGGACGTCGGTGACCACAGCCTTATCCACGTTGGCGATCTCGGTGGTCAGACCCATCTCCTGGAGCAGGTTGAAGGCCTCGTCAGGGACCAGAAGCTCGTAGGTCCTGTCGGCTTTTCCGGGCGTGGTGGAGGCGACGGCCATCCTCTGACCGATATCTCTCGATACTTTGGTGTATCCCTGGACCTGGCCTCCACCGCCCAGGAGGACTGTGACGGTCGAGCCTGCACCCTCAACCGGGAGGTCCTCGAGGGTTCGGGAGTACTTCGCAATTCCCATCATATTTTCGGCTCGGCCCGTTGGCCCCTTCTCGCTTAACTGCTGCCTGGTTAGGAAGGACATTCCCGCGTACCGATAGCCATCGGGGAGGAGCCTGTTCTGGCTGGAGTAGGCGTCAGCGTTCCTCTTCATGACGTCCGCGTTAGGAAGCCCCTTCTCCGGGTCGCCAAAGGCGTTCTTGTAATCTAGGAAGAGCGTCTCTGCGCCTGAGGCCTTCTCGACAGATACGTATTGCTCCTCGTTCAAAATAACGTAGTTGGACCCCTGGTCCTGGACTTCTCCTTTAGCTCCCTTTGCTCCCGCCACCCCTACGGCGTAAGCCCTCGTCACGTCGGGGCTTTTCAGGGCGTAAATCCCGAGGGTGTCGGGAACGTCGGGAAGTTTCGCCTCAAGGACAAAGTCGGGCGTGGTATCGAACCCCTCCTTTTCGGGCAGGATCATCGTCAGGATAGAGCCGTCCGTGCAGAATCCCGGATCCTGATTAGGGATCAATCCACAGGCTCCGATCACCAGAGAGAGCCCTACCAAAAGGTAAGTGTAACCGCTTATCTTCATTCACATCACCTCTACTTCGTGAGCGTCCACACCCACCAGGTATCCCCCGGACTGGGATCGGAAGCCACAGAGCCTTCGCCCCATATGTGGTCGTTGGCGGTCGCCTGAGTTGCGATCACCCTCGCGGTGACGCCGCTAGGTTGTTTTTCGATGTGTTGCTGGAACCAGGCACCTTTGACGGTCCATCCGCTTAACATCAGCTGAGCCCAGCGGTCGCCAGCGTTTCTGGCGTAGCAGGTGTTCTTATGGCTGCACATCATGTGAGCGCCGTTGTTCCCGCAGACGGTGTATGCCCAAGCCGCGAGGTTGGAGTCTGCCAGAACAGAGCAGGAGTGGGCAGCCATCCATTCCATGTCCAGGTCTCCCCACCTGGCGTCGTCTTTGGAGCACTTGTTGTCATCGCAGCAGTTGTTGGGGAAGTAGATGCCGCTTGGAGAGCCGTGACCCTCGAAGAAGGCGAGATCGGCCGCATCGGCGTATCGATCATCCCATCCATCTTTCGTCACGTCTTTCCAGTCCTTCTCGAAGGCAGCGTTGTTTCCCCAGAGAAACTGCCTGTCCCATCCATTGGCGTCCATCCTGGAAGCGAAGTCGGTTGCAGAGTTGTAATTGATACCGAGCCCTCCAGTCGAGTCGTAGGAGACGCCATACTCAGCCGCTTCCCCAGTACACATCAGGCAAAGGAGAAGAGCACAGCTGACAAGGTAAGGCTTCAACAAACCTCTCATATAAATCCCCTAGAGTTTCATATAATCGATCGTAGATAAACGTGTCGGACCAAGGATATATGGAGTGTATGAAATCTATATCTTGAAAATATCGTAACTATTCAGCCCACCACGGCCATAAAACGCATTTCCATCCGGGATGCACCCACACACAATTAGGGATCAGTCAAGAGGCAGCAGAAGGAGGCACGTAGGGCCTTTTCTCAAACGCACCTTGAATAGCATCGAGAACCGAAACGGGGTTCTTCCTGGCAGAAGAGATGTATCCCCTGATGCGACAGAACGAATCTGCACCTACTCTGCTCCGGAACGTGCCAGATACCTTCTGCTGAACTTTCACCATTCTGATATCCCTCTCTGCCAGGTTGTTGTCGAATGGAACCACTGGGTCGTACATGAACGCCAACACTTCCCGCCAGCACTCCGACAACCTATCCAGTAGGTTTTTAGCGGCAGTCTGCTTCTTTCGGCCACGTTTCTTGGGCCGATCCGGCGTTTTAGGTGGCAGATTTTCGAGCAGATCCTTCTGGATTATCTGATTGTACCTCACTTCGAACCTCTCGATTACCAACGAGAGCACAAAATAAGTATACAACCCGGACAGATCGATATCCCGATGAGGTGATAGCTTCCCTCGCTCTTCGTCACGACCAGGAGATCATAACGAGAGACAAGTACTTTCTGAAGGTACCAACTCTGACGGTGGTGCAGTACTCATCTCCATGATGAGGGGCATGGCATATGTGAACGGGAGACGCGTGGCCCGGGCGAGGATGGCAAGTTGCCGGTCGAGGCACCGATGCAAGGGTACCTGAACCGTCATCGAGACGCGCTCAGGCTTTTGCCGCAGCCTGCTCTAGCTCCTGGTGCCTCTCATATTGTGGCGTCCTTCGCCCGGTCGAGCACTGGCGGTCCGTTGTAAGCATCGATGTTGTCGATCTTGCTGAATGAGACGTGCCTCAATTTAGGCGCTGCCTCTTGGTGATTGGTCTACAAACTCTCGAAAGTCACAAGTATAAAAAGCACTTTTCGAAGTGAGTGGTAAGAGCGCAGTTAAGGCATTTGTCAGAGCTGGTGGAGTTGTGCGTCGCGGCAAAGGCGACCATGCAAATATCAAGATTGCCTAATGGGCAGATCATAACCATTCCCGTCTCCAGGGATCTCAAGATAGGTCTTCTCAAGTCTGCAACAAGAAAATGTTCGCTTACGCTCACATTTACTCGAGTACATAAAATTATACTTTATGTACTACATGACTTTCGGCGATTACCATGTTATCGACAGGTTAGATTAGACAATATTAATCTACCAAATCATGAAGATATTATGAGAAAGTTAGAATCGGCACTAAGCGCCCCTCCAACTAACTGCATGGGAATGAAATACTTAATTGGGTGCAGTACAATTTCAAGCTTGTCCGATTTAATATGTCGCTATAATCTATATGGCCGAAAGTCATGTACTACAAGAAAATCCTCCCTTCGGTCGGATTTACTTTGTGTACATAATGTTATACATTATATACAATGAAAACTGTGTCTGTGACAAAGCCCGACATGCGAAAGGTAGGTTGTAATGCTCCGGCGGGGATTTGAACCCCAGTCGCAGGAGTGAGAGTCCTGCATGATTGGCCGAGCTACACTACCGGAGCGCAGTGGCCCTTGGGTATCCTTCTATCATTTAATCTTTGTGGCATGGCCAGGTCTCGTGGGGCAGCGTAACGAATTTCTGTAATACCCCACTACCATCCCACTACCATGTGATGCAGCCCAGGTTGGCCTAGTCGACGAATAAGATTGGGCAGGATAGTTACGCATCTTCACCATATCGCGGATCACTGCGTCCGGCCCCGACCCGCCATCCGTATGCCGCCCGAAGGACCGCTTGCTTTATCTTGTTGTATATAATGCATAGTATTGTATACAACATCGAAAATTAGGAGGGAGAGCAAAAGTCGTTGGGAGTAGAGGGAGTATAAAGAATGTACGACTCTTGCCGTTCACTACTTCGTCATTCGTCGAATATATACTTTTCGGTTATTGAGGCGATCTCGATGCCTGGGCGAGCGACGACATCCGGGGCAAGCACCCGCCAGACCATAAATATAAATTCTTCAGGTTCGATTATTTATCGTAGTACATAAAGTATAACTTTATGTGCTCAAGTAAATCCGACCGAATGGAGGATTTACTTGTGGAGGATTTGAAGATGGAGCTTAAAACGATACGGCTCAACATACCCGATAACTCGAACCTAATCCTGGGCCAGGCGCATTTCATCAAGACCGCAGAAGACCTCTACGAAGCGATAGCAGGCACCGTACCCAACGCAAAGTTCGGGATAGCCTTCTCCGAGGCCAGCGGCCCCTGCTTGATAAGGTGCGAGGGGAACGACGAAGACCTGATCGCCGCCGCCAGGGATAACTCCCTGGCCCTGGGCTGCGGCCACACCTTCGTGATACTGCTGAGAGAAGTCTTCCCTATCAACGTTCTGAACGCCATAAAGATGGTACAAGAGGTCTGCACCATATTCTGCGCCACCGCAAACCCGGTTGAGGCGGTGGTCGCCTCTACGGATCAGGGGCGGGGCATCATGGGGGTCATCGACGGCTATTCGCCCCAGGGCGTGGAGTCCGAGGAAGACGTGGCCGAGCGGAGACTGATGCTCAGGAAGTTCGGATACAAGCTATGACCAGCATGGACCTGGTGGTCAAGAACGGCAGGCTATACGCAGGGGGAAGGTTCCAGGACCAGGACCTCTGGATCAGAGAGGGAAAGATCATTAGGATGGGAGGATCTTTTCATGTTGAGGAGGTGATCGACGCCAGGGGCATGATCGTCCTCCCCGGGGCGATCGACCTTCACGTCCACTTCCGCGACCCCGGGTACACCCGCAAGGAGGATTGGGTGACCGGATCGACGTCTGCCGTTGCGGGTGGCGTGACCACGGTGGTGGACCAGCCCAACACCAACCCCCAGACCCTGGACGCGCGGTCCTACCGGCTGAAGCTGGATATCGCCGAAAGGCGCTCGGTGGTGGACTTCGGCCTCAACGGCGGTCCCGGCGAGATCGGGACCCTGGCCAAGCTGGGCGCAACCGCCATAGGCGAGATATTCTCTTATGATCACGACCGTGCCGAGCTTCGCAGGATACTGGATGCGGTGGCAAAGGCAGGACTCATCCCCACAGTCCACGCCGAGGACAGGGGTCTGATCGAAGAGTATACCAGACATCTCAGAGAGGAGAGAGACCCAGAAGCCTACTCCCGGGCCCGTCCAGGTGCTGCAGAGGTCGTGGCGGTAAAAGAGGTCCTTGAGATGACCAAAAAGGTGCACATATGCCACCTCAGCACCCGCGAGGGTCTCGACCTGATCAGGACGGCAAAGATCGAAGGGATGAAGGTGAGCTGCGAGGTGGCACCTCACCACCTTCTCTTCACCAGGCGCAACTGGAGGGACCAGGGCACCTTCCTGAAGATGAACCCGCCACTGCGCGACCCCCAGGACAAGGACGCTCTCTGGGAAGGACTGAGAAGAGGCGATATTGACGTCGTCGCCTCCGACCACGCCCCTCATCTTCCCGAGGAGAAGAAAGACGAGATCTGGGACGCCCCGCCGGGGGTGCCCGGGGTGGAGACCATGCTGCCGCTCATGCTCATGGCGGTCAGGTCCAACCGGATCACCCTGGAGAGGATGACAGACGCCCTCTCCGCCAGGCCTGCGGAGATCTTCGGCATGGGAACGAAGGGCAAAATCGCGCCGGGAAAAGACGCCGACCTGGTCCTGATAAACCCAAGAAAGATTACAAAGATCAAGGCCGACCGGCTGCATAGCGGGGCCGAGTGGACGCCCTACGAAGGACGAGAGGCCATCTTCCCCCAGATCACCGTGATCAGAGGTGAGGTGGTCTTCGATGAGGAGCTGAGGGTCAAGCCCGGGTTCGGTCGGTACCTTCCGGGCCCCATGGCGACGGGGTGATGGTCTAGCGGAAACCGGCTCAAGTAAATGTGAGCGTGAGCGGACCTGTTCTTGTGCACATAAAGTTATACTTTATGCACTATAAAAAAATTTGGGGGAATATATCCCCCATTGCAAGCTTACTATTCACAAGTCCTCCTCATAGCTTCAGCTTATAGTATCGTCGAAGGTCATATCAGGAGAATACCAGTACTTGACACGAGCTGACTCGTCTGCGGGATCAACTGATATTACCTGGAACTTGACATAGCCGTCATAGCATTTGGCAACGATTGTATGCCCCATCAGGAGAGGAGGTATCAGAGGTGATTTGTCCCATTCTGCAGGCACCTCTCGTACTGTGGCTATATCGACTGCGCCCATATCCTTTGTCTGGCTGGCAAAGTTCACATCATCCAGATGGGTGTTCCTCCACCACAGGTACCCGCTATCACGAGGATAATCCGGATGAGTTGCCGCGCCAGGCTGCCAGTAAATGACCTCTCCATCGTAGGTGGGGTATTCGCCGGTGTTCCCTTGGGAGAAGTCAAATCCATCGTGGGTGATGGTTGCCTCAGGATATGATGTTCCCGATCCAGTTGATATCCGTGCACCGGTCCAGCTGCCAGACCATCCACCAGAGGTGCCATACCGCCACATTCCATCGAATGAACTGCAGTCCTCGGAAATGATAAACACCATGTCTCCTGCGTCTCCGGGTGGGCTATAGGATGGATATTCTGACCAAGTGCCTGTCAGATTGCGTCCGGACACAGTTCCCTGAATTCGTCCCTGGTCGTAAGGATAAGTCCCATTCACCTTATTCCCATTTTGCTGAAGCTCCATCCTGCCCCAATCTGTATCCCAGGCGCCTGTCCAATCACATGTCCCGGTTTTTGTCTCATCAGAAATCTTCGTCTTCACAATTCCGTCCCTTACCGTGACAAAAACGTTGCCGTTACATACTGCCAGGTGTGTTGGCTGATCAAGACCAGTTGCAATGTGAGTTACCTGTCCGAAAGCATCTATCCTGGAGATTTTATCAGAGTGGGATATATAAAAATACTCGCCATCTGTTGCCATACCGTTTACGGTCTCGCCAAGATCCACCAGGTTTGCTTTCCCCCCCTCCGGAGTAATCCTGAGGATTAAAGTCCCACTGCTACCGACTACGTATACGTTTCCATCAGAGTAAACTACAAGATGCTTGGGAGTGGTGAAACCGGAATCCATGGTGGTCTTGGATCCATCGGGAGCTATGCGGTGTATTTTTCCGTCGTAACCCCCAGCCACGTAGAGGTTGCTAGCACTGTCGAAACCCATACCCTGCGGGCTCCAGATCCCACTTGCAACGACTGTCGTTCCCCCTGAAGCCGAGACCTTGTAGATATTTCCGTCAAAGGAGCCCACATACAAGTTCCTGGCGGAATCAAATACTTGGTAGCGGGGTCGATCAATTCCACTCGCATGGGTGGAAGTGCTTCCATCAGGATTGATCATTTTCACTTGGTTATCGCTCCAGTCAGCAACGTACAAGTTGCAATCATTATCGGTGTTGAGAAATCCCCGTAAATCCGATACTTTTAATTGCTGCTCTGGCTCTACAGTTCCACGACCGTAAACGGTGATCTCCGAGAAGTCTATGCAACACACCCCCCCGTCAGAAATCCTGAAACCTGAAATGACATCGTTGACAGGTACCTGAACCTCTATGGGCGCAAACTCAGAACTCCCCGACGATGAAACAGCCTCCACCGTCTTTATTGTCTGCCATCCCCCGCCTTGGTAAACCTCTAGTTTCACAGTACTCCGACAGTCGAACTTTCGGCCGGTGTCGAAACGTGCAACCACCGACGTAACATTTTGAGGATCAAATCGGTATGTATGCGTGCCGAGGAAGCAACAACACCCGTTCTCTTCATTGTCGTTGTTCTCACAGGATAGCCGCGTAGTGCCGGGTGTTGGGGTGGGCGTGAGTGGCGGCTCTGTTACATCGGGCACCCCGTTTCCATCCGAGTCAGGTCTTTCCTCAGCCCCAATTGCTCCTACCGCATCTATATCGGCTCCTACATAAGAGGATTGGCCAATTATTTTAGGGTCACGAGGCGCATAGGGGTTTGCATCGGTTATCCTCACATAGCTAAACCTATCACCGGGAGCCACTTTACCATGAATATCCAGGCCTGTTGGCTGCCCGCGAACAGTGCCCAATTCAATCCAACCTGATCCGTCCTTGCTGATTTCTACTTTAAATGGTTCGACATCCGGTCCATACTCAAACACATACAGGTCAAGGCCTTCTACATCAATGAGGTAGTTGTCTGTAAATTCGAGGGTGATACTCCCACCATTTCCCAAGGTGACATCCCCTTTGTCGCCTATAACTGATGGGCCCGTGCCCTTACCTCCATCGGGAGGACCGATAGCCGCGGATCCATCGCTTTCTCCAGTACGGCTTCCAGGATTAAAACCCACTACCTTATCAGCAAATGACACATCGCCTAAAGGGAACTCTATGCCCCCATAGCTTACCGGTCCCTCCTGCGCCTGCACCGGCACCACCATCAAGGCAAAAACAATCGCTACAGCCACAATCGTCATCAATTCCTCATTTTTTCTCATTGTTTTTACCACCTGTTCTTCTTCCCTTCAAAAATTAACATAATTTAAATTTAAAGATATATATGCTCAGTAGCTAACATATAACCCGAACTCCTATGAGAATTTCGAAAAACCCTCTCAATTTCAAATTTGGTGTTTGCTATATTTAAAGGGTATTTAAATGAGACCACTCACCTAGAGGTTAATCAAAATCCTCTATAGAGGTTATGACTCGGTAATATAAATTCGTTGGCATCGTAACAATTTTCTGTATTTTCCCACCACCATGTGGTGCAGCCCAGCCATCGGCTCTCCGACGCGAGGCGCGTGCGGAGCATCTGTGGCGGCCCCGCGCCCGGAGCCTGGAGCCGCCCAAGGTTGAACTTGACGACGAATAAAACGGGGTCGGATAGTTACGCATGTTCGCTATCGCGGATCACTGCGTCTGGCCCCGACCCGTTAGCCATATGTCGCCCGAAGCACGCGGTAAGGCTCGGCTGCTGATAATGCAAGCGCCGAGCGTTTTGCAGCCGAGCAGCGAGCTGGTGCGGCCGGGGCAAGATCCGGGGCACTGTGTCGGATGAAATCTGTGTGCCGATGGTGGTGAGAACGTTATAGTAGAGATAATTAAGTTCTGTATCCCACGGGACTATATAGAAGAACATACAATGTTATACATTATATACAACCAGAAAAATATACGACCATAAAAGGCGGCATCGCCCATCGTCGACGATGGATGCAACAGGGTTATATCGTAGCCGATCCCTTGAATATATCGGGTGAGTCTAAGATATGAACCGAGACGAAACCGATAGGATGATAGGCCGGGCGGTGATGGATCTGATGAAAAGGTCGGTCCACGCTCGCAAGATGCTGAAAAAGATGCTGGGCGACGTGGTAGATACGGTGCCCGAGGCCGAAGAGGGTTACGACTACCCGGCGATAGACCTGATAGGCTCTCCGGAAGAGATCGTGGTCCTGGTGGACCTGCCCGGAACAGAGAAAGAGCAGATCGATCTGAGAGTTACCGAGGACGCCCTCTTCGTCGAGGCCAAACTCCTCCGTCCGGAAGGAGAGTACCTGCACAGAGAACGGTTCCAGGATAGGGCGAAACGGACGATCAAGCTGCCGGCAGAGGTAAAGCCGGAACTGGTGAAGGCCAGCTACGCGAACGGCGTGCTCGAGGTCCGCGTTCCCAAGCTGATCGTGGTGAAACCTCACACCGTGCCCATAGAATAAAAATTTATTTGGAGCCGTCCAGCGGCTCCGTGGTGACTATCTTGTAGGCGTAGTCTATCGTAGTCTCGTCTCGCGGCCCCATCTCCAGCTCCCACTTCAGATCAATGGCCGTCGTCTCCGAGGGTGCAGGCTCGATGAAGATCATCTCCGCCTCCAGTGGTCGCCTGTCATCGACCTCTATTGAGGCGTTCCTGTCCACGTTGCTCTTGAGCTTGAGCCGATAGGTCCAGGTCTTGGTGGTCACCATGACCATACCAGAGGCGTTGGCCGCACCGGTTATCTCTTTGATCTCTTCCTCGACGGTGTAGTTCGTCTGCTTCTTGGATACGGTCAGATCCGCAGAAGATCCTATCACGATGGAAGCCTCGGTGCCGTTGGGCGTATAGGGCACATCGATCCTGGAGACGTACTCCCCGTTCCGGTACAAGAGGGCGCTGCCCGCTGGCCAGGGGTCTTTCATGGTGTTGTTGGCTTTGACCACCTCTGTTACCGGTCCCTCCTTCTGCCAGTAGGCGTTCCATGCGTAGATCCTCTCGATGGGGCTGGACTCCTCGAAGAGGGGCAGCCCAATTACCTTGTCCATCTCCAGGTCCTTTCGGCCCTCCAGCTCGTAGATGTAGAGGGTCTCCAGCCTGCCGGTGGCCAGATCCAAAGATGCCATCTTGGGCGCAACAGTCATAGCGGTATCCTCCGCAGCCTCGTACTCTGCCAGATAGAGCGGGGCCGCAGGTGCCCTTATCCTCTCGAGCTGGGGCGGGCCTGCCACCAACTTCAGCCTTATGTTCTCCAGGTCTTCACCGAACTCGTTCGCCACTACGGCGTAGGCAGAGACCAGGATGAAGTCTTCTTCCAGATAGAGCGAGTAGCTGGGCATCCACACTCCCGCGTGGGGCATCAGGTAGCTCAGCTCGAACTCCTGCAAACCCGCGCGAGAGACGTTGATTATGTACTCGGGGTTATCGTCGTAGATTATCTTCACGATGGTGGCGTTAGTGACCGTGAAACGTACCGACTCTTCGTTTGCAGACTTTGGAAGGTCCAGGACAAAACGGTGTAAGCCCTCGGTTACCTCCATGCTGCCCATCCTCTTCACCGTGGCAAGGCCATCTGGGTAGATGGTAACCGAGTCCACGGAGAGGCTGATGATCGTGGTGGCCTCGATCTCCCCGGCCATGTCCTCGGTGGCCGTGACCTGGAAGACGGATAGCACCAGCACCAAAAGAATTAGGAACTCTCTCATCTCTATCCCTCGGTTAATAGAACGACTACACGGCCATATTATATTATGTTTTTGATCCGGGAGGGGGCGTCGCCTGCGCGCCAGGGGTTGAGGTCGCAATGCTTATATCCATATATCGGGTTCCCCAACCAGGGATCGCTTCTTACGATGGTGTTTTCATGTTTCTGGATTTCAGGAGAGATGTCGAGTCGCTTCTGCGCGACTCGCTGGATCGATGTGAGTTCGAGTCGATGATAAGAGAGGAGGGAACAATAGATCTGGAGCTGGAGACGTGCCCCCATGCCGACCTGGCCTCCACGGTCTCCTTCAGGCTGGCCCCGGTGCTCAGGCGCAGCCCCGCCTCCATAGCCAAGGATCTGGAAAATATGATCGAACTGCCACCAGACGGGCTGGTGGGCAGGGTGGAAGCCATGGGGCCTTACCTCAACTTCTTCTCCAGCAGACGCTTCTTGGACTCGGTCCTGGTCCAGGCCCAGGGCGACGAATGCTGGAACGCATCCCCTAAGGGGCGGGCGATAGTAGAGCACACTTCGGCTAACCCAAACGGTCCCTTGCACGTGGGTCACATCAGGAACTCGGTCATAGGCGACACCCTGGTGAGGATCCTCAGGCGGGCAGGCTACGATGTAGAGTCTCAGTACTACGTCAACGACATGGGCCGACAGATCGCCATCGTGGTCTGGGGTCTGGACCGGTACCCGATGGACGAATCCAAACCGGACCACGCCATCGCCAAGGTCTACATCGAGGCCAACCGCGACCTGGAAGCCGATTTGAGTCTGGTATCCGGGGTGGACGAGCTGATGCAGCGGTACGAGGCCGGCGACCAGGAGGTGGCGGCCAGGTTCAGATCTGCCGTCGATCTGGCCCTATTCGGGCTGGGAGAGACCCTCGTCAGGCTGAACATCTCTCACGACTCCTACCACTGGGAGAGCGAGTTCGTCAGGGACGGCTCCACCGAGCAGATTCTCCGATCTTTAGAATTGACGGGCCTGACCGAGTTGGATGAGGGCGCGCTCCAGCTGGACCTGAGCTCCGAAGGCTTCGAGAAGAAGCTGGTCCTGAAGAGATCTGACGGTACCTCTCTCTACACCACCAGGGACCTGGCCTACCACCGGTGGAAAGCCCAGGTCTCCGACCGGGTGGTGGACGTCCTGGGTGCGGATCACAAGCTGATATCGGGACAGCTCAAGGCCGCCCTCCGCCTCATGGAGGTGAGAGAGCCGGAGATAGTGATCTTCGAGTTCGTCTCTCTGCCCACCGGATCCATGAGCACCAGGACGGGGAAGTTCATAACCGCGGACGAACTCCTGGACGAGGTCGAGTCCCAGGCTTATCAGGAGGTGACGACGCGGCGACCCGAGGAGGGCGAGGAGTTCAGGCGGGCCGTGGCCAAAGATGTGGGTCTGGGCGCGGTCAGGTACGATATCGTCAAGGTCTCTCCGGACAAGGCCACCACCTTCGACTGGAAGTCTGCCCTGGACTTCGAGAAGCTGAGCGCCCCTTTCATCCAGTACTCTCACGCCAGGGCCTGCAGCATACTGAGAAAGGCCGACCAAAAGGAGTTCGACCCCCGCCTCCTGGCCGCCGAGGAAGAGGTGGCGCTGATCAAGAAGATCGCTCAGTTCGACATGGTGATCGAGCGGGCCGCGGCGGAGCTGAAACCCCACCAGCTGGCCACCTACGCTCGAGAGCTTGCCGAGAGCTTTAACCAGTTCTACCGGTGCAGCCCGGTTCTGGAGGCCGAGCCCAGGATCAAAGAGGCGAGGCTGGCTCTGGTAAACGCCGCCAGGAAGTGCCTGAAAGTCACCCTGGAAACCCTGGGAATACCGGCCATGGAGGCCATGTAGCCGACGAGCGCTGCCTATTTAGCCCGGTCTTGTGCAAGATCATAATCTGATGAGAGTTCTCTGCCTCTACAACGTCAACCTGGACGCGGTCCACACCCTCGATGGCGGTCGGCTATCTCAATTGATCCTGGAAGAGAAGGTTAGGGCCGGACTCGATATGCCCGAGACGATCGGGAGCGCCGAGGATTTTCTCTCTGCTCTTTTGGCATGCATGGATCGGGGGATCGGTGCCGAACTCATGGTGGAGAGCCGCGACGCTGCCGAGTTCATCGAAAGAAGCTTCGACTGGTCCTGCCGGATGGGGGGGAACGCCGGGAACATGGCCAACGTCCTGGGGCAGCTGGGCGCGGAGGTGGTGGTGAACGTTCCTTCTCTCACCCCGGAGCAGGCCTCTTTCTTCCATCCCGGGGCGAGGGTGCCCCTCGTCAAGAACGGGGACGCGACCCTGGTTCCGCCAGCCGAGGCAGCCGAAGAAGGTGAGGGCCTGACCCACTTCGTCCTCCAGTTCGAGGAGGGGACAAAGGTGGAGACCGCCGGGGGCGCGATAACCTCTCCCAGGGAGAACCGGTTCATAGCCACCTTTGATCCCTTGAACACCCGCCTCCACCTGGACCCTGGTATCGATACCTACTGCAAACATTATCTCGATGATCTGGACGGCATCCTGGTCTCCGGTTTCCATCTGGCTCCCTTCCAATCCCCGGAAGGCCGGGGTTACAGAGACGTTCTGGAGGAGGAGATCGAGATGATCAATAGGTGGAAACGATCTCGACCCGCTCTCTATGTCCACGTCGAGCTGGGAGATTTCCAGGATGCAGAGATCATGAGATACCTGATCGGGAACCTGAGAGTGGATAGCCTGGGCATGAACGAGGACGAGCTGGGGGTGATAGAAGATATCGGTCAAGGGTGGAGAGGGCTGCTGAAAGCGACAGCCCGGCTCCTGTCCCGGCTGGTGGTCAGGCGCGTCTGCGTCCATACCCGGGAGTTCTCGATCAGCGTCAGCGACGGTCATATCCGTCCCGAGGACGAGATCGATGCCCTGACCTACGGTGCCGACGTGGCCGCGGCCCTGGTCGCCACCGGCGAGGTGATGAAGAGGCCAAAGATCGAGGGTCTAAAGGTCAGCGCCATTGGTTCGGCGGCCGCCGATGATCTCTCCAGAGAGGGGACAAGATGGGGCCGGGGCGCTTATGTCATCCACGACGACCAGACCATCTGCCTGGTGCCCTCCCTGATATGCGAAAGGCCCAAGGTCACCGTGGGCATAGGCGACGCCATGACCGCGGCGGCGTATTACCGGGAGGTTGAGGCGATGATCAGATACGATGAATCTCGATCCACCATCGGCTCGAGCTAAACTTTTTGTATTATTAGATCCTTAATAGGATCAGAGGTGTTAACTTTGAACCTAAAAGGAGTGGTGGTATGTCTAGCGGTGGTCCTCTTCCTCGGTGGTGCCGCTGCAAACAACGACGAGTGGTCCGTAGAACCCCTCGGCACCGAGGAGCCGAGTGAAGGGTACGACTACCTGACCTACAACTTCGATCATGGCGACGGTGACATAGGTGGAAGCGCCTTAAGCGCCTTTTACACGGCCCCCGGACAGGGTGGAGTTCCAGATACATCACAGTATGGTGGCACCGAGGTCTCGCAGTATTCTCAGTACTTCAGTATGGAGGCGCCTACTACGGGAGGCAGCGGGCCTGAGAAGTACTACGTCTCAGAGGAGCCGTCGATGGTCTACTTCGGTGGGCAGTCGGTCCCTTATTCTACCTATCAAACGAGCTATGGCGGGTCGAACTCGCTCTGGATCCAGGGATCTATGGGCTGGACCCAGTATGTAGTCTGTCCCATGTACGCTTACCTGAGCATCCTGGCCCATACACCGGGCGGGGGCAGCGCTGACTTCTACGAGATCTATCCCAGCGGTCGAGTGCTCCAGAACTCATACTGGTTCTCTCCAGGATATAACCGCATGATCTTCCAGGCCGATGCGGTCGGACGACACATCTTGCTCTTCGTGGTCAACAATCAGCCCAGCAACGTGGTGATCGTGGACGTCAGAAGCAGTGGCTGGCCACCTAGTCCCGGACCTGGACCCATGCCCGGATATGCGAAGGTGACGGTAAAATCTAGCGGGATATGGGGCTATAACGTATACGTCGACGGCAGTTACATAGGTGGTGATTGTAAAGGCGGCGATCCCTGTGATGGGATCTACAGCTTTACCGTAACGGGCAACCAGTACCACACCATAAAGGTTTCCAGCCCGGGATATACCTACATAAAAGGCAGAAACTTCAATAGCGGGTACCACTACACGCTCACCATATGATCAGGCCGACCGATCAGCGGTCGCCTGAAACTCTATTTTTATAGTACCTAAAGTATAACTTTGTGTACAATGAGAAAAATCCTCCCTTCGGTTGGATTTACTTGAGCACATAATGTTATACATTATATACAATAAAATTTAATCCAATAGTCCGAATTTAGCCCGCTCATACGACTTCCGCCGATGCGCCAGGTTGGCGTTCAGGTACACAAAAGTCGTGGCCAGGTTAGAATGCCCCAGCTGAGCCTGAAGATCGTTCAGAGGCACCCCAGCGTCCAAGGCAGTTACCGCATGAGCATGCCTCGGGGTATGAGGAGATACCGCATACAAGGGCCGTCCGTTCTTGTCGTGACCA
>JAUWQF010000033.1 GCA_030611205.1 Methanothrix sp.
TAGAAACGACGTTAGTGATTGAATCTGGAACTGTCGAGACTGTGAATGCAACTGGCATTATGTCGCAAGGCCTTAGAAAACCCGATAGGGATTGAAACTAGACTATTGGCTACAAGAGGAGTTATCAGCAGAGGGGTCGCAAGGCCTTAGAAAACCCGATAGGGATTGAAACTTGTGAATAGGATCGGCCATGCTCGGCCCGGGTAAAGTCGCAAGGCCTTAGAAAACCCGATAGGGATTGAAACAGCTTCTTGGTTGGCGCTTTTGCTGCGGGATCACCAGCGTCGCAAGGCCTTAGAAAACCCGATAGGGATTGAAACTAGTGTTATGAGTTTCCTTGGGGGCGGTGGGGGCTGATGTACTGCCATGACCTGGAGAGAGAGATCTCTATGGGAGTCTGCCATGAAGAAGCCTGCCCACACCGGGCCTATTGCCAGCTATACTTGGGAGGTGGCGATCACATCACCAGGGAGGCCGTGCCAGTTGATACGTGGGGAAACGCCTACTGTCGAGTCATGCGTAAAATATCGTATCATGCACTCGTCACTCCCACGAAGGTGGGAATCCAGTTGGACCCTCAATCGAGGCTACTGGTATTTTTATATGTTTTGCATGCATTTCGACGAGAGGGACTTCGCGTCTTCGCGCCTTCGCGTGAGGCAGAAATTATGGGGCACGCGAAGACGCGAAGGGTGGTGACTCGTCGATGAATGTGGAAGAAGTCTCTTCCGTCGTGGTGGACACGGCTTTCCCACCACATCGGGAATGACGGTCGTCTTTACGACATTACTTAGATGACAGGACACTAGGTTGGCTACTGGTGAAACGTTTCAGGCATCTACAACCTGTTTATTCGAAACCGCTTTGTTGATAATTCCTGCCACGTCAGCTGGATCTCTGGACACGTCCCATTGCCAATGTCCAAACCCGCCGTTTTCGTTAACCGCTCTTATCCACTCGTCCAAGAACTCTCGTTTTGTTCTATCCTTCTGGGTATCGCGTCCTTTTGTTTCCAAGACGAGATATTCTCCAGTATTTAGCCGTATAATGAAATCTGGCCAGTATTTGTGGACTTCACCTCTGAAAATGTAATTTATATCAAACCCAAGATGGTCATTTTTAACCCAGGTCTCGACACTTTGGTTATGGTCCAGCTCGAAAGCCTCTGTCGCTTCCCAGGTGCTGTCGAGAACACAGAAGTTTATGTGAGACTTCTTGGCCCTTTCACAGGGCTTTCCTGTATACCAGGTTCGCATTTGGCCCGTTGAGCGTATGGGCTTATCTTTATCGAAAACAAGAGTCAACGATTTCGTATTTTCGAAACGTATTGCTTCCCATATATGTTGCACCACCTTGCTCATGTTGAGGGTTATGAGTATGCGCCGTCGTAATTCATCTTGACAGTTGGGCGGATTTATCTTTATCTTGTCTGAGGTTATGAACTGCTCTACGAGATGTACGATTTGGGCTAACAATTGGTACTTGTCGCCATCCCAATTGGGCTTCATCTGGTCGAAGATGTTTCTAGATGTTTCGAATATAATCTTCTGCATTCTGAACTTTTGAGCTATGTTTTGAAGATCGACCTCCGATAGATCGGACAAATCGGGTTTGCCCTCGATCATTTTGGCCAATTCGGCTCTAGTGGCGGTATCGCTTGCGTTGAGGATCAAGGACTTAACATTATCCCATTCCAGGCTCAGCTCTGGTCTGTATTGGTGGTCGATGCGGATTATGTTAGGCCAGCTAATCTCGTACTCTTTCTTCTCGGGGACGGGCTCTATTTGTGTCTTCGGCGGCGAAGGGGGTGGGGGTGGGGCATGTCCTTCTTTCGATTCATGCGGCAAAAAAGTGAAAGGAACTCCAAATATGTTAACGTATTCGGGATCGTACTTGCCCGTTTCCGGGTTGATCTCGTAAGATGTCCTCCTCAGGCCTCGTCCTACGACCTGCTCGCAGAGAAGCTGGCTGGAGAAAGCCCTGAGGCCCATGATGTGGGTCACGGTCTTGGCATCCCAGCCCTCGGAGAGCATGCCAACAGATATCACGTTCTGGATCTGTTCTCCTGGTTTTCCCCTCTTGCCTACGGTGTCCACCATGGCTCGGAGCTGCTGGGCAAGATCATCTTTGGATAGTTTGCGGTTTGAATTCTCTCCTTCGGTTTTTTTGGCGTTGTCTACGAGTAGAAGGTCATCCCGAGATTCAGCCTTCTCTAAGGCCCTCGAATCTATGTGTAGGGTCTTTTCCGGATCACACAGCTCTTCAATCAGGATTTGGTTGTGGTCGAAGCCGTATTTGACACGTGCTGCGGTTTCAGTTCGATTGGCGACGGTAATCATCACTGGCGGTACTTTAACGTCTTCATCCCTCCAATGTTTGGCGGTTGCCAGCCAGTCAGTACCCAATAGGTAATAGGCGTTGTTCACCAAGTCGGGAAGTGGTTCGTGCTCTTCGGCCTTCCTGTTAAGATCGTCCTTGACCCAGTTGTAGATGTGGTAGAACTTGGACTTGTAGGTCTTGGCATCGGGGACGGCGTCATCCCGTATCACCATCCTGGGAGTCTTGACCAGGCCGGACTCGATGGCGTCGTTGAGACCAAAATCGCTGGCGATCCAGGAGAATAGAGCCTCTTCTGAGCTGGTCTTACCGGAGGGGGCGAAGGGGGTGGCCGAGAAGTCATAACAGGCCACGATGTTTCTGGACCGATGGATTCTATCTAGCCCGCCCACCCACTTGGTAGCCTCTTCTATGTCTGCTTTCTTAACTCCTTTGACCTTGGATTCTGCAGGAACTCGCCAGGCGTGATGAGCCTCATCGTTTATCACCACGATGTTACGGACCCGTGCCATCTCGCCCAGGACTTCCCGGACGTATGCCTCATCGCTCTTGGCACCGCGCTTGTCAACGCTTTTTCTCTTTGCGATCCACTCTTCGGTTTCCCAGTTCAGGACGTGCCAGTTGATGACCTTGACCTTGGCCTGGAGGAGTTTCTCCCACAAACCAGAAGGCACGATTTCGAACTGGTCGTAGTAGTTGCCCGGCTCGGTGGGGATCAAGACCTGTAAACGGCTCTTCACGGTGAGGCCTGGCGCTACCACCAGGAAATACTTGGAGAATCGGGGGTCCTGGGGGTAGGCCACTTTGTTCAAAACCTGCCAGGCGATCAGCATGGCCATGATGATGGTCTTGCCCGAGCCGGTGGCCATCTTGGAGCAGAGCCTCTTGAAGAGACCGCCATCGGAAGGAATCTCGACGCCGGTCTTGTCCGCCTCTGGAGCCTCGGTGAGCCAGATCAGGGTCTCGATAGCTTCCATCTGGCAGAAGAAGAAACGAAGGTACCTCTGGTTGGGGTCATTCCAGTGTTCCAGCAGTCTTCTGGTGATACCGGTCACGCCCGGATATCCCGCCTCACGCCAGGCGTCCACCCGAGGCCTGATCTGGTTGACCAGGGGTATCTCCACGAATATGCCCGGATCGTCGAAGGACTTGGAGCTGCCGGAGGCGATCACGTAGCCAGCAGGCCGCCTACCTTCCACCAGATCGAAGAGCCGGGTGTTGTGGTCGTACCTCCAATGCTTGTTCGGCTTATCATAGGGGGCGTTGATGATCAGGGTGTCTATGGTATTCTGTCCCATCAGACGACCTCCATGATTCTTAGGCTCTCGATCCCCCGGTCGTCCACGATCTTTACCGCGATTCGGCGGTTAACACCGGGTCTGAAGGGCAGGGAGACTGTGCCCCGGTAGGCCTCGATCTTATCCATGTCGATCTCGGCTTTGAGGTTCCTGGCCAGCCTGGCCCAGCCATCTTTGGAACCCGCCAGGGGGAAG
The DNA here is from genome assembly GCA_030611205.1 of Methanothrix sp. Classification (GTDB taxonomy): domain Archaea; phylum Halobacteriota; class Methanosarcinia; order Methanotrichales; family Methanotrichaceae; genus UBA204. The sequence goes on from JAUWQF010000033.1 coordinate 3,831, forward strand.
AAGACCTGTTTTGGAAAGAGACTTCTGCCGTCGTAATCGGTGTCCAGCATCCACATGGCGATGTTCTTGGTGCCGCCGGATTCCACATTCCCGGTCTTGGTGTTGTAGTAGTCGAAACCCAGCACCTCGACACGGAACTTTCCTCCTTTGATCCGATCCAGCTGGACATCGGGCTGGCCGATTAGCCAGAAGCTCTCGTTGCTGGCCCGTTTCTTCTTCAAGTCCCCGGTGAGGAGGTCGCCGTTCATCTGGGCTTTGAGCAGTGTTACTCCTGGCCAGTTTGTCTCGTCGATGTCTTTGGCCGCTTCGGGATCGAACTGGAAGGCGGCGAAGACTATCATCTTGGGTCTGGGCACTAGCATTTGAGCCTCCTCGATGGCCAGCTCCACCTGGCGCTGTTCCAAAGGCGCGTGCTCTGGACCGAAGGAGATCACTACCCTTTGTGTTTGGTCCTCTTTGGTCTCTGCCTCGGCCTGGAGCCAGCGTGTGCCCCGGAGCGGTTCCACCCGGGAGAACTCGATCCTTTGGCCGCCCTTGGCCCTGATTCCGGTCTTGAGAAGCTCCTCCCGCCATTCGTCCTGGCGCAGGGTCTCGCCCGAGCGGGCTACGGACTCATCCGCTTCGCCCTGGACCCCAATCTCGGTTAAGGGCTTGACGACCGGGGAGGGGACAGCCTCCATGGTGAAGGGGCCGGAGACTCTTACTTTGGATCGGTCTACTATGGGCTGGTCGTAGAGGGTCTCCTGTGGCGCGTTCTTTGCGATGCTCTCGTCCATGGCCTCCTGCATCTCTTGTTTTAGTCGCCAGAACTGGTCGAAATGATATCTGGCCTCTTCAGGCCATTCTTCATCCCACTCACGGGGAACTTCCCACTCCTTCAGGTCCTGGCTCAGAATGCGGTTAATCTCCACCAAATCCTCTTCAATCTTGGGGCGGAAGCTCTCGTAGATGGAGTCGATTTTTTCGTTGTGTGCGATGGATTTGAGGGTGACGTGGGGGACGGTTTTGTACTTGAAGCCGGAGGAGACGCCTTCCTCGGGATAAGCCAGCTCGTAATAATCGAAAATCGGTGTCATTAGGCGCTGTTTTGCGAGGGTGATTGCAACCCTGGAGGTGTCGCAGGTGATCCATCTCCTGCCCCACTGTTCTGCAACGTAGGCGGTCGTTCCCGAGCCGCAGGTCGGATCTAAAACGAGGTCTCCGGGGTCTGTGGTCATGAGGATGCAACGCTGGATTATCTTGGTAGATGTTTGAACAACGAAAAGTTTTCCTGTCAATCGAGTATCATTCCAAATATTTGCTAATTTTTTGTGCGGAAAATCTTCATTGTATTGTTTATATGCTAATGAACCCCCATATGGAACTAGTTTGCCGCTTTTAAGTAATAAAAGCAATTTATTTTTATCCGAAGTTATCCAACAAGTTCCAGCCGGAGGCCAGTATTCCTTTCCTTGCCACTCAATCCCATAAACTGAATTCTGATCATAGGATGGTGCTTGAACAGGAAAAGGATTGAAGAATTTTGAGCCTTTTGGAAGTATAGCTGGATTTTCTTTTTCATCTTTTGTTGTAGCTCTAATTGTTCCATCAGCCAGTTCAACTTGATCCCATCTTGAATTTGAGCCATCATCTTCGATAAACAGTTGCTTATACTTCAAAGTGTTTTTGTCTCGTGAATACCAAACTAGATAGTTATACATGTTTTCGAGGGTTTTAGCACCGAGCGTCATTGCCTTTTTTCGAAATGGAATGAGGCACACGAAATTATTAACCCCAAACACCTCATCCATCAACTCCCGCACGTGATGCACATTCTCATCGCTGATCTGCACAAACACACTCCCGCTCTCGGTCAAGAGTTCCCGCGCCAGCAGCATCCGATCCCGCAGGTATGTCAGATACGAATGAATCCCCAGCTCCCATGTGTCCCGGAAAGCCTTGATCATCTCGGGCTCCTGGGTAAGATCTTCGTCTTTGCCGTCTTTCACATTTCGTTTGTTCACGAATGGCTGGAAGTTGCTTCCATACCGAATCCCGTAAGGCGGATCAATGTAGATCATCTGCACCTGGCCTGCCATGCCCTCTTTTTCCAACAAGGAGTTCATCACCAGGAGGGAGTCTCCGGCGACGAGGCGGTTGGACCAGTTGTGCTTGTGCTTGTAAAACTCGATGGCCTCCCGGAGGGGCGGGTTCTCCGCCGAGAACTCGAAGAGGGACATCTGCTTATCCTCGCCGTTCTTCTTGCGGACGGCCTCTATTATAGTGCGGGGATCGATTCTTTCGTGGACGTGCAGGGAGACTGTGGGAATCGCGAAGGTGGTGTGCTCGGCCTTTCCCGCCCAGTTCAAATAAGGGGCCTGGAGCTTCTCCAATTCTGAGAGGACGGCCTTTGCCTCCTCCAGGTTCTCGGCGCAGAGGCCGTTCTGGATGATCTTCTCGATTTGACTGCGCCCGGGGTCGAACTGGAGGGTGGGATCGATGTGGGGGTCGTAGGCGTAGGTCTTGTTGGCCTCTTCTTTGTCCGTCTCTGGGGTAACGAGGCCTACCGGCGGGTTGTTTACCCGCGTTTTGTCCTTGTGATCGTATTGCTCGATGGGCTTCTTGGTGGATTTACTTGCACGTGCCATGATGATCTCCCACCAACCAGGCGTGTTTTATCATACGAAAATGTTTCGATGCAAATCTATCAGTCGTCGGCCACCAGATCTGAAACAACTCCTCAAACTAGTTTCTTGTGAGGCCGACTCGTCAAGAAAATGTTCGCTTGCGCTCACATTTTGACCTACATAGGTCCACATGGCATCGAGTTGAACACGGGTCAGCTTGTAGTTTCTCAGCAGCAGAGCTTCTATCTCTTCGGTGTGGTTGGCAGCCTCGCGCAGCCAGTCAATAACCGTCTCTTCCTTTATCCCCTTGACCCGGTGGATGGATGCCAGACTACACCTCTCGGCAACCATGGCCAGACATTCAAGGATCGTCTCAGGACTGTGATGACGGCGGTAGAAGACCGTACCTTTATTACATCTACGAAAGTCTTCATACAGGTCCTACACTGGTAACGCTGTGTGCCCTTGGCAGTCCTGCCGAACTTGACGATGTTGCCGTGATTCAATTTGGCATAGTCGGGACATTCTTTGTTCCAGCAGAACGAGCTGGGGTGAACACGTTGATTGGTCTCCATTGCATCACCCAACAGTATGATTGGGAGTTATAGTATTTCAACTTAATTGGGGTGGGCTACCTAAAATCGGGGCACGGATAAAACTACAGAAAAGAGCATGTGGGGAAACAGAGTTTGTTCATATCCTCATTTTTAAGTGTGTGGAAACGTCTCTAAAATTCAGTGAGTTTTGTTACCAAGATCATAGTTCTTGCATACGAATGTAAACTCCCGGGCGTGAGAAAAACGTCAAATTAATATGAGGCTAAGCATATCAACAAGTTATATGAAATCATGAGCGAAACAAATAAAAGGGCATTGGGCATAGAGACAAATGTTGATTATATCGCTCCGGTAAAAGAATTCAGGATTTTTAACGATAAAGTAGCGGAGGTGAAAATAAGATGAATGTTCAAGAAAAGACGTTTGCTAGACAATTAGTCCAAAATAAATTCTTAAAGGCTGACGGCCAGATATTTGAAGATATATTCAGTGCAATTATGATTTATGCAGAAACAGATTTTCAACAGATAAAACCGTGGGGAAACATCGGCGACAGAAAGAACGATGGCTACATAAAAACCAAGGGCATATTTTATCAGGTATATGCTCCCGAAGATATACGAAAGTCGTACACAAATATTGTCAGTAAGTTAAAAGAGGATTTTGATGGTTTGAAAGCGCAATGGTCTCCTGTAAATGAATTTTATTTTGTTGTTAATGATAAATACAAAGGTGTAAATGCTGATTGTGAGAAAATAATTCAAGCGATAAAAAAATCGTATAATCTGAACAATGCCGGATTTTTGACCGCGAAAGATCTTGAAAATATCCTTTTTGGGCTTGAGGATGACCAGATATATTCAATAACCGGATTCATTCCTGACCCTGCTAATATTCAGTTAGACTTTTCAATCCTAAACGAAGTAATTGGGTATATTATGCAATTACCCTTAAACAATGATAATAAATCAAAAATAGTACTACCCGACTGGAATGAAAAAATAAAATTAAACGTTTTGTCAGAATTTGTATCCCAATTACTCAATAACGGTAGTTTTCAATTACATTCATTAGATGAGTATTTGAAAAACAACAGTGATTTCCTCGTTGACTCTTTACGAGATAAAATGAATGAGGTTTATTCGCAAGAAAAAGAAAACAAAAGTGGAGACGAGTTATTTTGGGCTATTGTTAACGCTGCAAGCCCGAAAGCAGAGCAGATGTATCAAACCTCAGTAATAGTCATAATGTCAAAATATTTTGAAACCTGTGATATTTTTGAAGAACCTGTGCAGGAGGGCGTAGAATGATAATCCCAACGAAGCACACAAATTTTTCGGAATCCCTGCTTGGTTTTGGCAGTTATATTTTGACTCTATTAGGATCTCCGGAATCGATTGATAGTTTATGGAACCAGTATCAGAATGATTTTAATAAAAAGCTATACTACGCTAAACATAGTTTTGATAATCTATTACTTACAATAGTATTTCTTCATTCAATTGGGGCCGTTAAAGAGCAGGACGGGGTTGTAATAAAATGCTATTGAGAAAAGTTTATTCCAATCAAGCAAGTTTTAGGACGGTTGAATTTAATACAACCGGACTTAGTTTTATTGTTGCAAAACAGAAAAATCCAGGTTCTAGTGAACAGGGTAAAACCTATAACGGTGTTGGAAAATCCTTGCTGGTGCGTATTATTCATTTTTGTTTCGGAGCCAGTGCCAAAGATTATAAAACATTTTGCGAGAAGTTACCGGAATGGGAATTTTTTGTTGACTATGAAATAGGCAATGAAAAATATACTGCAAAAAGAGCAACAAATAACCCTGGAAAGATTACATTAAACAAAGAAGTTGTTTCTGTTACGACGTTCAATAAAAAGATGGAATCATTATGTTTTGAGATTCCTGAGGATATTTCATTCTTAACCTTTCGTTCCCTGATTCCCTTTTTTATCAGACCGAAAAAAGAATCCTACGTAGCTTATAATAAGCCAGGGAAAACCAAAACAGATTATCAAGCATTACTTTATAATGCTTTTTTACTGGGGCTTGATGTTGTTCTTGCGCAAAAAAAACATACAATAAGAAAAGAGCAGGTACGGGTAAACAATCTGGAGAAGAATTTTAAAAATGATTCATTATTAAGAGATTTCTTTACTGGAAATAAAGATGTTACCTTGACGCTGGTAGATCTTGAAGAGCGGATAAAACGGCTTGATGATGATTTAAGTAATTTCAAAGTAGCAGAGAATTATAACGACGTTCAGTTGGAAGCAGATGAGGCAGAGAAGGAACTTTTTTCATTAAATAATCACATTATAATGTTACAAAACAACATAGAGCATATCAATAAAAATCTCAAACCTTCCCCGGATATAAATAAAGAGAATATCAAAACCATTTACAGGGAATCAAAGATTCATTTTCCTGAAAATATGACAAAAACGTTGGATGAGCTGGAAGTGTTTTATGATAATTTAATATCTAATCGTAAAAGAAGACTACTTGAACAGCAAAATAAACTGAAACTGGAACAGCAAAATAAAAAAGCAAATGTTGAAAAACTACAGAAAGCTCTTGATAAGCTTATGCAGTATCTTGGGGAGCATCAGGCTCTTGATCTTTTTGTAAGCCTTAGCAATAAAAATGCAGAATTAAAAGCGGAGCGAGACAGTCTCAAAAAATATAAGGAGCTGCAGTCTGAATACAAAGCTAAAGAAAGGCAGTCCGAGAAAGATTTTATAGAGCTTACCGAAGTTACAGAACAATATTTAACAGAAATCGAGCCTGATACGATCGTATTGCGAGACTATTTTAGAAGCCTTGCGAAAATATTCTATCCTGATAGCGTGGCAGGTCTTACCATAGAGTGTAATGATGGAGAAAATCAGTTGCAGTTTAATATCGATGCTAAAATTGAATCAGATGCCTCTGACGGCATCAACAATGTTAAAATTTTCTGTTATGATTTAACGATACTGTTTAGAGGACATAACCATAATATCGACTTTGTTTTTCATGATAGCAGACTTTTTGACGGCACTGATGAAAGACAAAAAACAGATATGTTTAAAATCGTTTATCAAAAGTTTGCACAAGCAAATAAGCAGTATATTGCAACGGTAAATCAGAACCAACTTGATGAAATCAAAAAACATATAAAAGATGATGAATTTGAAAAACTTATTACTCAGAATACAGTATTAACTCTGACTGACGAATCAGATTCTGAAAAATTGCTAGGTATCAAAGTGGATTTGTGAGACTAATAAAGCAAAAAAACAATAAATGATAGGAGGCCTCATGCATCCACACTGATGCTCCTGACCTCGGTCAGGAGTCCGTAACTTCGTATATATACCCATTGTTCACTCAACCAAATCCCGAAGCAGCCTCTCCACCAATATCCCGTTCAGTACCGAGAAAACTATAATATACAGATCATAGAACCGCCGTAAATGTCCAGCCGAAGTAGTAGATCATCATTGGAGCCATCGGTATCTTGACGGCCCGGGCGTAGAGAAAGGCCACTATGAACGAGTCCCTCACCCCTTTCTTCCTCAGATCTTCCAACAGCGGATACCAGACGTAGATCGGTCCTGCGGAAAGAACGCCCCCCAGGACGGCAACGCCCCATCCCATCGAACCCGATCCTTTGCCCAACCTATTCTTTACCGTCCCCGGCTCGACGACGAGGTCCACGACGAACATCATGACGAATACCAGGAACAAGACGGGAACGACCTTGCCCAAGAGATCCACGAAGGCCCGCAGAGTCTCCATCAAAAGCGCGATGTCGTAGGCGGCCAGCGCCGTGTACAAAGCCGCGATGACCAGCAGAAAGACGTTGCGGCCGGAAGGCTTCATCGGGCTCATATCAACACCAGAGTAAATGAGGTCAGTACGGCCACGACCACCGCCGATAAGAAGCAGACACAAAACCTGATCAGGGCGAAACTTCTGCCCAGCATCTCACCCTCTGCGGGGAGCTGTATCACTCCCACCGAGACCCAGGCCACGATGAAGGCGACCACGGCAAGGATGCTCACCCCCTGAGTTATCAGCTCGCCGCCGATGATATAGCTGGTTACGGGGTTGCCGGCGGCGATGCTCCCCACGACCGCTCCGATCAAGGGGTCGAGGATAGCATTCCCGGTGAATACCCTGGCGTAGAGAGAAGCCGGGACCACGACCAGAACCAGAGATACCAGCAACAGTACCCCCAGCAAGAGGGGTATCGTCTGGCGAAAGGACCTGGCGGTCTTTCCTAGAGACCGTCTCACCTTCTTCGCGTCCATAATCATCTCCAGATCGTTTTCTGTTCACGTCAGTCAGTCAGTCAGTCAGTCAGTCAGTCCCGGGGGTAGGACCCCAGAACCTTGACCAGAGCAGCCATCTCCTCGATTTTGGATAGCGCCTCTCTGACAGGTTCGTCGAGAATGTGCCCCTCCAGGTCGATGAAGAAGTAATAATCTCCGATACCTTTCTTGCTGGGCCGGGACTCGATCCTGGTGAGGTTAATGCTTCTGTGGGCGAACTCGCCCAGGATCTCCCAGAGCGCGCCCGGCCGGGCCCTTTCCAGATATATGGCCAGCGAGGTCTTATCCCTCCCGGTAGGACCCGATATCGCCCGACCCACCATCGCAAACCTGGTCGCGTTCTGGTCCGAGTCCTGAATGTCCTTTTCGAGAACCTCGAGCCCGTAACAGGGCGCGGCTTCGGCCCCGGCGATGGCCGCCATCTCGGGGAACTCCTGGGCCAGTTTGGCCGCGTGGCTGGTCGATCCCGTGGTCCTCAGCTCCGCCCCTGGATGGTGGCGTTTGATATAGCGCCTGCACTGGGCCAGGGCCTGGGGATGAGATAGTATCACCTTGATATCTCCGGTGCCCAGTCCGATGAGGCAATGCCTCACCGCGATGGTCACCTCACCTACGATCTTCACCCGGAGGTCGAGCAAAGCATCCAGGGTCATGCCCACCGCGCCTTCCAGGCTGTTCTCCAGGGGTACCACCCCAAGATCGACCTCCTCTTTCTCTACCGCCAGGAGGACGTCTTCGATGTCTTGATAGTAACGCAGCTCTCCTCGAGGATATCGCATCTTCGCCGCTCGCTCGGAGAAGGTACCCTCAGGACCCAGAACCCCTACGACCACGATCATAGCTATAGCTCTCGGAGCAACTCTGCGGCCCGCTCCAGGTTGATGTTGCCCTCAGAAGCCATCTTCGCAGCAATCGTATCGATTGCGTCTCCTGTGGCACCCGCCTCGACGGCTACGTTCCTGGCATGAAGCCTCATGTGACCTCTCTGTATGCCCTCGGTGGCCAGTGCCCGAAGTGCGGCGAAGTTCTGGGCAAGGCCAACAGAGACCAGGATCCTGCCCAGGTCGTCTGCAGACTCTACACCCAGGATCTTCACGTTGGCCCTGGCCACCGGATGGACCCTGGTAGCTCCACCCACCAGTCCCACGGGCACGGGCAGCTCTATGGTTCCCACCAGATCGCCGTCGCTGTTCTTCTCATACTGAGATAGTGACCGGTAGATCCCCGACCGGGCGGCGTAAGAGTGGGCACCGGCCTCCACGGCCCTGCTATCGTTTCCCGTGGCCAGGGTCACCGCGGTCACCCCGTTCATTATGCCCTTGTTGTGGGTTGCCGCCCGGTAGGGATCGGACTCTGCCAGCGCGCTGGCAAGCACTATGGCATCTACCACCTCGGGGCCGCCGATCTCTCCGGCCTCGAAAACTGCCCTGGCCCTGGCTACCCTCCTGTCCGCCAGGTTGGACACGATCCTCAGGTATACCTTGCCGCCAGTTATCTCCTCTACAAGAGGAGCCACCGCCTCGGCCATGGTGTTTACCGCGTTTGCCCCCATGGCATCCCTGCAGTCCACCAGGAGATGGACCACCACCATCGTCTCCATCCTCGTGGGAACAATCTCGACCTCCATCCCCACCATCCCGCCACCCCTGCTGACCAGCATGTGGTCTTGCTCGTTGGCCAGCTTTGATATCTCCGCCGCCCGGGCCAAGAGGGCATGTCGAGCGCCTTGAGGATCGGCTATCCCGGTCACCTGGATCAAGGCCCTCATCACCGGATCGGTAGCGCTGGTGATGAAACCGCCCTCTTTCCGGGCCATCCTGGCACCGTTGCTGGCCGCGGCTATCACCGAGGGTTCTTCGGTGGCCATGGGGATCAACGTCTCCTTCCCGTCTATCACGAAGTTGGTGGCCACGCCCAGAGGAACCTGGATGAGGCCGATCACGTTCTCCACCATGTTGTCGGCCTGATCCAGGCTCAGCCCCATCTGGCCGATCCGAGCCCCCTCCTCCTCGCTCAGACCTGTTTTTTCCATCACCATCTGGAGACGTTCGGCCGGTGTGAGCTTGTACATACCTGAAATTCTGGAAGTTCTCAATTTAGACACCTTCTGCCCAGTCCTGGGAGAGAAGGTACACTACTCTGGTCAGGGAAAAACTTTATGCCGGGCGTGACATAACTTCGCCGTGTCGCCATCATCGGCATTCGATATCGAGACGGAGATCTCCAGGCTGGAAGAGGAGGTGGGCACGTTGAGCCCGGTCCAGAAGATGCTCCTGGGAACCGATGGCTCCGTGACCAGGCTTCTCCGGGTGATCACCGGAGATCCGGTGGAGATCGAGACCCTGGTGCAGGAGATAGTACCGGCAGACGAAACGCTGGCATCCGATCTGAACGTCGATTTGGGAGACGACGTCAACTACCGGGTGGTCAAGCTCAAGAGTTCGGTCACCGGAGAGACCCTGATATTTGCGGTCTCGCATACCCCACTCAAACGCCTGGATCCCGGTTTCAAAGAGGACCTGATGCGTGCCGACGTGCCCATCGGGACGATCTTGAAGAACCATCGGATCGAGTCGCGCCGCGAGATTATCGGCGCTGAGGTTCTTGCCGCAGAGAGCGGGCTCAGCCGGGCTTTCGACGTCTTCGAGAGGGAGCCCATGCTATCCAGGAACTACCGGATCATCAGGCGCGGTGAGCCTCTGATATCCATCACCGAGACGTTCCCTTACAACAGTTTCCAGGATGAGCGCCGGGTAATCGTGGAGACGCCCTCCAGGATACACCTCACCCTCACCGACCTGGCAGGAGAGCTCGGAAGAGTCGACGGAGGGGTGGGAATAGCCCTGAACAAGCCCAATATCGTGGTGGAGGCAAAAAAAGACGAGGATCTGAACGTCTCTGGCGAACACGCCGACCGCGCCACGGCTGCGGCCAGGTCGGTGATGGCCAGGTTCGGGCTCGGTGGTGCCAAGATCATTATCAGGAGCTCTTACCGGCTTCATATGGGGCTGGGAGGAGGAACCCAGATGGCCATCGCCGTAGGCAAGGCTCTCTGTGACCTCTACCACCATCCGGCTACCGTAAGAGAGATCGCCTCGGCGGTGAACCGGGGCGGGACCAGCGGCATAGGCACCGCAGCTTTCGAGAACGGCGGGTTTATCGTCGACGGTGGTCATTCCTTCGGCCGGGGCAAGGAAAAGACCGACTTCAGACCGTCTTCGGCCTCCTCGGGAGTAAGCCCCCCACCGGTGATAATGCGCCACGAATTTCCTCTTGATTGGAAGATACTCCTGGCCATCCCCAACATAGCCAAAGGAGCCTACGGCCAGAAAGAGGTAGATATATTCAGGGAGTACTGTCCCGTGCCCATGAGTGACGTCCAGGAGATCTGTTACCAGATCATGATGAAGATGGTGCCCTCCATCCTGGAGCAGGATCTGGACAACTTCGGCGCGGCGGTGAACAGGGTCCAAGAGCTGGGGTTCAAGAAGGTGGAGGTCAGCCTCCAGCACCCCTTAATACACCAACTCATGACGGTAATGCGCGAGTCAGGTGCTGCCTGTGCCGGCCTGAGCTCCTTCGGTCCCACGGTCTACGCCGTTACGGATTCGAGGACACGAGAGATAGAATCTGCGGCGTGCGAGGTCATGGAAGAGGTGGGCGGCGAGGTAATAATCACCACGTCCAGGAACAACGGGGCTAGGCTCAGAACCACCTGACCTCCCCGGCGGCGTGGTGGGAACACGCAGCGACTTGGTCGGGCGGAACAACGGGGCCAGGCTCAGAACCACCTGACCTCCTGCCCCAACGTAATAGGAGACTATCATAGATGAAGGAGATTCAATCGCTTCTGGAGAAGCTGAGCAACGCTCACGGGGTTTCTGGACGGGAAGGGTCTGTCCAGCAGATAATCAGAGAGGAGATCGAGCCTTATGTGGACGAAATCAGGATAGACCGGTTGGGCAACCTCATCGCGACAAAGAATGGCGAGAGGCCGTCGGTGATGATCGCCGCCCACATGGACGAGATAGGCCTGATGACCAGGTACGTGGACGAGAACGGGTTCGTACGGTTCATCACCGTAGGTGGCTGGTTCGACCAGACCCTATTGAACCAGAGGGTGATCCTGCATACAGACTCGGGACCGTTGGTCGGGGTCGTCGGCTCCAAGCCGCCCCACGTGATGTCTGCAGAGGACAGAAAGAAGCCCATAAAGGTCAAGGACATGTTCGTCGACCTGGGCGGGAAAGACCAAGAGGAGGTGACGGCTCTCGGCGTCGGGCCAGGGACGCCCATAACCATCGACAGGACCTTTGCAACCTTGATCGGGGACAACGTGACGGGGAAGGCCATGGACAACCGCGCGGGGGTCGTGGCCATGATCGAGGCCCTGAAGCGCACAAAAACGCGGTCTGCGGTCTACGCCGTGGCCACCGTCCAGGAGGAGGTAGGCCTGAAAGGGGCCAAGACCAGCGCTTTCGGTATAGATCCCGACGTGGCCATCGCCACCGACGTGACCATACCGGGGGACCATCCCGGGATCGAGAAGCACGAGTCCAACATGGAGATGGGCAAAGGTCCGGTGATAGTCATCGCCGACGCCTCGGGGAGGGGCGTAATCGCCAACACCAGGGTCGTGGAATGGCTGACGGAGACCGCCAAGAGGTTCGATGTCGAGGTCCAGCTTGAGGTCTCCGGCGGAGGCACTACCGATGCTACGGCGATCCAGCTGACCAAGTCGGGGGTACCCACGGGTGTGATCAGTGTGGCCACCAGGTATATCCACTCGCCTGTTGAGGTGCTGAGCCTGAGCGATCTCGATAGATGCGCCGAGCTGATAGCAAAAGCACTGGAGACGGTGCCAAAATACTTCAAGTTATAAACAAAAAAAAAGAGTGACTAAAAAGAGTGACTAAAACGTCCACCTGCGAGGCGGTGGACGTTCATCCCTCTATCTCTTTTAGCCGATCAGCTCCCACCGATCAGGCTTATAACTGTGTAAGCAAGAAGTGTACCCACTACAAAAACTACTGCAAATGCAGGGTAGACCAGACTCGCGGCAACTAATTCCATACGTTATCATCTCACTACTAAGATAGGGCAGGTTGCCCAATAGAGTACCTTCTGCACGACGCTACCGATGAGCAGCTTGGTGACGCCGCTCTCACCATGACTTCCCATGACGATCAGGTCAACGCCTTCGGTCCTGGCAACATCGATGATCGTGTTGGCGGGGGCTCCGGTCCTTATCATGGTATCTACGGCCACGCCAGCCTCATCACCGATCTTTTTGACACTCGCCAGAGCATTCTCTCCGGCGGTCTTGAGCTTCTCCTCGACATCTTTCTTATCGGCGCCTAGCTGCCTGACCACGTTCGCCACGACAACATCGTTTACCACGTAGATGCCGAGGACGCCTGCGCCAGTTGACTTGGCCAGATTTATGCCGTGCTCTACCGCAGCCTTGGACCTCGCCGAACCGTCCGTAGTGACTAAAATTCGATTATACATTCCCAACACACCTCACAATTATTTTTAATCCCTACAACCCTCTGCACCGTTTGGGTTTGTTCTTGCTGCCTTGATATAAATAGCTATCTTTTTGATTCCAGCATCCGTAAAGCTAATAATGCAGCGTTTTCGCCGGAGTCGATGCCCACACAGGCAACGGGCACCCCGGGAGGCATCTGAACTATGGAAAGGAGAGCGTCCAGACCACCCAGCGTTCCGCTTACGGGAACACCTATGACAGGACGAGCCGTCCTCGATGCTATGACTCCGGGAAGCGCTGCCGATAGTCCGGCGATCGCTACAAATATCCGTGCATCGGTCTCTTCGATGTACTGCTCCAGTTCCCTGGGGTTCCGGTGAGCAGAAAGTATTCGGTGCTCGTAGCTCACTCCGTTTTTCTCCAGCGTCTGGACCACCTTATCTACTACGGGTTTGTCAGACTTTGAACCAGATATTACCGCAATTTCAGTCATAACTAGGGAAGGTTGTCATCGCCCAATAGCTCGTGCTGCTTATTCACGCTCATCTTGATCAGAACCGTGAATATCTCCTTTACCGCCCCGGCATCCAAGTTCAGCTCGGTCGCCAGGTCCAACGCCCTCGTCATTACTAGCTTCTCCTGCAAAGGGTCTTCTATATCCGCACCTTCTGCCCTCTTGGCCTCGAAGATATTCTCCGAGAGCCTGATGCGCTCGCCGATCAGCCGTACGATCTTTTCATCGATATTCTGACCCTCCCTACGATAATCTACCAGGCTCATGTCCACCGCCTCTCAGCCGAAAGATGCACCCCTGTTGTTCACCTCGGTCCTTATCACCTTTCCGCCCAGATCTCGCCAGACGGCCTCCAGCTCGTCGACTTCATCATCTCCGACCAGGGCGGCGTAGGCAGGACCGGTCCCAGAGAGGCTCGCCCCATCGACACCGACCTCGAGGGCGGTGAAGATGGGATCATTGGGAAGGTCAAGTGCGGCGCAGTATATGAAACCGTTCAGGGTCATGGCCCGTCCGTACTCGCCCCTCATGGCCAGGTCGAAGACCAGGTCCGCCAAGGGTGCTATGAGATGAGACCGCCCCACGTCTGTATTCCTGGAGTATATCTTTCTTCCCGGCACCAGCAGAAGGACCGCGGAGATCAGATCCTCCCTACGGAGCAACTCCATCCTCTTGTTGTTCGTCACCACCACCCCACCCAGCATGGAGGCGGCGGCGTCGTCAAAGGCTCCGGTTATGGTCACTCCTGCGTCACGAGCGGCTCTTACACCGATCTTGACCGCCTCAAGAAGTTCCAGTTCCTCGCCCAGGGCGTCTACGGTAGCCAGAACCGCGGCGTTGGCTGCAGCACTGCTGCTCTTGAGACCTCGTGCCAGGGGGATCTGGCTGGTGGTACGCACGGTACCGCCACAATCGGAGCCGAACCGCTCCAGAACCAGCTCTACGG
>JAUWQF010000061.1 GCA_030611205.1 Methanothrix sp.
GATGGACATGATGCTCGACAAGCAAGATGTAGTAATCGAAGAGGTTCGTGGAGTTAGGTACGATCTGAAACACTACATGGAGAGCAGGTTCGACCGGATCGAGGGTGAGATCGGCGAGATCAAAGGTGCACTGAGAGAGCAAGGTATAATCTAAGCCGTTACGGTATATTTTTATTACCAGGGCGTTTTGTTACTGCAGCAGTTTCAATGGCACAAACTTTGGGAACATATACAGGCACACATCTCTCATCGAGGAGGTTGATTATTGCTCTGCACTTTTCGTGTGTATTTAACTCTCGTCTGTGTATTTCGTCAGGCAGGGATCTCCGCGGCTTGAAAATGCTCTTTGCGATGACAGAGGTGTCTAAGACGACCCTATCCATAGTAAGTCCTTTCTCTCATCTTTTTCAAAACCGCGTCTACATCTTCCTGTGCTTCAACCACCCCAACTTCGTCGAGTAATCTGCTAAAGTTTTTTTTAATTTCGATCCGTACTTCGGAATTTTCTGGCAAGTTCAACTCCTCCAATGGTTTCAAAACATTGTTCTCGTATATCGCTTTTATTTGCATACTCCTCACCAGAGTATCGTTGGGGCACAACGACTAAAAGTATTGCTCTCTTTACCCTTGTATATTTGTTCTCGTATATAATCTATAATCCGAGTAAACCCGGCCGAAGGGTGGATTTACTCGTTTGCAACCATTGTGACGAATAATATCATCTCATCGATAATAAACTTTGTGGCGGGTAGGTGAGCAGTTATGAATTATGCATGAGTGAACTTCGGTCATAGCGCCGAATCGATCTTCTCTGCAATATCCCTCACCAGTCCGTCCCTGTTATCTCTCTCCACCGTCACCAGCAGGAACGTATCTCTGATCCTCACGGCCAGAGGATGCCTGGACTTCGCCTGGACCACCACCAGCATGGACTTCCCGGACTCGAGCGCCGTCTCCACGGCCTCCACGAACCTTGAAGAAAAAAGCTCCATTGCGCCGACCTCATCGATCACCACGAGGTCCGCCCTGAGAATCGCATCCTCGATTGCCGCAGCCCCGATCTCTTCGAGGTCGTGGAGGTTGACATGGTACCTGCCCAGCCGGGGGCCGGCGCCCTCCAGAGAGGCCAGGGTTCCCAGGGCGCCGCACCGTAGGTCCTGGAGCTCGAAACCCACCCGTCGCCCCCGTACCCGCACGTCCCTGGTCAGCATGCCACCAACAACGCAGTCCAGCCGGTCGAGGCTCCTCCTCACCAGGGTGGACTTGCCCACGCCCGGATTCCCGGTCACAGCCATCCGGATGGACATGCCTCCGCCCTCATCCTCTGCACGTAGCGGCTCAGACTCTCCACGTCCTTGATCTCCCGCCGGACCATCTTCTTGAGTCGGTCCCTGATCCGCAGATCGGCGTGGGCCCGGGTACACAAAAGGTGCTTCTCCATCCGGCGGGCCTCCTCTTCACCGGCCCGGTCCCAGTCGGTGAGAACAATTATCTCACCGAAGTTTTGGGCCGCGTCTTCGGCCACCTCCAGGGCGGGCCTCCTGGCCGCCGTTATTATCGTTCCTTCGATCCCCAGCTCTCGAAGGGATCGCCGATCCTTGATCCCCTCCACGATTATGGCTGCACCGCCGTCCGAGGCCTCCCGGAGCTCCTCGATCAGCCCCTCCAGCGCCTCCAGATCGCAGGTCGCCCTGACCGTGCCTGGGACCCCGCGTCTGTTGCGCCTCATCGAAGGCCACCTCTTCCCGCCAGGCATGCCACGACGTTCTCGACCTCCACGCCCTTTACCAGTACAGTCTTCCGGGAACTCTTCTGGCCACCGATCACCGCCACACGATCTCCAGGAACGTTGAGGAGAGATGCCAGCTCCCGCGTCAGCTGAGCGTTGGCCCTCCCTCTCGAGGGCTTCTCCGTGAGCTTGGCCTCCAAAGACCGGCGCCAGGGGTTGAAGCCGGAGGGGATCGACAGCTTGCTGGCGCCGGGCACCACCTCGAACCTTATGGTGACACCTTCCGGGTGTTTCTCTACCGCCGCACCTATCTGGTCTTCCATCTGCAGAGTGGCGTTATCCCGACGACATAAAGCTTTACCCGGATGACAGGTTCATCTCATAGGGCAATCTTAAAATAATCCAACGACGATGAAGGTTAAGGTTTTTATGCGGATCAGGCAAGTAGTCGTGCTGGCTGATGAGTCTCGCGTGGTGAAGGATTTTCTCACCGACCTGGAACAGCTCGGGTTGGATATAATCGAGTCTTCTGTTGTCGATATGATAAACGAGATCGCCACGAGTTCTCAGACGACGAACTCGGAACGTCTCGTGGTATGCGATCCTGGTTTTGAATCAAGCCCTCCAGGCCTGGCTATCATCAGGCATGCCATAGGAGAGCGCTGCGGCATCCTGGTCGGCTCTGCGCACTTCGAGAAGGTGCTGGAGGAGATCAAAGAAGGCAACCTCACGGAGGAGACGAGAAAAGAGCTGGCTGCCCAGGCCCTCTGCAGCTGTATAGCCCAGGAGGCAAAAGAGCTTGAGGCCCTTCAGAGGGACCGGTACAAGGTCCAGATCTACGAGAAGGTCCAGGATCTGAGATACGGAGAGAACTGGCACCAGGCATCGGCCCTCTACCGGACACTTGGTGGCACGGGCCTCTACGAGGCGACCAAGATCCAGGGCAAGGAGATGTCCTACAACAACGTGGTCGACGCAGAGGCCACCTTGGAGATGCTGATGGACCTGACCGAGTACGACGGGGTCAGAGACGACAGGAAACTGGCGGTGATAGTGAAGCATGCCAACCCCTGTGGCGTGGCCTATGGGAACGATCTCAGAGAGGCCTACCGGCGGGCCTTGGCCACCGATCCCA
The DNA here is from genome assembly GCA_030611205.1 of Methanothrix sp. Lineage (GTDB taxonomy): Archaea > Halobacteriota > Methanosarcinia > Methanotrichales > Methanotrichaceae > UBA204. The sequence continues at coordinate 2,865 of JAUWQF010000061.1, forward strand.
AGAGCGCCTTTGGAGGAGTGATCGGCTTCAGCGAGCGGGTGGATGAAGATATGGCCGAGGATATGCGCGACCATTTCATCGAGGTCATGCTGGCACCTGGATACGAGCCCGGCGCCCTGGAGATCCTCGGCGAGAAGCCCAACCGGCGGATCCTGGACATCGACGCCCTCCTGGAGAGGAAAGAAGATCTATACACCGGATGGTACGGGAGAAGCATCTTCGGCGGAATGCTCCTCCAGGACTACGACACTTCAGACATCAAGAAATGGAAGGTGGTAACAGAACGAGAGCCCACACCGGAAGAGACGAGGGCGCTGAGGTTTGCGTGGAAGGTGACCAAGTACGTGAAGTCCAACGCCCTGGTCTATGCCACCGAGAACCAGACGATAGGGATAGGCTCGGGCCAGGTCAGCCGGGTGGACTCGGCACGTTTCGGCGCGGAGAAGGCCAACGAGCACGGCCTGGACACAAAAGGGACGGTCGCGGCTACGGACTCCTTCTTCCCCTTCCGCGACGGGCTGGACGAGACGTACCGAGCCGGAGCTACTGCCGTGGTCCATCCGGGAGGATCCATCAGAGATGCCGAGGTAATAGATGCTGCCAACGAACATGGGATGGCCATGGTCTTCACCGAGATGCGCCACTTCAGACACTGAGGTTATGGCGCGGGAAAATATTCTCTGTGGTCAGAGGGTCCGCAGGCTGACCGCAGCAGCTTTGGCCTTCTTTTTTATAATAAGCACCTCCAGCGGCGCGCTGATACCCGTACCTGTGGACGGTGACGTCCAGGCGGCGGTAGACGGAGCAGATCCCGGCGATATCCTCGTGCTGAAAGCGGGCCAGTACAAACCATTCACCGTAGACAAAAGCCTGACCGTCCTGGGGGTCGACGGCCCTGTGGTCCGCGCCCGGATCCAGACCCCTGCCATAACCGTCAGGGCCGACCGGGTCACCATATCCGGGCTCAAAGTGGAGGGTATCCTCAAAGATGCGGATGCCAAGTTCAGTTATTACATGGAGACCTCCGACAGAAAATCTCACTATGCGCTGGACATGCCCAACGTAGCCATCCTGATATCTGGCAACGACGTGACCATCGAGGACAGCGAGATCAATGGTGCGGAGGTAGGGGTGCAGGCCGAGGGTGCGTCCAACATCACGCTCTGGAACGATACGTTCCAAAACTGTGATAGCGGAGCGAAGCTTCTGGACTGTCGCGGTGGCAGGATCGAGGCGTCTCGGTTCGGTGAGTGCAAAAAGTACGGCGTCTGCGTGGAACGTTCGAGCGAGGTATCGCTGGTGGGCAACGAGGCGGCGAACATCTCCAACGTTGGCATGATGCTCAAGGAGTCGTCTCGCTGTCTGGTGGAAGGTAACTACTTCTCGGGCAACTGGCAGGGGCTCGTTCTCTGGAACTCGTCCCTCTGCGAACTCCGGGGGAACGAGGCTTACAGGAACCTGTATTACGGCATACTGATCGCCACAAGTTCCAACAATACCGTCATCGGGAACCTGGTCAGAGAGACCAGCCGAAACGAGCGCATGCAATCGGGGATGGGAATCGCTCTTCTCGAGAACAGCTCCCATAACCTGGTAGCGATGAACACCGTGGAAAAGAACCGCAACGGCCTGGACATCGCCAAAGGCTGCCAGTTCAACCTGATCTGCGGCAACGATGCATCGGACAACTGCAACGGGATCCGGCTGGACAAGAACCAGAACAACCTCGTATACAAGAACAACTTCTGGAGAAACAGCCACGCCAACGCCTACGACAACGCCAGCCACAACTTCTGGAACGCTACGGTGGGCAACTACTACGACGACTACCGCGGAAGGGACGACGACGGCGACGGTTTGGGAGACGATGCTTACTGGATACCAAAAGGCAGCTCATGCGCCGTGGACTGGCGTCCTCTGATCGAGCCCGCGGGAAAAGATATTGATCTGGTGGCGGCGAAGAACGACCTGTGCGTCTATGCTGTCTACCAACCAGAGAAGAAGCTCCCCTATCGCATAGAGAACCGGACTATAGTAATAGACTCCGGGCCACCTACCACATGGTGGCTCTGAGTTTTGATCCTTCGTGACCAGCCACCGGGTGGCATCACGTCCCGATCTTCACCGGCTCGACTATGGACCGCAGGGTGGCGATGGCAGAAAGCGCTGCCAGGTAGCTGGTCTTGGGGTTGCTGGGTGAGGGGACGTTCTCCACCCTGGTGGTGATCCGACCGAAGTCGCCCTCCGCGGTTATCTCATGCATATTCACCGCGATCCCCGGGTCGGCCACTATCCTCACCTCCACCCCGCCCTCGGCGATCAGGCTGAGGGTCGCGGCCACGTTGACGTTCGCCGGGAAGGCTTTGACAGCCTCCTCTGCAAGACCCTCGAAGAGGACCGTCGGACCGGATAGGGTCTTTAGGTCTATCCCTTTCACCTGGATATAAGGCACGCCGACGAACCCTGCCGGGTTCTTGGTGGTGGTGAGGGTGACCTTTCTTATCCGGCCGATGCCAGCAGACTTGAGCCCGTCCAGGCCGGAGATAGCTCCCGAGGGGATGTAGATCTTGCAGTTGTTCTCGCGAGCGAGCCGCTCCAGGTTATCGTAGAGATCCCGGTCCAGAAGCGCACCGACGCTCATGATCATAAGGCTGCGGCCCTTTTCCAGAGCTGCTCTTGCCACCGTGGGGACGGCCCTTTGGGTGGCGGTCTCCACCACAAGATCTGCAAGGTCTACCAGCTCCTCCAGGTCTGCGATCTTCGGGCAGATGCTCAGACCATCTACCAGCTTCTCTGCGATTTCCTGGTTGCTATCGTAAACTGCCACCAGATCGGCCGAGATACCACCACGGTCTATCGCCTTCGCGATCTCGGTCCCGATGGCGCCGCAGCCGACTACACCGATCTTCAGAACCATCGCAGCCTATAAATCAATTGGAGAACAAAAGCGTTACGGTATGCTGCGGTCAGTGCTGGAACGGCTGGTGATAGAAGACCTGGGTGAGTGGGACGATTCCAGCGCCATTGTTCCCGATACGGAGGCAGAAGCCCTGATATTCTCCAGGGAACGGTGCGTGATCTCCGGTCTGGAAGAAGCGGGAGATATAATGGAATATTTCGGGCTGGAGCAGGAACCCTTCGTTTCGGAAGGTGATGAAGTAAGCGCAGATGCCGAGGTGATGAGGGTCAGGGGTCAGGCCAAGGCCATCCTCCAGGGGGAGAGGCTTGCCCTGAACTTCCTGAGCAGGATGAGCGGGATCGCCACTCTCACCCACGACTGTGTACGAAAGGCAGGGACGGTACGGATAGCCTGCACCCGCAAGACCACTCCAGGCTTCAGGATATTCGAGAAGAGGGCGGTCGTCGCCGGCGGTGGAGATCCCCACAGGCTCAGCCTATCGGATGCGGTTATTATAAAAGATAACCATCTGAAGCTGATGGGCCTGGAGAACGCCATCCTCACCGCCAGGAGCAAAACAAGTTTCACAAAGAAGATCGAGGTGGAAGTGGAGAGTCTAGAAGACCTTCTCAAGGCGGTGGAGATGAAAGCCGAGATCGTCATGTTCGACAACATGAAACCGGCCGAGATCAAAAATGGGGTCGATCTCCTGGGGGTCAAAGGCCTCAGAGAAAAGGTAATCCTGGAAGCCTCAGGAGGGATAAAACCTGAGAATATCGCCGAATACGCCTCCACCGGTGTAGACGTGATATCTCTGGGAGCCCTTACCAAGATGGCGAACTGGATAGACTTCAGCCTGGAGATAGAGAGATGTCTATGAATAATATCCAAAAAAACGTATATCTGATAAATAGCCTTGTTATTCTGACCAAACTGCGGTGAAAGGGCATGCGTCTGATCTATCTGGCTGTGCTTGTACTATTGATCGCGCCGGTGATGGCCGGTTCGGGCGACGATGACGGAGAGACAACCTCTCGCGAGTTCTCATTGAGGGTGGACGAGGGGGTCAAGATCGGTGAGTACAGAGTGGAACTGATCAATGTTGTATCGGTCATGGACGGGCTGATAGAGGTGAAGGTCTGGAAGAGGGTCAGCGAGTTCGAGGACTGGAGGGTGATGGAGGATCATCGAGACTCCAACTTCGACGAGGGTGCCGATCGTGGGGGGCTAACCCTCACCGTGGTCGAGATATTCGATGATGACACCATCAGGATGAGAGCGGAGTACAGGGATGATTATGGATATCCGCGAAAGTATACCACCGAAAGAGGCCTGGCACCCAAGAACCTGCCCGAGCTGATCGTGGAAAAGAAGTTCGATAGGACCGATATCAGTGTAAATGACGAGGTGAAGGTTACCGTCACCGTGAAGAACGTGGGAAACGATACCGCTCGTAACGTCCTGATCTTCGAAACGCCGCCGTTGTCCCAGTTCAGGTACCTGGCCGGCTATCCGCCCAAGATCAAGAGCCAACTAGCTCCTAAGGAGTCTGACTTCGCGGTCTACTCCATGGTGGCAGTAACCGAAGGGGAGGTACTGGTACCTGCACTGGTGGTAAGCTACGCAGATGCCAAGGGGAACATCGCCTCTGTGAGCTCGTCTTCCTTTACCATAAATATCAAACCCAAGAGGAAACCGAACCTGGATCTGATCGTGGAACCCGTGCCCCCGATCGAGCACGGCGGAACGGGTGTCATAAATGTCACCGTTCTCAACAACGGCGAGGCTAGCGCCTACAGGGTGGAGATCAAAGGAGAAACAACCCCGGCCGACGGTGGCATAGAAGTAACCAAGGGCAGCCTGGGAAAGACCTACTTCGAGATCGCCCCAGGAGCTTCGGAAAACTACTCGGCGACGGTCAAAGGAAGCCGGAGCGGGAACTACACCGCCACCATCAAGGCCAACTATCAGAGCGACGAAGTGATCATGCAAAAGGAGGTCTCTTTCGAGATCATCGTCCTGGAGAGGCCGTATAAATACTTATACTTCGTCCTCGTATTGCCTGTATTATTAGTGGCGTTCTGGATCTTCAGAAGATATAAAGAATATAAGTATTAAAATAAATCAGCATACAGGGGTTAAAAAAATATAGCATGAGGACATTTGGTGCTAAGGGCAAGCGGATCTGATGCTTATGTTGAACGTACTCATAATAGGGGTCGGCCAGTGTGGAAACAGGATACTGGATGCGATTAATAAGGAAGCCTTCGGCGGATCTACCAGGCTGTCCAAGTACTACTCGAGACAGAAGTTCCCCAGCCGGGTTGAGACCCTCGCCATCAACACCGCCGTGAACGACCTGAAAGAACTGAGGTTCACCTCGGCCAATGACCGATTTCATGTCCCCAACCTCCACGGCGTTGGTGCCAACCGGACGGTGGGCAAGCAGGGGTTCTGGAATAACCAGGACATGATAATGGACGAGATCGAGAAGAGAGGCGACTTCGACATAGCCTTTGTGATCACCTCGGCCTCCGGCGGGACGGGTTCGTCTTTTTCACCGTTATTGATCCACGAGCTGAAGAACCAGTACAAGAACATATCGGTGATCGGGATCATGGTTTTGCCCTTCAGGGAAGAAGGATCGATATACCTCCAGAACGCCGCCTTCAGCATGCGGGACATGATGGAGGTAGAAACAGATGGTCTGATATTGGTAGACAACCAGTACCTCAAGAGGGCGAGTGGAGATATCGCCACCGCCTACGACAATATCAACAACATGGTGGCTCAACGCATCCTATTTCTGATAGAGGCCCTCGACAACGAGATGCTCTCCGTGACCGACCTCGGCGACTTCAAGACGGTAATGCGCGGCGGCATGGGGATGGGGACCATAGGTTTCTATCAGGCCGACAAGAAGACACCCTCGCTGGCCTCGGCGATAGACAACAGCCTGAAACCCAGCAACCTCCTCTACCCGTCGAACGTCTATGAGGAGGCTGCGAGGGCGATGATAATCATCCAGGGGTCAAAGAAATACCTGGATGTAGATGTGATAACCACGGTCGTGGAAAAGTTATCCTCCAATATAGGCCATGTATTCAAGGGGATCGTGGTAAAGAAAGGTCTTCCCAAGGTTCTTTCTGTGTTCACGCTGGAGCAGGCTCCGGAACTGGAACAGATGTACGCTCTGGCGGCCCAGGCCATCCAAGAGGAGAAGAACCGGAAGAACAGATCCAAGAAGCAGCTCGACGATGCCTTCGCATATATCGAGGACCTGGAAGAGATCTACTGATCAACATTCGTAACCTCGACTTATTTTTCTTCGGCGGATAGGACACATCGACCCCTCATGCGCTCGCCGCCGAGCCTCGTATCTTTTATCTCTTGGTCTTCCTGGCCATCATTCGACCTTGTGGATATAGTATATCACCACCAGGGAAAAAGGCAGTAAGAGCATCGCCGGAAAGTACGGTGGCGCACAACCCCCCAGAAATCCTTCCATGCTGTTGAACCAGCCTTCGTCCCCACCGGGTATCGACTCGGTGATCCTCGCAAATATGTCACACCCGGCTATCAGCCAGATCAAGACGCTGCCCATCATCACCTTCGATAGCTGATGGATCTCAGAGAGGTTTCTGGCACCGGAGAGGTAGAAGAGGCCCGCGAAGAGGACGATAAGCCCTCCCCAGCCGCCTCTGAACATATCGCCGGGGACCTCTACGATCCACCAGGAACAGTATTCGCCCGATAAGGTTACCATCAAATCTGCAAAACCACATGCCAGCGTAACAGCACCCAGCAGGGCAAAGTATACGTCGCCCAGCCTCATCTAGGCCACCCCCGCCAGTATTCCTACGAGGTGGACGAACCCGCCGTATACGGTGACCACGACGATGAGCACCGCTAGGCTTCCTAATAGCTCCGTCCAGCCCTCTCTGAGCAACATGATAAAGGTTGCAAGACAGGGGAAGTATATCGATACCAGCACCACGGCAGTTACCATCTGGTACCAGGTCATCTCGATCACGCTGAGCTGCGCCACCGCCAGGTCCTTTCTGAGAAATGCTGCGATCAGGGGGCCTACGGTCGCCTCCGGTACCCCGAACCAGTAGACGAATAGCGGCGAAAGCGTGCTGCTCAACCACTGGATGAAACCTGCAAGGTAGAGGACGTTCACCATCAGCACCCCCAGGAGTACGAAGGGGATCGCGCTGGTGAAGAACTCTCTCATCCTCATCCAGATCTTCAGCGCCACATTTCTCAGCAACGGCTTCTGGTAAGGGGGGACGTCCATCAGGATCTCAGGAGATTTGCCCGGAATGATCCTGCTCAGAACGAAACCTGTGACGAAGTATCCTATCACCAGATAGAGAAGCACCAGTCCCATGGTCTCCGGTATGACTTGTTGCATAATTCCAAGCTGCGCACCACAGGGCACGAAGATTGCGAGAAGCGTCATCATGACGAAGCGTTCCTTCCTCGTCTCCAGGATCCTGGTCGCTGCCACGCCGGGCACGTTGCAGCCCAGAGAGAGGATCGTGGGCACGATCGCGTAGCCGTGCAGCCCTATCTTATGCAGGATCGTATCTATCAGCACCGCCAGTCTCGGCAGGTATCCTACATCTTCCAGCAAGGTGAGCATCAGGTAGAATATGAATATCGCCGGCAGTACGACACCGATGGCGACGAAGAGACCTGAGGTCAGCATGCCGAAGGCTTCGAGGCAGTTATCTGCTAGAGGATCCCCCACCACTATGTAGTACAACCATTCCCAGGTGTCTGGAAAGTGCAATTGCCACCAGGGCAACCAGTATTGGTCGAAGAACTTGACGAAGAAACCGTCGGTGAAGAAACCTGCAAAGGATCCGAATATGCTCCAGAATAGGTAGAGAGACGCGATGACAACGGGGATGCCGGTCATGGGCTTGATCGTGATCTCACCGATTACGTCGGTCAGCGTCTCTTTGTACTCCCCGACGGTCACGGTCTCTCTTGAGATGCGATCGATCAGGTCCCAACGTTCATCGACGGTCAGGCTCATGCACGACCACCAGCCCGTCCGGAGATGGTCTCTACCTCGACCGGTCTTGCACTCTTCAGCACAGATGCCAGCTTGTTAATCCCCTCACCGCTGACCGCCGTAGTCGGCACTACCGGTATCCCCAGGATCTCGCTCAGCCGGTTTACATCGATGTTGAGGCCTTTATGCTTTGCCATATCCCACATGTTGAGAGCAAGAACGACCGGATAACCTCTCTCTATGATCTCCAACGTCAGGTAGAGCCCCCTCTCGATCTTGGACGCATCCACAACAGAGATCACAACCGCGTCTTTCTCTTTTTCGAGCATCTCTACCGCCACCTCTTCCGCCTTGTCCTTCGGCTCCAGGGAGAAAGTCCCCGGTACGTCTATGACCGTAACTTCTTCGCCCTCCGCCCGCATAGAACCCTCGGAATACTCGACGGTGGTTCCCGGATAGTTCGAGGTTATGACGTCCACCCCCGTAAAGCGGTTGAATACCACGCTCTTGCCGACGTTGGGATGGCCCATGAGCAGTACCTTCATCGGTCCGTCTCCACAAGGATCTTTTTTGCCATCTCCAGACCCAGAGACGTGTCGGCGCCGTCTACCTCCACCACCACCGGTCCCTTTATGGGCTGCCTGGTGATCATCCGGATCGTCTTTCCCTTCCTGATGCCCATGCATGCCAGCCTATCTTGGAGATCGCCTTCGATATCTTTCACAGACCCCTTGTCGTCGTAATCCATCTCCGATAGCTTCTTCTCCGTAAAATCCCCTCACACCACTCTGATCTTTTTTGCTATCCCTCTGCCGAGGGCGATGGTGTTTCTATCGACCTCGATTACAACGGGTCCTCTTCGGCAGGATATCAGCCTAACAGCAGAACCCTCAGAGATCCCTCTCAGCGCAAGCATCTCTCTGATCCCGCAGCCGCCCTCTATGGCCACGATTCGTCCCCAGTTTCCAGGTTTCAGATCGGTTAACATCATACAGATCCGCTTCGATAATCTGCTCATATCTTCTCGTAGTACATAAATTATAACTTTATGTGCTCAAGTAAATGCGAGCGCAAGCGTGCATTTACTTGTTACATATCGGTCTGGTCTCGGCCGATGCCGTCGGTGATTCAGATGATGATGTTAGGTACATAAAGCGGTGTCCCGAATAATGTTAGGGTCTTAAGAAAAATCCTAACTTCGCCGTATGGGCCTATCATACGACGGGCAACGTGCCTTATTTTAATTTATCAAGTTGAAATACATGTTTGTCATCGGAGGATAGCCACAGGATACATCATCCCACGCTTAATAAGTTTTTTGAATTGTAACTATTCAGCCCCCCTTCCAAGCTACTTGAATCAAGCGTGAAAATATGGACTTACGATATATTCTTGGGTAATAGCTTGATTTGACCGAAAAATTTATGATATATAAAAACCGTAT
>JAUWQF010000075.1 GCA_030611205.1 Methanothrix sp.
CGCTGCTTCGAACCAAAAACTGTAACCCCACCCGAATGGCATTTCTCACTCGCAAACTTTTCACAAAAGTTTGATCAAAAACTGTGGACCCTTTGATAACCTTCCCGACCTCGTTCAGCCCCTTTATCATCATCTGCGCAACATGCTTCGGCATATGATCATTGATCGCCCTTCCAGATAAAATCACCTGAGGATGATAGCCAAGCGCCCTTCGGGCGGTAATGTGTAATGTGTAATATGTAATGTGTAACATGTCACTCATCACCCGTTACACATTACTGACGGCGCAGCCGTCGCGCCCTTCTTCAGGTTCTTGCCGGCGATCTCCGCCGCGGATTTCACGTAAGATAGGTCCGGCTCTTTCGACTTTGCCACAGGTGTGGGAACAGAGATCAAGACGAAGTCCGCTTCTCTTATCCTCGTGGATCTGTGGTGAACTCCAACCCCTCTTTGTTGTTGTCTACCTTCAGTTTCTCTAGCTTCTCCCCATCTATGTCGAAGCCTATCGTCTTCAAATGCCGCGAAAAAGCCTCTGCCAGGGGCAGGCCCACATAACATAACCCAGGCCGATGACGCATACGCTCTTGTCGTTTATGGATATCATACTGCTTCTCCCTGGAACCATCTTACCGTCTCCGGCGATCTTGAAAAAGCACCGCTCATTCTCACAGGCGTGGATTCGCTGCGGGTGTTACAAATTCCAGACACCGATTTCCTCGGATGAGAATGTTGCTCTATCAGATCACATGAGCCCGAATCCATGTTAATTGGTGTTAATTGGTGTTAATTGGTGTCTGAAAAAAGTTAAAAGACACGAATCTCATGGATTTCAGGGATTTACACGGATTTTCCATCACTATATCTGGTCTCACATATCCTCCCGTAACAGTGCTCGGAAGCCTGCTTGTTGAAAATGCTTATCATTGGTTAGCACATCTATAATGTCATAACGTTGCATCACGATGAACGAGGTGCAATCGGTAAGTCCCCATCCCTTGTCCATTCGTCTCTTATAGAGTTCAAGCACTTCCTCAAACAATTCAGAAGAGAGAGAGAGGAACAATTTCAACAAATGGATTATCCTTAAGCAAATTAATCATCTGCATGGCATGTTTGCGGAACCGAATCGTTGCAAGTGCATCAGCGATTTCCACTAAAATAAACTCTGTGGACAGCAATGGTCGTCTCTCTTTTGCTAATCGTTCTTGCCAAACAACTGCACTCTCATGCCACTGGTCACGAGTATTGATTAATGCATTGACATAAGCGGTGTCTAAAAAGATGAATTTAGCATGCTTCACTGTCGCCGTCCCTGATCTTTTCATCGTTCCGCCTTCTATGCGCATACCAATCATGCCTGATAGAAAGGTCATCAACACCCATGTCCGTAGCAATCTCCAGAACTTGGGTGAGCGGGTAGGACGGTTCCTCTCTCATAGCTTTAGCTTCAATTGTTCTTTCAATAGTCAAAACGTAACGCTTACCCACCTCCAAATCCACTGCCTCCTCCGGCTTCAGCACTTTACCATCAAAAACGGCGTGTAATGTCTTCGTCATAGTCATTTATACCTTCAATCTTTTATACCATTGTATATGTCGTTCCAATTCATTATAAATGTTTGTCATAGTAAACATGACTGCTACACCTGCTAAAATCTTATTTTTATTGTACATAAAGTATAACTTTATGTGCTCAAGTAAATGCGAGCGTAAGCGAGCATTTTCTTACAGCCCATCAACGATGGTATGACTTAGGTATTATTTTGATATCTATTTGACTTTGCGCATCCCACACCTTGTTATGCATACTCAGCCTCCGCTATCCACCAGGCCCTCTTATCATCGCATCAATTCAGACGCTGGCTGGGTTTGCCGGTGCATCGGACCGCTATGCAAAGTTATGGTCGGTATGCTTGGGTATAAATCTTATGGTAGTGGGTTCCTGACGATCATTATATCACAATTATTAAAACCAGACGCAATACACACTGGTCTTGCAGACCGCCAGGCGCGTATCCTACAACACCACCAGACAAGGTGCCCGCCGGTGCCGAGGAGTCCATCGACCATTAGGGCTTACTCGAAGTATACAATATTATATATTATATACAACAAGAAAAATGACCGCCTAGGGCGCAGAGGAACGCAGAGCATTTAACCATTTATTTCTATGGCGTCATTATGGCGTTGGAAATATTGCGTTTGGAGTGCCAATTTTCAACTGAGTATCCGTCTTCGAGCAAGTCTATGAATTCAAAGATCGGATGTGTCGCTGGATAACGTTCCCACCAACTCGGACAGATTCTACCTCAACGTAATAAACCTTGATTTCACCGTTTTTGTTGCGCCGAGTAATTTTTCGTATGTAACTCATGTTGTAGTGTAACGTTCCACTACACGATATCACTACCGCTTTGCAGTAAGAAACGCCATATCAGGCATGTAGATGTCGAATGGACTGCTGTGGTAGGATTTTAGTGAGCTAAAAATCCAACCTCATTTTGACCCCATAGTTATAGATGCAGACAGGCTCAAAAGCTTAGTATCGATGAAGCAAAAAAGAAATTTGAGGCACAAGCTGATGAACTCTCAGATGAAAGCACAAGAATAAGGGCCTTTGTCATGAACACTGCGCTTCGATAAATTAATTACACACACCTGACTGACTGATGTAGTTTTAGCAGAACCTGTGCATCAAATCCCGGCGCTCTTCCCGGTCCCGCCAAAAAGATCCTATGCACACGAAAATACGCGACTTCGCAGACACCGGTTTGATAAAGGAGCAGTTCCACACCAGATAAGGAGGCGATAGTATGGCCGACGATATTGGACCGGACCAGAAAGAGGTTGAATATTTGAGCGAGAAGGGCCTGCGACTCATGTTCTGTGATCACTACGAGGAGGCCATAGAATTCTTCGACAGAGCGATTGAGCTGGACCCTGAGTGTTTTGACGCCTGGATCAGGAGAGGTGATACCTTCTACCGACTGGGAAGGCACGAGGAAGCCATCGAGGCTCTCGACAAGGCCATCGAGCTGAGGCCGGAAAAGGCGCCACCCTGGAACGGGAAAGGACAGGTTCTCAACGCCCTGAACCGATACGAAGAGGCCATCGAATGCCTCGACAAAGCGATCGAGCTGGATCCGGAGGACCCCTATCCCTGGAGCGACAAAGGCATCTCCTATCTCAGAATGGGAAAGGTCGACCTGGCTCTCGAACTCTTCGATGAGGCCCTCGAACGGGATCCGAATCTCGATTTTGTCTGGCACAACAAAGCCCAGGTCTTCATCGACCAGGGAAACTACGAGAAGGCCGTCGAATGCTACGATGAGATCCTCGACGCATATCCTGATAACCCTGTTGTCTGGAACAAGAAAGGTCTCGTCCTACAGGCCCTGGGCAAACTCGATGAGGCGATCGAGGCCTTCGAGGAGGCCACCAAGACCCCTCATGGATATGCGGAGGCGTGGTATAACAGAGCCGTTGCTCTCGATGAACAGGGCCGGTACAAGGTAGCCATCAGCTGCCTCAACAAGGCCGTCAAGCTGGACCCAGAATATGCCGGAGCCTGGCAGAAGAAAGGCGCCATTCTGAACGACCGCGGCCGGTACAAGGAGGCGGTCAAGTGCTTCGACAGAGTCATCAGCCTGAACCCGAGATCTGCCGAGGCCTGGAATAATAAAGGCATCGCGCTCGAAGCCCTCGGCCGGGAGAGCGAGGCGGAGAAGGCCTTCGCCAGGGCCAGGGAGATGGGCGGCTCAGATCCGACATAACTAACCGGCCGGCTTGAAAGAAGGCGCTCCAGGCACGAGGACGAACGCTGGGGGGGAGGGCACGATGCGGGCCTATCCACCGTGGGCGTGCCGGATGCGGGAGTGGGCATCAGAGAGCTGGCTCTCCAATGCACGCCTCACCCGGCGTGGTCGTCTTCCGCAAGGGCTTCAAGGGCTTCAAGATCCGCTTTCAGGCTGTCGTCCATTATGGCACCTTCCAGGTTTAGCTGAGACATGTAATCGAGCGAATGCTGATCGTACTTTATACGTCTGAGGTCGGCGCCGCTAAAATCCATCTCGCCCATCGTCCCCACGTTAAATAATGTGGCACCTCGAAGGTCTGCGCCGGAGAAGCTGGTGTTGATAAAGTACATCGTCCGCAGGTTGGCGTTTTTGAGAGAGGCACCGTTGAAATTCGCATCCTGGATGAGGAATCCCGTGAAATCGACCCCGTCCAACCGGGCGTTGCTCAGGTTCGCCCCGGTCAAGCGGATGGAGTCCAGATCGGCATCGGTCAGATCTGCGCCGGACAGATCTGCCCTCGTGACGTCGGAATAACGTAGCGTTGCCTCCCGCAAACTGGCGCCCGATAGGTCCGCCTCGGTCAGGTCGGCATAGTCAAGGCGGGCCCTGTTCAGGTTAGATCCGGTGAGGTTCGCCCACATCAGGTATGCTCTGGTGAAGTCGGAATCGCTCAGATCGGCGTTGCTCAGGTCGGCGTCGTAAAAACTCGCTCTGGAGAATCGACTATCTAAAAGATAACCACCGCTTATATCTGCCCAGTTCAGATACGCCCCGATAAAGTTCCCCCGGACCAGGTGTACATTCTTCATCGTGGCCCCGCTAAGATCGGCCATGAAGAGCCTGGTATCTGTCATCTCCGCGTCGGTCAAATCAGCATCTGATAGATAGACCCCCGTCATATCAGCGCCGGTGAGATCAACGCCCACCAGTATGGTCCCTTGCATCTTGGACCCTTTCAGGATAGTCCCGCTGAGATCTGCCCCGGTGAAATTGGCACTGGTCAGTATCGCCTCTTCCATATCGGCTCCTCGTAGATCGGCGTTGCTAAGGTTGGAATTTATTAGATACGCCCCGATCAAGATCGATCCACTTAATTTGGCGTCGGTAAGATCGGCATTTTTGATGCTCGCTCCCATCAAACGTGCACCTATCAATTTTGCACCGGAAAGATCACTACCAGTGAGATAAGTTCCCATAAGGTCGGAATGACTCAGTTCAGCACCTTTCAAATTGGCATTTGTGAGATACGCAGAGATAAGATTAGCATTCTTCAATTCAGCACCAGAAAGATCTGCATACATTAACCAGGCCGACATCAGATACGCACCACTTAAGTTGGCACCGCTGAGGTTCGCACCACACAGGTTCGACTGGTTTAGGTGCGCACCCCTGAGATCCCTGCCGGACAGGTCCATATGGCTCAGATCGCCGCGGTCAATGATCTCACCTTCCAGGTCTTGCGGGATCTCACCACATCCTATGAAACTCATGATGAAGATCACGCCCACGGCATATTTCAATAGTTTAATCATCATGATCCGACCTTACTACTTAGCTCTATAGATTCTAACTATAGTTAAAACCTTCGCAATATTGGCTAACTGTCCTGGTCTATGCGAAGATGATAGATTCGTATACAGTATCTCTTTCTCCGTCTCTGCTCATCTCTGTTCATCTCTGCTCATCTCTGCTCGTCTCTGCATATACCGGGCACGTCTATTTGAGAAAAAAATAGAGGTTTATTATCGAGCACAGGATCAGGATGCTGCTGGACTGGTGAAAGAATTTGATTACACGATAGCTGATGAGATCAAAGCTCTTGAGCAGGATATGTGCTAGGCTTAAAATGGCGTACGATGTATTGACCCTTTTCGTCAGAGCGCAATATTTTTAGCATCGCGTGGAATAATTGTAAGAAATTGAAAAGTTCCGGCCATCAACCACCGGAGATTGACCGATTCGAGGATGGGGGATCATGAGGATATACTACATTCTGGTTTTGATGCTGATCGCGGCATCATCGGGCCTGAGCTCTCCAGCAGGGGCGGACGGGATAATCATCGTCGACCCGCCGCCCGACGTGCCGATCGTGAAGCTGGGCGAGGCCCTGGCCATCAAGTATCACCATGTCGACGTGGAGATCGAGGACCAGGTGGCCACCACAAAGGTCGACCAGGTCTTCGTGAACGATAACCCCTGGACCGCGGAGGGGACCTACATATTTCCCCTGCCCGAAGGGGCGGCAGTGAGCGACTTCGTGATGTGGGTCGACGGCGAGCCGGTCAGGGGCGAGATCCTGGAGGCGGACGCGGCCAGGGCGATCTACATCGATATCGTAAGAAGGATGAGGGACCCTGCGCTTCTGGAGTACGTGGGAAGAAGGACGCTGAAGGCGAGCGTCTTTCCCATACCTCCGGGAGGTGAAAGAAGGATCGAGCTCGAGTACAGCCAGGTGCTCCCGATGGAGAATGGGCTCGTCCATTACGTCTATCCTCTGAGCACCGAGAAGCACTCCTCAAAGCCTCTTGAGGAAGTGGTGATCACCGCCGATGTGGAGTCAACAGTGCCGATCAAGGCGGTCTACTCCCCCAGCCACCAGGTCTTCGTCGAGAGGAAAGACGACCTTCATGCTCTCTTGGGGCTGGAGGAGTATGACGTTCTCCCTGACAAAGACTTCGAGTTCTACTACTCGGTCAGCTCCGAAGACGTGGGATTGAACCTTCTCAGCTACAAGGAGCCTGGCGAGGACGGGTTCTTCCTGCTTTTGGCAGCACCGAAGGTCGAGGTCGAGTCTGAAGAGGTGGTGGCAAAAGACCTGATACTGGTCCTGGACGTCTCGGGAAGCATGGAGGGCGAGAAGCTCGACCAGGCAAAGGGCGCGGCCCTCTACGTTCTGGACCACCTCAACCGAGAGGACAGGTTCAACGTCGTCGCCTTCAGCACCGGCCTTAGGACCTTCGGCTCGGGTATCGAGCCCGCCTCGAAACGGAACGATGGTGCAGAGTTCGTGAAAGGGCTCGAGGCGATGGGCGGGACCGACATAAACCGGGCGCTCCTGGAGGCTGTGGAGATGGCTGACCTCAACCGGACCACGACGGTGATATTCCTCACCGACGGCCTTGCCACGGTGGGGGTGGAAAACACCGAAACGATTCTCAAAAACGTCGAGGACGCGGCCCCTGGGAACGTCAGGATCTTCAGTTTCGGGACGGGTGACGATCTCGACACCGATCTTTTAGACCAGCTATCTCTCGATCACGGTGGGGCCAGCACCTACGTTCGGCCCGGCCAGAGGATCGACGAAGCTGTGAGCGCCTTCTACGCCAAGATAAGCAACCCTGTTCTCTCGAACGTAAAGGTAGACTTCGGCGGGATAAAGGCGGACCAGATATATCCTGACAGGACACCTGACCTCTTCGCAGGATCGCAGCTCGTCCTGGTGGGCCGCTACCGGGACGGGGGCGAGGCTGAAATCACCCTTTTGGGAACGGTGAACGATCGGAAAATGAGCTTCGTCTACCCGGGTAACAACTTCACCAAGAGCGGCGGGGCAGAGTTCATACCGAGGCTCTGGGCCACCAGGGCGATCGGCAGCTATCTCACCGAGATCCGGCTTCATGGCGAGGATTCGGAGCTGATTGATGCCATCGTCACCCTGAGCATACGCAACGGAATCATAACGCCTTACACCTCCTTTTTGATCGAAGAGGATAACATATTCACCGAATCCGGCAGGGAGGCGATCTTCCGGGACGTCCAGGAGGAGATGGCGGTGGAGGCCTCCAGGCCCTCTTTCGGATCATCGGCGGTCAAGATGGCCGCCTTCGAGGGCCAGATAGCGGCGGCAGCGGTCCCGATGCCAGCGTCGATGATGATGATGCTCTTGCCCTCCAGAGGCGGCGCTGAGGCCGAGCCCGTGAACGTGAGTGAAGTCATCAAGCAGCTTGGAAGCAAGACCTTCGTCTTCCGGAACGACACCTGGATCGATACCGCCTTCGATAGGTCCGAGATGGAGACGATGGAGGTCGAGTTTCTCTCCGACGGCTACTTCGACCTCGTAACTGCGAACCCGGTCATGGGTGATTACTTCGCCCTGGGCGAGCGAGTGATCGTGGTCTACGATGGGGTTGCCTACGAGGTGGTGGAAGGATAAGGGGGAAGTGCTATGAAAACCATTTCGATAACTTCGATAATATTGTGCCTTGCAGCAGCTATTATTTCGTGCGCTGGGCCCTGTTTGGGAATGGATCTCTTCAGTGGGGACGATTCCGGGGATGAATATACCTGGTACGGCACAGAGGCTCCAAGCGTTGCTGGCAGGCTTGTAGACGAGGGACTACGGCCTGGCCAAGAAGAGAATAACGGGCTTTGGATCGTCGACTCCGCCGAAAAGGAGAGACGCACATCCTTGGAAGTTCCCATGGGTGCTTGGGCCAGGATGATGCTTGCGCCCTCTGTCAGCGGAGAGCTGAAGCTCTATTGCCGCTACCCTACCGGGACGGTGGATCTGCTCCTCATGGATGATGTAGAGGAGGGCCACATCTACAGCGCCTGGTATCTCTCGGAGTGGGGGGGTGATTACGAGGTCTGGTACACCCTGGACGGGTCCAAGAGCAACACCGTTCGGTTTCAGGTTCGGGAAGGATGGGTTGTAGAAGATGCCATGGCCAAGTCCGGAAGGGGTAGATCTGGGGTCCCTGGATCGGTCATGTACAGCTATGCACCTCCCGCGGCCAGCCCCGGTACTTCCATCGGCCTTGCCGCCGGAGGGGCGAAGGATATCAACAACTTCCGGGAGAACATAGATCGAGGCTACATGCCTCTGCCCACGGATGTGACCTACGAGGGTCTGTTCTACGACTACTACTTCGAGACCGGTCAGGAGGAGAATGAGTGCGAAAAGCTCTTCTGCCCGTCGTACAGCTGCGCTGTATCCAAAGACCCCTTCTCCGGGGAGGCTCAGCGCTACCTGTCTGTGGGCCTCAACTCCGGGATAACGGACTTTCAGAGAAAGAAGCTGAACCTCGTCGTCGTCCTGGACTACTCCGGCTCCATGGGCAGCCCTTTTGACGAGTATTACTACGACCGCTTCGGAAATAAGGTAGTGATCGAGGTGGGGGAGGAGGAGGAGGAAGGCGACTCGGGCAAGACCAAGATGGAGATCGCCGATCGGGCCGTGGTGGACCTGATGGGCCACCTCGAGGAGGACGATCGTTTCGGGATGGTCGTCTTCAGCAACGAGGCTTTCCTGGTGGAGCCTTTAACCAAAGTCGGTGACAAGGATCTCGATAAGCTGGAAGAGAGCATCCTGGAGATCGAAGAGTATGGCGGAACGAACATGGAGGCCGGGATGAAGAAAGGAACGGCCATCTTCGGGAGATATGCGGAGATCGACCCCACAAAGCGCGAGAACAGGATAATCTTTTTGACCGACGCCATGCCGAACCGGGGGGGTACGGGTGAGAACGATCTCTTCAGCATCCTCGAAACGAATGCAGACGAGGGGATCTACACGACCTTCATAGGCGTGGGGGTTGACTTCAACACCGAGCTTGTCGAGGATATAACCAAGATCAGGGGTGCCAACTACTACTCCGTCCACTCGGCAGGGGAGTTCAAGGAGCGGATGGACGAGGAGTTCGATTTCATGGTAACCCCTCTCGTCTTCGACCTGCGGCTCGAGCTGGACGCTCCGGGATACAAAATAGAGAAGGTCTACGGATCTCCGAAGGCCGATGAGGCCACGGGCGAGATCATGAAGGTCAACACCCTATTCCCCTCCAGGGCCGAGGAGGGGGAGGTCAAAGGCGGGATCATACTGATCAAGCTGAAGCAGATCTCGCCCGAGGGCGACCTGAAGCTTGCGGTTAGCTACGAAGACCGGAACGGAACCAAAGACGGCGAGGTGGCCGTGGTGAACTTCCCGGATGCAGAGCCCAACTTCTACCAGAACGACGGCATAAGAAAGGCTGTTCTCCTCTCCAGGTACGCGGACCTTCTCAAGGACTGGATCGTGGACGAAAGGCGGGCCCTGGATACAGGCGAGA
The DNA here is from genome assembly GCA_030611205.1 of Methanothrix sp. Taxonomy (GTDB): domain Archaea; phylum Halobacteriota; class Methanosarcinia; order Methanotrichales; family Methanotrichaceae; genus UBA204. Next base: position 9,845 of record JAUWQF010000075.1, read on the forward strand.
CGATCATACCATCGGTTACCCTGGAGGACGGGATCGTGGTGCCGGAGCCCGTGGAGCTGGGCGAGTGGGAGCGCCAGTCCGTGCCTTTGCAGGTCTCGGAACCCTACAAGAAGCTCTTCGGTGTCTTCGGCTCGTACTTCGAGACTGAGGGCGAGGCCCTGGAGGACATCGACCTGCAGCAGGAAGAGGTCGTTCTGGAGACGTTGAGCACATATCAGGGAGGCGGGGTTTAGGGCGCCCTGGGGCGCTTCGCTTCTCGGGCAGGGATTAGGTCGCTCTGGTGAGGTGCGTCAGGGTGGCGGCCCGTCCTATCCTTGGAGCGCGGGCGTATTTTCCCGACGAACTTCCATCAGAAGTACCGCCTAAATTATAGTCATGAACCTTAGACTTGATACTTAATGGAGCCTCTCAAAGAAGTCATCTGCATGTTCCGCCAAGAAAATGTTCGCTTACGCTCACATTTACTTGTGCACATAAAGTTGTGCGCCGAGCTAAGCTTGTAATGTCCAGCTGGTGAAAATCCAGCTTGAGGAAAGGCTAGCCACCACCTCAGAACTGAACCTTGCACCCAGTCCGGTAACGGGCTGTTGTGAAGCCAAGGGAATGGGATACTGGGCCGTAACGGAAGTGAAGGGATTGAGCCTC
>JAUWQF010000104.1 GCA_030611205.1 Methanothrix sp.
AGGGAGGCGCTCAAGCATGCCGGGATCGAGGCAGGTGCCTGGCCGGAGATATCCTGGATCGACGCCGAGGAGCTGGAACAAAGGGCGCCGGAGAAGATCCTGGGGACCGTGGACGGCATCCTGGTGCCCGGCGGGTTCGGCGAGAGGGGCACCGAGGGGAAGATGAGGGCCATCCGTTACGCCCGGGAGCACGGGGTGCCCTACCTGGGGATCTGTTTCGGGATGCAGCTTGCCGTGGTGGAGTTCGCCAGGAACGTGGTGGGCCTGGAGGGCGCCGGCTCCACCGAGTTCGGGGACGCCTCCCATCCGGTGATCACAATCCTCCCCGAGCAGGAGGGTGTGGTGGACATGGGCGCCACCATGCGTCTGGGCAACTACGACGCCGAGCTGAGGGAGGGGTCCCTGGCGCACCGGATCTACGGCGCCGCCTCAATAGTAGAGCGCCACCGGCACCGGTACGAGATCAACCCAGATTATGTGAAGATGATCGAGGAGAAGGGGATGATCTTCTCCGGCTGGAACAAGAACCGGATGGAGATCGCCGAGATCCCGGCGCATCCGTTCTTTTTTTCGTCACAGTTCCATCCTGAGATGAGGTCGCGGCCGGGGAGGCCGTCGCCGCCGTTCCTGGCCTTCGTGGAGGCGATGAAAGATAAGCAGGCGGGGGAAAAAGCATAAGGTCGAAAGCCATATGCCCCAATCATGACTGCCATTTGCATGGAATTGTGGACATATGCACCATCTTGACACCCCTCATCGCCCCAAACCGCGATCGAAACAGTTAAGAATATCGTCTCAAATGATCCTTTATCCTGATGCAGAACATCTTCGATGGAGACCCGGTTGATGATCATATCAATTGCTAGCGGCAAGGGTGGAACCGGCAAGACGCTGGTGGCCACCAACATGGCAGCCTCCCTGGGCGAGGCCGAGCTTGTGGACTGCGATGTAGAAGAACCCAACTCTTACCTGTTCTTTCCCGAAAGAAAGATGGTAGCGAGCGCCGATTGCAGGCTGCCCATCCCGATAATCGACGACGAGAAATGTACCAGGTGCCGGATATGTTCCGAGTTCTGCGCCTACAACGCCCTGGCGGTCTTTCCCCAGGAGGTTCTCTTCTTCAAGGAGCTCTGCCACGGATGCGGCGGCTGTGCCATCGCCTGCCCCGAGGACGCCATAACCGAGGGGAGTAGGGCCATAGGCAATATCTACAGGGCCCAAGTCGGTGACCTGGGACTCTTCTGGGGCGAGCTGAACCTGGGCGAGGCCATGGCCACCCCTTTGATCAAGGAGGCGAAGAAGCAAGCCTCGGGCGATCTGATCTTGATCGACTCCCCACCGGGAACCGCCTGCCCGATGATCGAATCCGTGCGGGGAAGCGACTTCTGTGTTCTTGTCACCGAGCCCACGCCTTTCGGCCTCTACGACATGGATATAGCGGTGAACGTTCTTATGGATATGGAGATTCCCTGCGGGGTGATCGTGAACAGGAGCGGCATCGGAGATAGGGAGATCTACAGGTACTGCGAGAGACGGGATATCCCCCTGCTGCTGGAGATCCCCTTCAGCCGGAAGATAGCCGAGCTCTACTCCTGGGGGCTCCTCTTCTCCCGAGAGATGCCGGAGTGGAAGGACCGCTTCGTGAGCCTGGCCAACCGGATAGAGGACCTGATCGGATGAAGCAGCTCACGGTGATAAGCGGGAAAGGCGGAACCGGCAAGACCACACTCTTGGCGTCTCTGGCGTTCCTGGCCCGAGGAGACGCGGTCCTGGCCGACTGCGACGTCGACGCTCCCGATCTGCACCTCCTCTTAGATCCTGAGATCGTGGAGACCCGCGACTTCATGGGTCTCCAGACCGCCCGGATAGACGAGTCTGAGTGCACCCAGTGCGGCGAATGCGAGAAAAACTGCCGGTTCGAGGCCATTGAGGATTTCCAGGTAGATCCTCGCCACTGCGAAGGCTGCAGGGTCTGCACCCTGGTATGTCCTGCCGACGCCGTATCCATGGTCGACCAGATCTCGGGCCACGCCTACGTTTCTCGTACCCGCGTCGGCACCATGATCCACGCCCACCTCATACCTGGCGAGGAGGCATCGGGAAAGCTGGTCGCCATGGTCAGGGAGCTGGCTCATGAGGTGGCCGAGTCCGAAAAGAAGGATCTGGTACTGATCGACGGGTCGCCGGGGACAGGGTGCCCGGTCATAGCCTCCATAACCGGGGCCGACCTGGCACTGATAATGACCGAGCCCACCCTATCGGGCGTTCATGATCTGGAGAGGATCGTGGGGGTGACCCTGCACTTCGGCGTCGAGACCCTGGTCTGCATAAACAAGTACGATCTAAACCTGGAGGTGACAGAGCAGATCGAGAGATGGTGCCGGGGGATGGGCATAGGCATGGCGGAGAAGCTGCCCTTCGATCCTGGTGTGGTAGACGCCATGGTATCCAGGAAGACCGTGATAGAGTTCGGCGGGCCGGTGGCAGATGCCATCGAGATCCTCTGGCTGAGGCTGCGGTCGGAACTTCAAGAGTAGATCTTGAAGGTGAGGATGGATATACCTGTATTGGGATCGTGCTCCACCTTATCCAGGGTGGCGAGCATGTGGGCGGTCTTGTGGAGCCCGGCCACGATGATGCCCCCTATGGGGCAGAGGGGTTGTTCCAGTCCCATCTCCATCTGTTTATCGCTGGCCGCAGCGAAGAAGCACTCTCTGATCTCCACCTCGATGTGGCCGTCTTTGTCGATGAAGGAGAAGCCTCCGATGACGCCGAGCTTCTTGAGGGTGCTCATGAAACAATCGATCTTCTCTTCTCTCGTCTCCAACCTGGGCATGACGCATTCGGCAAAGGGGTCCAGCTGGTCCCAGAGCCGGGACCCGATGGCCACGCTCATGATCATGAGCCCGCCGCTTCCCTGGGTGGCCTGGATCGACTCTGCGGTGGTGCTGATGAAGATCGTGATGAACTCCTTGAGGTCTTCGCAGAACGTGGTTGGCCTGTTCATATATCGATCTCATCAGGAAACGTTATAAATTTAGCGATGTTATATTCTCGAGGTGTTGAACCTTGACGATTGCACTGGAAAGCCGAGATCCAGATATCAGATGGCTCTACGACATGAAAGACGTGCTCTACGACCAGGAGTGGGCAGCGAGCGCGGAGAACGCGGAGCTCTATTACATGTACAGGGACCTTTACCTGAGCAGATCCGACCGGGACCGGTTGCGGGACAGGGGGTTGAGGTACGACATAACCATCATCCCTCCCCTGATGCTGGGTAAGGAGTTCGTCAAGACGGCGGGTCATTATCACCCCCTGGTCCCCGGCGGAGATGTCACCTATCCCGAAGTATACGAGGTGCTGGAGGGTGAAGCCGCCTACCTCCTCCAGAAGGAGGACCTGAGCGACGTGGTGGTCGTGAGAGCCGCAGCCGGAGATAAAGTACTGATCCCGCCGGGGTATGGCCATATCACCATAAACCGGTCCAACAAGAGGCTGAAGATGGCCAACTTTGTCTGCAGAGACTTCGGCTCCCTTTACGAGCCCATAAAGAAGGTGGGAGGTGGAGCCTACTTCCTCACCACCGAAGGTTTCGTCAGGAACAAACGTTGCTCCCAGGCCCCCCCCATCAGAGAGGTCGATGCGCCCGATCTAAGAGACCTGGGCCTGGTGCGGAGCAAGGAGATGTATCCTCTCCTGAGGGTGGAAGGAAAGCTGGACTACCTTGTCCGCCCCCAGGATCATCTGGAGGTCTTCGAGGACCTGCTGGCGTTATGAGGTGAGCGAGTCTTGATGGAATCTATGAGCACCGGGAGGTTCGGCGCCTACCTGAAGCTTCTCCGCCCTCCTCTGGCACCCATGAACCTGATCCTTCCCGGTGCTGTTGCCCTCCTGGCCAGCTACGTCACCACCGGCGGGATGCCTTCTTTCGTTCCCTTCGTACTGGCCACGGTGGGTGCTTACTTTGCCATAACCAGCTCTTACGTCTTCAACGATTTCTGCGACGTAGACGTGGACAGGATGGGAATGCCGGGCCGGCCTCTCCCATCTTCATTGATCAGCAAGGAGACTGCCCTCTCCTACTCCGTCTTATTGTTCGGGATAGCCGCCGCCGTGGCTCTCTACCTCAACCCGGAGAGCCTGGTGGCGCTGATCGTGGCCACCCTGATCATGACCCTCTACTCCAAATGGGCCAAGAGAAAGACGCCCTTCTCCTGGGTCCTGGTGGGTCTGGCTTACGGCGTCGTCCCGGTGGGGGTGTGGCTGGCGATGGCTCCTGCCGGATGGCTCAAGGCCGGGCCCGGTCTCCACGTGGGGGCCCTGATCTTCGGGGCCATGATCTGCATAACCGACTGGGGGTTCACCAACTGTGACGCCTCCAGGGACGTCGAAGGTGACCGGAAGATGAATGTTCCCACCCTGCCCGTGACCTACGGCATACCGGCTACGGCGAAGGTTGTGGCCGCCGCCTGGGTCGCGGGGGTGGTTCTCTCGCTGGCTCTCGGCGCATCGACGGGGCTGGGGTTCATCTACTTCTTCGTCGCCCTGGTCGCCGGGGCATGGATCGTCCTCCAGTCGATCGATTTCGTGCGCCATCCCAGCGCCCGCCGGGGAAACCGGATCTTCTATCAGGGGGCCAACTACCGGTTCCTCCTATTCGCCGCCCTGATCGTGGACGTTCTGCTCCTGGCGACGCTGGGATGTCAGGGTGTCTGGGCATGAAGACGGGCGTTGCGAACCTGCCGCTCCACGGCGGAAGGACTCCGCCATGGCTCTTCAAGAGGATGAGGCTTCTGGCCGGAGCGGTGGTGGAGGCTCTGGTTTACGAGTACGGGCAGGAGGAGTTTCTCCACCGCATATCCGATCCGTACTGGTTTCAGGCCCTCTCCTGCGTTCTGGGGTTCGACTGGCACTCTTCCGGTACCACTACTACCACCACGGGGGCCCTGAAGGCGGCGATCTCGCCCGAGGTGCACGGCCGGGGCGTGGCCGGGGGGAAGGGGAAGAGCTCGCGGAAGGCTCCCCTGGACATCGAGAAGGACGGCCTGGTCCTATCGTTATCCACGGAGAAGATCGAGGAGCTGAAACGGACCAGCAGGATGGCGGCGAAGGTGGACAACGCCTTGGTGCAGGATGGGTACCGGCTTTACCATCATGCCCTCTTCTTCACCGAGCGAGGCGAATGGGCGGTGGTGCAGCAGGGGATGAGCGAGACCTACGCCAGGCGCTACCACTGGCTATCCGACCGGGTGGTAAGCTTCGTGGAGGAGCCTCATTCCGCCATCTGCGCCCAGAAGAAGGCGAGTTCTGTCTTGGATCTGACCGCCGGGGATAGCCGAGAGAACCGGGAGGTCACCCTCGACCTGGTGAGGGACGGTCCATCACATATCATGAGGTACACGAAGCAGAGGACCCTCTTCGACTTCTCGGATCCGGCAAGGGTCGTCCGACCGGCGGAGCTCTCGATGCCCCGACGGCACGAGGTCCTCCCCGTGGACATCGGGAAGGATGGGATCCGGGCGTTGAAGATGGCCTACGAGATCCAGCCGGAGAGCTACGAGGATCTGGTCGCCCTGAAAGGCATCGGCCCCAAGAGGATCCGCGCCCTGGCGCTCATATCCGAGCTGATCTGCGGGGCCAGCCCCAGCTGGAAGGACCCTGCCCGGTACAGCTTCGCCCACGGCGGCAAGGACGGGTATCCTTATCCTGTGGACCGGGATACCTACGACAAATCGATCTCCACGCTGAAGGAGGCCGTCGAAGGAGCAAAGCTGGAGAAGAAGGAGAAGTACGAGGCGATCAGGCGGCTGGGGCGGTATACTGCGGTGTAAGTTATCGAACCAGACCAAAGCGTATGTGTTTAATCTCCAGATACTCCTCCAGACCATAATGGGCGCGTTCATGCCCGAACCCGCTCAGTTTCCATGCTCCAAAATGTGCTTGCGTCTCGATGACGCTGTTCACATTGACCCCGATGCCACCGGCTTCTAGCCGTTCTGCCGCGTATATCGCAGTGGTCAGATCGTTTGTGAAGATGTATGCAGCCAGGCCGTATCGGGTATCGTTCGCAAGCCTGAGAGCGTCGTCCAGGGTCTTGAACCGCATGATCGGTGCAACGGGACCGAACGTCTCTTCACGCATCACCTTCATGGTGTGGTTTGCATGAGAGAGGACGGTCGGCAAGAAGAAGAAGAAGAAAAAAAAAAGCCTCGTTTATACTTCTCACCTTCGGGCTCGTGCCCGCCGCAGAGGACCTTTGCGCCTTTCCCAAGCGCATCGGCGATGTGCTCTTGTGTCTTCTGACGTTGAGCTTCGTTGAAGATCGGGCCCAGGTCCACGTCCGGGTCCAGGCCGTCTCCGATCTTCAGCTCGGCGGTACGGTCCACAAACTTTGATATGAACTCATCGGCGATCTCGTCGGCAACATAGATGCGGTTGACGCTGATGCATATCTGTCCCATGTTCGAGAAGGCGCGCTGCACGCACGATTCCACGGCATCGTCTATCGAGGCATCTTTGCAGACGATGAAAGGAGCCTGCCCGCCGAGCTCCAGAGATATGCGCTTGATATGTTGCGCTGCATGTTCCATTATCCATCTGCCCGTCTCTGTCTCACCGGTGAACGCGATCTTGCGGGATGTTGGGGTTCTCGACGAGTTCGGCACCAACCTCTCTTCCGGAGCCATGGACCACATTTACAACGCCCGCAGGTGTTCCGGCATCGTTTACCGCCTGCGCAAATGCGGTTGCTGCCAGAGGAGCCTTACTGGATGGTTTTGCAACGACGGTACAGCCTGCCGCCAATGCAGGTCCCATCTTCCAGGCCAGGAGATCTACTGGATAGTTCCAAGGAGTGATGATCGCCGCAACTCCTATCGGCTGCTTGATCACCAGGCTTCTGGTCTGGCGGGATTCGGTTGGATCCCACTCGCCGAAGTTGCGCTTGCCTTCTTCTGCATAATAGTCGAGCGCGTTCGCAGAAGAGAGAACTTCCCTCTTCGCCTGTTTCAGGGGCTTGCCCTGCTCCAGGGTCAAAAGACGTGCGATCTCCTCAACACGTTGGCGCACCTGCCCGGCTCCTTCATGTAAGATCTCACCGCGTCGCTGGCTGGTGGTCTCTGCCCATTTGGAAAAGGCTCTCTCTGCTGCGCTCAGTGCCAGACGTGCATCTTCACGCCTGCCCACCGGGACTTCGGCCACTGGCTCCTGGTTTGCCGGGTTATGGATGATCGCTATGTTTCCGGTGATAGCGTCAACACGCTGTCCATCGATCAACATCTTCAGATAGTACATAAATACTCCCTGCTGACTGGTACCAGCATGTCTTCTCTGGCTTCGTACCGTCTTATATCTTCACATCACTGTTATCCGTTCTCAGGTATGCGACTTTCGATGGATCCTGAGCTGCAGGATATATCAGGACGGCTTTTGCTGGTGTTGTAGTCTCACCGGAAGTATAAGTAATAACTTATATTTCGCAGGTACAATACGCGCAAAAAGCAATTTTTTAGGCAATTTTACACCACAGTATTTTACATAATGAGGGGCACCACCGTATACTTTTTTTGGCTGAGTCAGGTCACACCACAAAGATGGCCCTTTAGAGCCCCACATTAGATTCCTCGGCACGTAATCAACACATAACTTATAATTCATATAATTAAACCAAATTTATAATTTCATATGTCCGGCATGTGCTCCATTAAGCATAATATTTTTCACAGTCCGGCCCAAGTAGCCGTATGATTTTTCCTGAGTTCATCGTTTAAATTTGTAACCTGTATATGTGTACGTGAAGCTAAACATGCTGTTGCTTCGTTCACGCCCGAGAACTTTGAGAAGACCCACTTCAAAGTAGGCCTCTGAGTTGGTTTTCCGAGTTGATTGAGTACTGTCTCACC
>JAUWQF010000105.1 GCA_030611205.1 Methanothrix sp.
AACGTTCGGGAAGATGATGCGAGCTATTGTGTACCTACCAACTACACTTCGGCCCTCAACGTCACCAAGATCTCAGATCACGATGAAGGCTCCGGCAAGCCTCGACCAGAACCGGGCACGAAGATCACTTACACCATAAACGTCACCAACAAGGAGGGCGACGTCAACCTGACCAATGTGAACGTCACCGACAACCTGACCGCTCTCGAAGGTCCCACCGGTGATACAAACGGCGACGGATGGCTCAACCTCAGCGAGGTCTGGACCTACACGGGCATCTACACGGTCACCGATGAAGACGTCCTCAGAAGACACTATGTCAACAATACGGTCACCGTCAACGCCACCGACCCCTGTGGTAACGTCCTGAAAGCTGAAGCAAACGAGAGTATACCTACCATAACGCCCCGTGCGCTCCTCGCTATCGAGAAACGGGCCGATTACGGATTCTGCCCCGAGAACCCGGCACGACCCGGTGATACCATCAGCTATACCATCACAGTCTCCTGCGGTGATATCATCAACCTGACCGATGTGAAAGTATCCGACAGCCTGATCGCCCTCGAAGGTCCCACCGGTGACACAAACGACGACGGATGGCTCAACCTCAGCGAGACCTGGATATATCGCGGCACCTATACGGTCACCGAGATGGACGTCTGCGGTCCCATCAATAACACCGTCACCGCCAACGCCACCGATCCCATCGGCAACCCCACCGAAGATAGAACCGCATTCTGGTGCGTACCCACCGCCTTCACACCGGTCCTCAACGTAACCAAGACCGCAGACCACGGTCCCTGCCCCGACGGGAAGGCCGCGAGATCGGGAGATATCATCGCCTACACCATCAACGTCTCCAACGAGGGCGACGTCAACCTGACCGATGTGAACGTATCCGACAACCGGACCGTCCTCGAAAGTCCCACCGGTGATACAAACGGCGACGGATGTCTCAACACTAGCGAGACCTGGATATATCGCGGCACCTATACGGTCACCGAGAAGGACGTCTGCGGTCCCATCAATAACACCGTCGTAGCCAACGCCACCGATCCCTGCGGCAACGATGTCAACGATACCGGTTCGTGGTGCGTCCCCACCGAGTACAGATCCTCGATCGAAGTCAACAAGACGGCATATCCGGAGTCGGGGAGGCCTTCTGCCAACATCACCTTTTTGATCAGGGTTACCAACACCGGAGAACTCAATCTCGACCAGGTGATCGTGGTGGACGAGCTGCCTCTCGGTCTGGAGTATATATCCGACAACCGATCGGGAACCGTGGTTGGGAACAGGATCAACTGGACCTTTGGCTCTCTGGCCGCCGGTGAATCGACGTTCATCGAGCTGATAGCTCAGATCAACGGCGAGGCCTTCGGCGTTCTCACCAACGAGGTTAACGTAACCGGCGTACTGCCAACAGGAGAGAACGTTACCGACGAGGATACCACCGATGTCGTCGCTATAGCTCCCCTGAGTAACGTTAATTATGACCGTCTCAGCCTTGGAGATCAGCTCGCACAGTCCATCGGGAAAGGTCCCACCGCGAAGAACAGGTTAAGCGTCATGAAGAGACAATCAGCATCATGAGGAGACAACTGCCGAACTCAGACGGCCACGGGCCGCGCAACTTCGAAGGGATGATCGGCCTCGCCCGATCCGGGGATGAGGGCGGACTCTTCCGGATCTGACAACCCGTTCATCCCGGCGCCTCCCGCGAGCTCGGTGATGATATGGACGCCCAGGTTCTCCCGCCACCAGGCAGATCCAGGAGACGCAGACGGACCTCTGCTCTGCTTCGCACCATCTCCAGACGGGCATGGTCGAGAACCTGACCCCCTTACTTCATATATATCCTCCATCAACATAACGAGGAAATCCTCCCTTCGGTCAGATTTACAATGAAAAAGAGAAGGCTGGAGATGGTTTTGGAGCAGTTGGAGGGTTTCTCCGAGCCCGTGCCGGAGATGGAGCAGTACACCACCCCCCCCTCGGTAGCCTCTGAGCTGCTCTACTGGGCCCATCTGCGGGGTGAGCTGGAGCGGGTCTGCGACCTGGGCTGTGGGACCGGGACGCTGGCCATCGGGGCCGCCCTGATGGGTGCCGAGGCGATGGGGGTCGAGCTGGACCCCGCCGCCCTCAGGATCGCCAGAGATAACGCCCGTCGCCAGGGGGTTCACGTCAACTGGTTGAAGGGCGACGTCAGATCGATCGCTCTGAAGAGGGTGCCCACGGTGATCATGAACCCTCCTTTCGGCGCACAGAGAGGAAGCCAGGGCGATCGAGCCTTTCTGCAGAAGGCGATGGAGGTCGGAGACGTGATCTACTCGATACACAACTCGGGAAGCGAAGGGTTCATTAGACGATTTGTAGAACCATCTTCGATAGATGAAGTTCGCAGGGTCCCTCTCCCCCTGAGACGTTGCTTCGAGTTCCACAGCAGAGAGGTCAAGACGATAGAGGTTGAGTTGTACAGGATAGTATGCAGGTGAACTAGGATGCAATGCAGTTTCGTGATACCCGGTGACGTCGTCGGATCGGCAGAAGAGTTCGTGACCGGCGACGGTACCTATCTCAAAGGAAGATCGATCCGCTCTTTGACAACAGGCATAACCGAGATCGACCAGAAGAATAGATCGGCAAACGTGGTTTCGAAAGTGAACAGCCTTCCAGAGCTCTCCGTGGGAGACGTGGTGGTGGGCCAGATCACGAATATGAGAGACAAGATGGCCATCGTTGCCCTAGCTTTCAAGAGAGGCTACGAATCCAGGCCCATACCCCGCACCGAAGCGCTGATCTACGTATCTAACATCAGGAACACCTACGTTAAGGACATAAAACAGCTATTCGGCCCGAGAGACATAGTGAAGGCGAAGATCATAAAAGAACATCCTCTGGACCTCGGCACCAAGGACGAGGACCTGGGGGTGATCAAGGCTTACTGCAGCAGGTGCGCCACAGCCCTTCGACTGGTAGATGGAAAACTGGAATGTCCCGACTGTGGCAACGTGGAGACCAGAAAGTTGAGCACGGATTACGGGCTGGGGATGATTAGGTGAATATAAAAATACTCAAAAAGACCGAGGACGAAGTTCAGATTGAGTTCGAAGACGAGGACCACACCCTCTTAAACCTCCTCAAGACCGTGCTCCTGGAGGACGACCACGTTCAGATCACCACCTACGACGCTAAGTTTCCCACCATGACCAACCCCATCTTCCGCCTGAAGACGAACGGTTCCGACCCTGTAGAGCTTTTGGCCGATGCCGCTGCCAAGGTCGAGGAACTCTGCAAGGAGTTCGGCATCCAGTTCGAAGCTGCCTTGGGATGATCGAGATCGACGGATCCAGAGGCGAGGGCGGCGGGCAGATAGTCAGAACCGCCGTTGCCCTCTCTGCGGTCACCAGGACCCCGGTCAGGATATCCAACATAAGAGCGGGACGGCCAAAACCCGGCCTATCTCATCAGCATGTCAAGGCCATCGAGGCCCTGGCTCTAATATCCGGTTCCGATATCGAAGGGGTGAGGCCCGGCTCTGATTTGATCACCTTTCGTCCTGCCGAGGTCAAAGGAGGAGGCGATTATCAGATCGATATCGGTACCGCGGGCAGCATCACCCTATTGATGCAGTGTCTTCTTCCGGCCCTGGTCCACGCAGACGGGTCGGTATCCCTGGAGGTCAGGGGCGGTACCGATGTCAACTGGTCACCCACCATCGATTATCTGCAAGAGGTCGCCCTGCCCGCCTTCGGCAGGTTCGGTGTACGTTCCAGGCTGGTCTGCATCAGGCGCGGCTACTACCCCCGGGGCGGTGGACGGGCGGTCCTAGAGGTCGAGCCTTCCAGGCTGAGGCGCGCAGATATCAAGATCCAAGAGCCAGGAAAGGTCCGAGGAATCTCCCATTGCTCCAACCTTCCCGAACACGTTGCCAGAAGGCAGGCCGAGTCTGCCGTCCAGACGCTAATAAACGCAGGTCGGGAGACCTTTGTGGAGACAGCACTGGAGAAAGCGCCCTCTACAGGTAGCGGTATCACCCTCTGGTCGAGCTACAAAGGATCGAGCGCCTTGGGTGCCAGAGGAGTAAGAGCAGAATCGGTAGGTCGTCTTGCTGCCGAAGATATGCTGACCGAAATCGAGTCGAAGGCTGCGGTGGATATCCATCTGGCAGACCAGCTCGTGCCCTACCTGGCCCTGGCCGGTGGCAGCTACACCACTCGATCGGTATCCAGACATACCAGGACCAACATCGAGACCGTGTCCCGGTTCCTGGACGCGGAGATATACGTAACCAAAGACGATACCTTCACCGACGTCTTCACCATAGGTGCCGACCTCTGATAGACGTTCAGAGGTTCTGATATCTTCTCAGCTGGGACTCGATGTAACGGCTTACCTCAGCTCTGTCCTTGATTATGGCGGCGTGGCCTTCGCAGAGGACGTCCGCCTCCAGGTCCAAGAGCTTCTCCATCGACCTGCGCCACTGGTTGATGTCGGACCCCCATTCGTCGCAGAAGGGTCCATGAACGTCCTGGCCGAATAACACCCGCCCACAATCGAGGTCCAGATAGACGGCGATGCTTCCCGGCGTGTGACCCGGCGTGTGGATGAAGTGGAACTTTAGGTCGCCGAAGGAGTGCGTCTCCATCTCCTCTTTCAGGATGATGTCCACCTTCACAGGATCATAATCCAGGTCGTAGAGGTTGGCCGCGGTGAGCCTCGTATCACCCAGCTCGATACCCTCGACGTCTCTCTCGTGGGCGATCACCATGCAGCCACAGAGCCCTTTCAGGAAGGCCAGCCCTCCTATGTGGTCTATGTGGTAGTGGGTCGCCACGATCTCTTTGATCTGATGGATACTATAACCGATGGAGACGACGTTCTTCACGATCTGTCCCACACCGGGTCCTGCACCGCTGTCGATCATCACCAGGTCTTCCCCAGCATCGACCAGGTATACGCAACAATCTGTGGGCTGTGACAGTCCGGGTCCGCCAACCATGAAGACCCGATCCCAGATGGGTCCAACTTCGATCATCGTCATCCTCCACACGATGCCAGGTACTTACACCTGTCGTTCTTCTCTGTCAGGATCTTCCTCTTCCTCATCCTCCTCCTCATCCTCCTCCTCATCCTCCTCATCCTCCTCCTGGACCGACCTCAGCCGTTTCATATTTATCAGGTACTCCAGGGCCACCAGTCCGCCCACAAATAAGAGGAAGAGGAGGAAGAACTGAAACTCTCTGGGCGCCTTTTCTTTGTAATAGTTCACATTGACGACCCGGTGTTTGGGAGTCCCTCGCCAGGTCAGGACCATCCTCCCATCCTTTTGGTATATCTCGTCCGGCGTGGGCCTGGCCCTTCCCAGGAACGAACCTCCTGTGGAATAGCCAGACGGGAGGACCACCCTGAACGACTCGTCCGGCATCATCGAGACGACTAACCGCTGATCGGATAGAGGCTGGGTGTAGTTCAGATGACCCCTAACCGGCTCCTCTGTGAGGATCCGATACTTGTACGACCCCCGCCAGAAGTTCACCGTGCTGTTGAAGGGCACCTGGTCGCCCGAGTCGCTGATCAAGGTAATGTTCGACTTGGTGTGGAGGGTGAGGTTGAAACAGCTCCCCTTCACAGCTTGTACGACCTCGACCTCCGACCCGCTGAGGATATAGGTGGTGCCGTTGAACGTCTCGCCCTGGGCCACTGAGATGAGGGCCGATAACACCAAGAGCACGACTGCAATTCGTCTGTTCATCTAATCTCCTGATTTTTCCGGAAGGTCCGTCTCGATAGGTAGCCCATGGGTGGTTGGTGGTTAAAAAGCTTGAGATATTCGGGGCCGCTCACATCGATAAGTAACCCATGGGCGATGATGGTTAAAATGCTTGAGATATCCGGGGTCACTCGCCGCTCACATCGATAAGCTATTATCCTGACGAGAAAAATCCTCCCTTCGGTCGGATTTACTCTGAGTACATAATGTTATACATTATATACAACAAGAAAATGCTCGCTTACGCTCGCATTTACTTGAGCACATAAAGTTATACTTTATGTACAATGAGAAATAGTGGGCCAGAGATGAAGGCCAGATACGGAGAGAAGAAGACGGTCACGATCCGGAGGTTTGAGCCTCGCGATCTGGGTGGGGTGCTGGAGGTGGATGCCGATGTGGGTGGCGATCACGATCCGGTCCTCTTCACCACATTTTACGAGTCCCATCCGTCTACATTATTGGTGGCAGAAAGTGAAGGCCAGATCATAGGAGTGGTGGTGGGGTTCAGGCAGTCACCATCCGAGGGGCGGGTGTTCTGGCTGGCGGTGAGACCCGGTCATCAGGTCCTAGGGATCGGGTGCAGGCTGATAACCGATCTGATGGCGATATTCCGGAGGTTGGGGGTGATTAAGGTGATCCTGGAGGTGAGGATGGAAAACCAGAAGGCCCAATCTCTCTACGCCAAGATGGGGTTCGGGATGGCGACCGCGTGCCTTGACTATTATCCCGATGGCGAAGGTGCTATAATAATGACGAGATCTCTCTGAGATCATTCGATGCCGTGGGCGGTTATACTGAACTTTGCTGTAGCGCCTTCGGGTTGGGACCGATGTTTCACAAGTCTGGCCCGCCTCCGGCCCGCACTTACCTTCTCCAGCTCGATTATGGTCTTACAGCTGTGCATCATCGCCGTACCACCTATTGGCCTAAGCTTGCCCGTCTCCATATCCATGTAGATCTGGTTGGTTACTGCCGCCGGGATACGGTGCTTCCTGGTGATCACCTGGAGGTCCCCCAGCTGCGAAGCGAGCGCCCGGTGCAGGGGTCGGTTGTCTTCTGCCACCAGGGCGGACCTGTAGAGGGCGGTAGCCGAATCGATCATCACCAGCCCGAAGTTCTTGCCCACGATCTTGGCGGTCTCCTTGATGGAAACGTGCTGTTGTTCCAGGTCCAGGGGTTCGAAGACCACTATATTGGTGGCGATCTCCTTGGCATCCTCGCCGGCTATCTGCTTGAACCTGTCCACAGAAAATCCTTCGGTGTCGATGAAGACGACCTTAAGACCTCTTGCCACCGCCTGAACGGCGAGCTGCAGGAGGATGTTGGTCTTGCCGGTTCCTGCCTCACCGAATATCTGGGTTATGATCCCCGGCTCGAACCCGCCGCCCAGGAGCCGGTCCAGCTCCATACAGCCCAGAGGCAACCTATCCGGTCTCATATCAGATCAGCCTCTACAGGTCCAGAAGCTTATCCAGGAGATCCATGGCTTTGACGTCCCTGGGACCGCCGCACCGTCCCACGATCCGCCTGATCTTGAAGATCTCGTCAAGATAGATCTCGCTCCCCAGCGCCATGTACCTGGTGGCGGCCACCGCGGCCTCGATGACCAGGTTCGTCCCCCTGTTGACCGCCCGGAACTCTTTTCTGAGAACTTCACCCTTGACAAATTCGATTTTGGGCATGGATATGTCCACCCGGAGAGGATCGCACCTGAAGAGCGCCCAGGATTCTGCGTCTTTTAGGATGATCTCCCCGTCCCGGCGGACAAACCTGTCCCCGTCCAGGTCGCCCAGGGCCGTCTCCACGAAGACCAGGGGGTTGTGGGTTATGTTGGCCACAAACTCTCTGGCAGCCATGATGTTCT
>JAUWQF010000066.1 GCA_030611205.1 Methanothrix sp.
TTTCGGGCCTCATCGTACTCATCCAGGTCCAGGTCGATGGAGGCCAGCTGGTGCAAGGTGGCAGCCTCACCAGCCTTGTCTCCGATCTGCTGCTTGATTTCCAGCACCGTCTCGAACTTCTTCCGGGCCTCATCGTACTCGCCCCGGTCCATGTCAATGGCGGCTAGCTGGTGCAAGGTGTCAGCCACGCCCGCCTTGTCTCCTCTCTGTCGCTTCATCTCCAGCACCGTCTCGAACTTCTTCCGGGCCTCATCGTACTCGCCCCCGTTCCATGTCGATGGAGGCCAGCTGGTGCAAGGTGGAAGCCTCACCAGCCTTGTCTCTGATATGTTGCTTGATTTCCAGCGCTTTTTCTACAGTGCCCGACCCCGGCATTCTTCGCAGCGGTCAGGCGTCGCCGAAGGCCGCCTCGATCAGGCTCCGGCCCCGATCGCGCCGGTAGGCTTCGACCACCTCGTCGAAGACGGCATCGAACCGCTCCTGGGTGTAGTCAAGCTCTGAAGCCAGGCGACCTACCGCCGGCACGTCGCGCACGCGGTCGGGGGACTCGAACGAGACCGAGATCGCTGCGGCCAGGATGACCAACCGCAGACCCTCTTCGATGCGGCCGTCGCCCTTGGCCATCAACCCGATCTGGGTAAATGTCTGAGATTCGTCTTCCTTGTTTCCGATCTCCTGGTTTATCGATAAAGATGTCTGGAACTTCTGAGACGCCGATCTACGCTCTCCGCGGACCATGTCGATCACGGCCAGGTTGTGCCAGGTCGCGGCCTCGCCCACCTTCTCGCCGACCAATTTCTCGATCGGCAGCGCCCTCAGCAGCTTCTCCTCAGCAGCCTCGTACTCGCCCTGGTCCAGGTCGATCATGGCCAGATGATGCCAGGTCACAGCCTCGCCTTCTTTGTCGCCGATCTCCTGTCTGATCGCCAGTGCTCTCTGGAGCTTCTCCCGGGCGGGTCCGTACTCGCCCAGCTCCGCCTCGGTTGCCCCCAGGTCGTGCCATACGGTGGCCTCGCCTTCTATGTCGCCGATCTCCTGTCTGATCGCCAGTGCCTTCTGGTACTTCTCGCGCGCCGTTTCGTATTCCTGACGGCTCAGATCAACCCCGGCGAGGTGGTACCAGTTTGCGGCCTCGGCACCTCTGTTGCCGATCTCTTGCGTGATCGCCAACGCCTTCTGGAACTTCTCCTCCGCGGCCTCATACTCGTCTTGGTCCAGGTCGGCCCTGGCCAGCTGGTGCCAGGTCGCAGCCTCGCCCCTTCTGTCGTCGATCTGTTGCCAGATCGCCAGTGCTCTCTGGAGCATCTCCCGGGCAGGTCCGTACTTGCCCAGCTCCGCCTCGGCCGATCCCAGATCGTGCCATATGGCGGCTTCACCCACCCTGTCGCCGACCTCTTGTCTGATCGCCAGCGTCATTCTGAGCTTCTCCTCCGCGGCCTTGTATTCGCCCTGGTCCAGGTCGATCATGGCCAGCTGGTGCCAGGTCGCAGCCTCGCTTGCTTTGTCGCCGATCTCCTGTCTGATCTCCAGTGCATTCTGGAACTTCTCGCGCGCCGTTTCATACTCCTGACGGCCCAGGTCGACCTTGGCAAGGTTGTACCAGTTCGCGGCTTCACCATCCTTGTTACCGATCTCGTGCTCGAACTCCAACGCTTCCAGGAACCTATCCGCCGCTACATCGTACGCGCCCTGGTGGAGGTCGACCTGTGCCAGGATGTGGAGAGTTGACGCCCTGTTCGCATCGTCTCCGATCGCCTCTTCGATCCCCAACATCTTCAGGAGAATTTCTCTGGCTAGTTTGTACTCACTGTTCTTCAGCTTGACCCGAGCCAGGGCGTGCCAGGTCGCGATGGACATCTCCTCATCGATCTCCTCATCGATCTCTTCTTTGACCGCCATCGATCTTTGGAACTTTTCCCACGCCATATCGTGCCTGCCCTGATGCGCATCGATCAGAGCCAGTGCGTGCCAGGTTATGGCTTCGTTATCTCGTTCACCGTTCAGCTGGTAGATCTCCAGCAGGTCCTCGTACGTCGCCCGGGCCCTCTCGTACTCGCCCTCCTCCAGGTCGACCGTGGCCAGAGCGAACCTGATGGTCATCTGGCGCGCCTTGTCCCCTGCCTGTCGGTAGATCCTCATGGCTTTCTCGTACTTCCTGCGGGCAGGTTCGCACTCGCCCAGAATGGTGTCGATGGAGGCCAAGCCGTACCATGCCATAGCTATGCCCATCTTGTCGCCTTCCAACCGGAATCTCTTCAGCGCCTTCTGGAGCTCTTTTTGCATATTCGGGTGATCGGAATCGCGCTCCTTGTCGAAGATAATGTTCTCCATTGGTACAACCTCTCTCGTCCAAGAGCCGTTTTAAGCAATCGCAGCAGAGGCGCTACCGCGCGCCGAGCACAGCCTCGACCAGACCCCGGCCTTGGTCTTGCCGGTAGGCCTCTGTCGTCTCCTCGTACATGGCCTCGATCAAATCCTGGGAATATCCGAGCGTTGAAGCCAGGCCGTCGATCCAGGGCACGACCTGCTCGAGGTTGGCATGGCCGATGGAATCCATGATCGTGGCACCCAGGGCGACCAGCCGCAGACCCTCTCTGATGTGCCCCTCTTTCGCGGCCATGACACCGATACCGGCGAAGGTCGCAGCTTCGCCCGCTTTGTCGCCGATCTGCTGAGAGATCTCCAGCGCCTTCTGAAACTTCTCATGCGCGAGGTCGTAATTGTCTCGCTCCACGTCGATCGTAGCAAGGGCGTGCCAGGTCGCGGCCACACCCGTCTTATCGCCGATCTGCTGGGAGATCTCCAGCGATTTCTGATACTTCTCCTGCGCGAGGTCGTAATTGCAACAGTTCATGTCGACCGAGGCTAGGGCCTGCCAGGCCGCAGCCTCGCCCCTCTTGTCGCCGATCTGCTGAGAGATCTCCAGCGACATCTGGAACTTCTCCTGCGCGAGGTCGTAGTCGCCACGGTTCAGGTCGACCGAAGCCAGGGCGTGCCAGATCGCGGCCTCGTCCGTCTTGTTTCCGATCTGCTGGTTGAACTCCAGCAACTTCTGATACATTTCCTGCGCGTGGTCGTAATTGCCACGGTTCAGGTCGATCATGGCCAGGGCGTGCCAGGTCGTAGCCTCGCCCTCCTTGTCGCCGATCTGCTGCTTGATCTCAAGCGACTTGTGATACTTTTCCTGTGCGAGGCCGTAATCGCCACGGTTCAGGTTGATCGTGGCCAGGGCGTGCCAGGTCACAGCCTCGCCCTCCTTGTCGCCGACCTGATGGCTGAGCTCCAGCGATCTCTGGAACTTCTCCTCTGCGTCATCGTAATCGCCATGCACCAGGTTGATCGTGGCCAGGTTGTACCAGGCCACGGCCTCGCCTGCCTTGTCACCGATCTGCTGGTTGAACTCCAGCGACGCCCGGAGCCTCTCCTCCGCTGCCTCGTACTCGCCCTGGTCCAGGTCGACCAACGCCAGGGTGTGGAGGGTCGAAGCCCTGCTTGCATCGTCCCCGGTAACCTCTTCGATCTCCAGCATCTTCCGGAGGATTTCTCTGGCCGGTTTATACTCGCCGTTTCTCAGCTTGACCATGGCCAGGTCGTGCCAGTCTGCGATCGACCTCTTCCCATCGCCGATATCCTCATTGATCGCCATCGATCTTTGGAACTTCTCCCACGCCATATCGCGCCTGCCCTGATATGCATCGATCAGAGCCAGCGCGTACCAGGTAGCGGCTTCGCTCTCTTGTATACCGGCCAGCCGATAGATCTCTAGCAGGTCCTCGTACGTAGCCCGGGCGCTCTCGTACTTACCCTCCGCCGTGTCGACCGAGGCCAGGGCGAACCTGATGCTAATCTGACCCGTCTTGTCATCTATCCGCCGGTAGATCCTCATGGCCTTATCGAGCTTCCTGCGGGCAGGTTTATACCTGGCCAGATCAAAGTCGATGGTGGCCAGGCCGTACCAGGCCATAGCCATGCCTTTCTTGTCGCCCTCCGACCGGAATTTCTTCAGTGACGTCTGGAGTTCTTTCTGCACATCCTGGTAATCGGGATCGCACTCTTTGTCGATGATAGTCTTCTTATTCTTCTTCATGGATAGGCCTCTCTCGTCCGATAACCGTTTTAAGCCTTCGTGGGAGGCGCTACCACATACCGAGCGCAGCCTCGACCAGGCCTTGGCCTTTGTCTTGCTGGTAGGCCTCTACCACTGCCCCGCACATGGCCTCGAACATATCCGGAGAATATTCAAGCTCCGAAGCCAGGCGGTTGATCCAAAGCATGGCCTGCTTGAAATCGTCGTGGTCGATCTCATCCAGGATCATGGAGCTCAGGGCGACGAGCCGCAGTCCCTCTTCGACGCGCCCTTCCATCGCGGCTATGATGCCGATCTGGGCGCAGGTCGTAGCCTCGTTCGCCTTGTCATCGATCTGCTGTTCGATCTCCAGTGCCTTTTTGAGCTTCTTCTGCGCGGGGTTGTAATCGCCACGCTCCACGTCGATCGTGGCCAGCTGGTGCCAGTCGTAGGCCACGTTCGTCTTGTCACCGATCTGCTGGTCGATCTCCAGCAACTTCTGGAACTTTTCCTGCGCGGGGTCGTAATCGCCATGCTCCATATCGATCGTGGCCAACTGGTGCCAGGCTGCGGCTTCGCCAGTCTCGTCTCCGACCCGCTGGCTGATCTCCAGCGACTTTTTGAGCTTCTTCTGTGCGGCGTTGTACTCGCCACGCTCCATGTCGATCAAGGCCAACTGGTGCCAGGCTGAGCCCTCGCCCGCCTCGTCTTCGATCTGCTGGTTGATATCCAGCACCTTCTGGTACTTCTCCTGCGCGTGGATCTCCCCCTGGTTCTCTTACTTCTTCTGGGCGGGGTGGTACTCGCCACGCTCCATGTCGATCGTGGCAAGGTTGTGCCAGGTTGCAGCCTCGCCTGCCTCGTCTCCGATCTGCTGGTTGATCTCCAGCACCTTCTGGTACTTCTCCTGTGCAGCGTTGTACTCGCCACGCTCCACGTCGATCGCGGCCAGCTGGTGCCAGGTTGCAGCCTCGCCCGCCTTGTTCTCGATCTGCTGGCTGATCTCCAGCGACCTCTGGTACTTATCCTGCGCGGCGTTGTACTCGCCATGCTCCATGTCAATCGTGGCCAGGTTGTGCAAGGTCGCGGCCTCACCCGTCTTGTCGCCGATCTGCTGGCTGATCTCCAGCGACCTCTGGTACTTATCCTGCGCGGCGTTGTACTCGCCATGCTCCATGTCGATCGAGGCCAGGTTGTGCAAGGTTGCAGCCTCGCTCGTCTCGTCTCTCTTCTGCTGATTGATCGGTTCCTGGGTCATCATAGGCACCTCTGCGAAAGGTCTTGGGAGATATCTTCTGAGGTTCAACCTCTAAAACCTATCCTAATAGGCGCCTTTGGCCCTTCTTCAAAACTCCCCCGGCTCGCCAAGAGCCGCCCTGGTGTGCGCCACGAAGATCTGCGTCACCGCCTCGTTCGACCCCATCCCCCGGAGGTAGACCTCGACCTCGAACCCCTCTTGCTCGAAGATGCTCTTCCAGGAGTCTGGCTCGTCCCCGGCCATGTCGTTGGTGGCATGATCCCCGGCCACCACCATGAAGGGCATCAGCCTGACCCTCTCCGCGCCGGACGCCTTCACCCTCTCCAGAACGTCCTCGAGCTCTGGGTAGCCCTCGACCGTGCCCAAAAAGACGTTCTCGTAATCCTTCTCCAGAAGGTTGGCCATCTGGGAGTAGGCGCTGTTGGCGAAGTGCCCGGTACCGTGGCCCATCAGGACTACCGCGGTCTCGCCGGGATCACGGGCGCTCTCGTGGGCCCTTCTGTCGGCGCCGGTGATCCAATCGAACTGGGACCCCAGCGCGACGGAGACCGCCTGGTAGTCCTCGATGCCGGTCAAAAGCGGCGTGCCCAGTGCCAGGCACCGGAAGGAGAACTTCCCGGCGATGCTCCTGAAGCCGCCGACGATGTTCATCAGGTCGTGGTACTCCTCGCCGGGGATCACGTGGAGCGACTGGACCGCCACGTTCACGTAGCCCTCGTCGTTCAGCCTTGCAAGACCCGTAACGGGGTTGTCCACGAACACGTCGTCTCTCTTCCTTATCTTTTGCCTGATGAAGTCCGATGTGAAGGCCATCCTGATCTCTGTATTTGGGAGCTCCTTTTTGTACAGGTCCTCGACGTCGTCGAAGGCCGCCTGCGCCTCGGGGTAGCTGGTGCCGAAGGCCACCAGCAGTACGGCCCCCTCCTCCTCCTCCTCCTCTCTGACCGACCTCTTCACTTCACCATAGGGTGAGACTATCGTGGATATTGCCAATCTACCACAGCTCCTTTTCTCCTTTATTCGTATGTGTCTCTAAGCCAAATCAAATTTGCCGAGAATAACGACACATATTTTGATTAATAACACTTGCGGGCGTGAAGATCGTCAATTTATAACTATATAATAAGACGTTTTGCCAAACACAGATCTAATTTTAACTTAAATCATAATATCGACGTGTTCGATAAACCAAAACGTATTTAAACGTTCGGCAAAAGTGCTTGAGTTACTTCAAATACAGTTGAGAACGTGGTGTTATGAGAAAATTCGTTACGTTACCTCTTTTCGTATCTGAGGGAGTGTGTGAAGTTATAAACTATCGTCGTTTGAAATTAACGGAATTAGCGGTTAATCTTAAACGGGTGGACAACAATTAAGATTTCAGTGGTATAGCATGTCTGATACTAAAATTCCGGAGACGCTCCCTGATTGCGAATTATTAGATCTATTAGTTGAGAAGGTCAACCAAAAGCGTGACATCAATTTCGATGTTTTTGGCCGGTTAGTTGAGTTTCGCCAGCGGGTAAGCGAGGAAGTTCGTCAGATCAACGAACTCTTTCCGGAATACACGCCTCATGACGAGCAATACCACCTCACGCGCCTATTCCACGTTGCCGATATGATTCTGGGCCGAAAACACCTCGAAGCTATGAACTTTGCCGAATTATTCGTACTGGCTGTCGCACTATATGGGCATGACTGGGGCATGTCTGTTAGCGACCCTGAAAAGCAATTCATCACCATGGGAAAATTGTCCGAAGGAACCAGAGAAGAAGATCTGTGGATTTTGCCTGATGAACAATCTCGTTTTACTAGGTTTGTACGTAATCAGCGGTTGACAACAGACGATGAGGACTGTGTTAAGGACATTCCGGTTGATATCTGGCGCGAGTACGTTCGACAAACCCACGCTTTTCGTAGCGCGGAAAGGGTTCGGAGGTTCTTCGAGCCGATTGATGGGGGTGTGGCTGACGCAGCATCACGAGTTTGTGAGGGACACTGGCTTGATTTCGAGGATTTGCAAGATCCCGATTCATATCCGACTAATTTCTCTGTGATGCGTGAGACTGTTAACCTTCGTGCCCTTGCAGTCTATCTTCGCCTTATTGATTTGCTTGATCTGGCTGAAGATCGAACGCCCTATGTTATCTGGAAATTCGTCGCTCCCAGGGGTCCACGCTCCAAGATGGAGTGGGCAAAACACCGCGCTCTAAGGCCTGTGACATGTCCCGAATATCAGAACGGGCGCGTTATTTTGGTGGACGGTAGCACCAACGATTACGAGGTCTACGCTGCACTTGAAGATCTACGAGTCTGGTGTGAAGAGCAATTTCGGGGTTGTAACGATTTGTTGGCGCGGATGAACGACCCGCGTCACAAGCTTGACCTATACCACATTGAATGGCGCGTAGCGGCAAGAGGATTTAAGAAAACGTCGATCAGATTCGAGTTCTCCCGTGATCAGATGTTTGAAATTCTCAGCGATAAGATATACCAAGGCGATCCTTATGTATTCCTCCGTGAGCTGCTTCAGAATAGTATTGATGCCATCCGTATGAGGCGGGAAATCATCCAGAAGTATGCAGGCTTCAATCCGGGGAACCTTGGGGTTATCGAAGTCAACGTCCAGCACCTCGAAAACGGTGATATCATCGTTACCTGGACTGACGACGGCATTGGTATGGACGAATACATAGTCGAAAATTACCTGGCTGTGGCAGGAAAAAGCTACTACAGAAGTCTAAAGTTTGAGCGTGAAGGGCTGGTGATGGACCCCATTTCTCGTTTCGGAATCGGGATTTTAAGTTGCATTATGGGCACTAATCACATCGAAATCGAAACATATAAGGATCAAAACCTACCCCCACAGAGCGAGCCATTGAAGATTACTATTCCAGACTCACGTCGACAATTTCGTATAGAAACGCTCCCCCAAGAGACAACTAAAATTGGAACAACTGTCCGAGTCTTCATTGAAGGCAAGAAGGTTTCCGATATTGATGAGGAGAACAAAACTGTCAAGCCCCTAAATGCGACCGAATATCTCTCTATCGTAGCGGGGTTTGTAGAGTTTCCCATAGTTATCACCGAAGGTGATCGTAAAACGATTATACTTCACCCTAAACAAAATGCCGAGGCCGCACGTAATCGTTTCGGTGACGAATTCGAAGTACATCAGCTTGACTTGAGCTATCCATGGTCGGAGGCAATTCGTCCGCAAGACTTACAGACGGCGTGCGAGTTTTTTCAAGAAGAACGATTGGATCTCGCCACTGATTTAGGTCTGAATGAGTACGAAGGTGTCTTAACTTATCTAGTTCCCATTAATGATGAGGTTGATGTGGCTAGATGGAAGGCGAGGATCATAATGCGGGATCAAGCTGAAAGAGATTCAGAACAATTAGTACGCTGTAGTGATTACTGGTCTCATTATAGAAGTAAAAAAGCAGTTGGCTTGTGTCGAAGCTCTCGTTGCCATCCGACTTATGCCGTATACAGAGACGGTATTTTGTTGCCAGCAACATCATTACCTTGGTTCATCTCTACTATACTACCATCAGATTATGAGTTACCACCTCGACTAGTGGTGAATTTGACAAAGACAAGAGTTTCACAGATTGACTTATCCCGGACAGAATTTCAAGGACATCCGGAACCCTGGGATGCCCCAATTTATCAGGCGCATTTGAAACATATATGTAAAACATATCTGAAAAATCTACTTGCACTAGATCCTCTCGAAAGGCTATATCAAATGGGGCGCATTGTTTTATTCCATAACATTACTCCTCGTAGTCTATGGGAGAATTTTCCACATAAACATTGGCCAATTATCTTTTTAGAGGCAAAAGGACGCCTCAAAGCCTTAGAATGGGGAAAAATATCAACTGATGAGATCAATTTGCTACCAACTCCATTTGATGAGGAAATTGACATTGGTCTGGAGTTCTTTGGTCTAAATTTCTTACCGTGGCCAAGTCAAGGAATGGATGCAGGTCCTTTCGTTAAATGGGCTGGAGAGAGGATCTTGGTACATGGTTGTCCAGAGTCTTATGATGTTGGCAATGCTGCTACGATAGCGGATGGTCTTTATATATTTCCGGTCTACAAATCTCATCGTCTTATTTCTATTCGCTTCCTCCAACCTCCTTGGGAAGGCGATCCACCCTTACTTCAGATGATCTTGCGTCTTCCGAAGGTCTCAGAAGAGCTTCTAGATATCGAATTATTATTGGAAAGGGCAGTTGAGGATCCTACTATGCTGAGTCTAGCTGAAAGGGAACTATTACGAGAAAAGATAAATGTTCCTGAATTCATCGAATTTCCCCCTCCATTTGACTGGGCCTTTGCATATGGATGGAGGCTATTGAATATTAAACACTCGGCTACACAGGCAATAATCCGATTTGCTGCTGCTTTACAATTGTCGAATAGGCGCAGAACTTTGCCAGAAGAACGTCTTGGATATTTACAGGATGCACTAGATTCTGCTATGATATACAGTTCGCCCCCATCAAATATATTAGATTCTCTATCAGAATACAATATATTTGATTGGGAACAATTTTCCTCTGATTTATATCATATGTGGTCACTAGCACCAGAATTAGATCTTTTTGACCTTGGCGAGATCGAAGATATGATTCCCACTATTGAAGAATTTGTTCCAGGGACAGTTATCGATCAGGATTCCGGCAAAATAAAAACATTCCGAGACAAACTACAGGGGAAAGAAAGTATCCGACCTTTTGGAATGCCTTTGAGATGACAAAAGGCTTTGATTAATTCCCTTCCCAGAACCTTGTGACCATTGCCGACCGGGGTGATAGTGAGGCCAACTTTATTGATCGCTTTTTCAGTTCTGCGTCGCTCGGTACCTATTATCCTCGTATTAACCACAATTGAACAGCTTCATTACGATTTTTTTTGGTAACTACTCAGGTATGTTGATTGGTCTCCCGATTGCGATCCTGTACTTTCTGGCAAGAAAAATAACCGCGGAGGGCGCAGAGGAACGCAGAGCATTTAACCATTTATTTTCCCTCCGCGCCCCTTTGCGTACTCTGCGGTTATATTCCGTGTTTGGTTACAGTATGCCCCATGTCCCGGGTAGTTCCTGCATAGTGAAGTCCCCCGATAGTGGTTTAGGTGCCTGAGTAGTTACTTTTTTTGTTCATCTGTTAGAGGCATGAGTTTCATTCCGCTACGTTTTGTCCCTTTAATTCTCATTTGCCCCAGTCTGCATCCTGGATTCCAGCTTCGATTCCTTTTTCAAAGATGTGCTAAAAACGGTCGTGTGGGTGAGTTACTGAAAACCGCTAGCAATCGGCACTTTAATGATCTCAGGGATAATTAGCTGCTAGCTATCGGTTCTTGGGCTTTCTTTCAGTGGCACACACCCACGACCCGCCGCTAGACGGAGAACGAAGGTTACATCAGATACCTCGACATGATAGCATCAACGCTGAGAGGTGATCTCCTTGATCGTGACCGAATACATCGAGTTTCAGACCCATGGCAACGCAGACATGATCGACATAACCCCCGACGTGACAGAGGCGGTCCGCGGGTCGGGCCTGGATGCGGGCATAGCCGTGGTCTTCGCCCCCGGGGCCACGGGCTCTGTTACAACCATAGAGTACGAGCCAGGCCTGGAGAAAGACATGAAGTGGGCCTTGGAACGCCTCGCCCCCCAGGAGAGAGAGTACGCTCACAACCTGCGCTGGGGCGACGGCAACGGCCACTCCCACATCCGGGCCTCGGTCCTGGGACCCAGCCTGACCGTTCCTTTCACCGGGGGCCATCTCATCCTGGGCACCTGGCAGCAGAT